>JAYPXF010000002.1:46416-84769 GCA_038154405.1 Verrucomicrobiales bacterium | reverse complement strand
GTATCTGCCGGTCCAAGAAGTAGCCCGAATACAGCATGAAGTAGCGGCTCCCGTGCCGCTTGAGCGGATACACATAGGCGCGGGTATAGGTGGCATTCTTCGTGCCGATGTTTTTCGCGGCGATACTGACGCTGTGATGCTCGAAATTCAGTCCGTCCGTGCTGGTCCACATTTCCGTCTGGGAATTCTTGCGATGCCCCCACATGTGAAACTTCCCGGTTGATTCAAACCATCGGATATCGGGAATGGCCGTGGCCTCAATCACGGGATTGCCTTTGAATTCCGTCCAGGGCCCTTCAATGCTGTCACCGTAAACAAGACCGATTCCCGCGTGCTTGTGGGGCGAATAGTAGAAGTAGTATTTGCCGAGCGGATTCGGAATGAGCCCCTCCATCTTGATCAACGCGGAACGCTCCAGTTCCCCGGTCGGGGCGAATTTGAGATCCTTCGCTTCCAGGGCAATCCCTTTGAAGGTGAATTTCGGCAGCGGGCCATCCGCACACCACGAATTGATGGCTCCCGTCAGGAGAAATGCGCAGCACAGTTGAAATGTGATGATAAAAAGACGCACAGCCGTGTGATAATGGGAATGACCTAGAGTGGCAAACCGCAACGGGGAATCTGAATTGCCCTGACTCCCCCGGATGGTTTGCCGGCCGTCTCGATGCTTCCGGCTTGAGACGAATGGAGCACTGTATTCTGATCGGTCACCATGAGTTTCGGTAGTCTCAACCTTCGAACAGACCTGAGCAATTGGCTCGTCATCCTCTGTTTCTGTGCGCGGTCAATTGAGGCTGCCGCGGGCATCCCCGTCTCCTTCACGATTACCGACGAAACCGGTGCGCCGCTTCCGGCCCGGATCCACCTGCGCGATGATTCTGGCAAGGCGTGGCATACCGACTTTCTTGCCTTTGTCCGGGATTTTGTTTTCTGGCTGGTGCATGCTTTGGGCTGTGGTCAGCGAGGACCGGGGGTGATCTGTGGGTAGCCCAGTTTCAGATGGTCGTAAAGACGATCAAGCCGCGCCCGGTGCGACGGATCCGCCGCGTGGTTGTAGTAGCCTTCCCAATCGCGCTTCACATCGTACAGTTCCAGTCCTCCCATCCCGTTCGTTCCCCATTGAGTGAGGCGCCAATCACCTTGTCGTACGCTGAAACCCATGCCCACTTGAGGTCGCGTCACGTGTGTATAGGCCGGCCGGTTCCAAGGCGTAGCAGGATTATCGCAAACCGGCCGCAAGCTCTCGCCGATCCTGGTCCTGGAACGTCGGGAAGTTGTAATTGTCGGGTAGTGCATGGACGGAAAGCGCCGACCAGTCGTTGGGATCATTCGCCAAATTCACGTTCGCGAGCGGATAAAGGTCGAAGTACTCCTTCGGGGCAACGAATGGATCGTGCGGCTTGTGAAACCCGACCGCGAGGAAGAATGGCTGATCGCGCTTTTCCTGCAGCAAGCGGACCGCCTCGGCAGCAATCATCCCATCCGCTTGCGCCAGATCGCCACCCTCCGCCGCCCGCCAGTGCGCCCACCGGACAGTGCCATCGCCCAACTTGCGGCCCTCACCTCGTTTGCCAATCTTTGGTTCCTGCCCTTTCGCCTTGTAGAAATACTCGAAAGAAACGTCATCGCGAAACAGGGTCTCGCGACCTTGTTCGTCAACGCCCATGTGAAAGGTCTTTCCGAGCCCAGCGGTGAAGTAGCCGTGATTGCGAAAGTGTTGTGGTAGCGTCACCAACTCCGGCCATTTGTTGCGGAGCGCGAGCTTGTCGACCAGGATGCCGAGTTGATCAGGCCGCAGTCCCGTCAGGAAAGACGAGCGGCTGGGATTGCAGACCGGGTATTGGCAATAGGCCGCGTTGAACTGCAGTCCTTTGGTAGCCAGACGATCAATGTGCGGTGTTCGGATGCCCTCCGTTCGATAGGAAGCCAACTCCGGGCGCAGGTCATCAATGGTGATGAACAGAACATTCAGCGGCTTGGCCGCCACGGAACCGGCGGGAATCAACAACCACGGAAGACACAGAAAAAACGGAAGGAATGCTTTCATTGTGAGGCAGAGCAGGCCACGGATCCAGTTGAAGAGTCATTGTTGTTTGATGCAATACAACCTTTGGCTGGTTCTGATCAACAGACGGTCGCCCGCAATCACCGGGGTTGCCAGACACATGTCGTCTTCCGCGAGACGATTGGTGTGCAACTGCTCGAAGCTGTCTCCCGCCTTAAAAATCGTGGTGGCACCATCCTCGTTCAGGCAATAGATTTTGCCGCTGTAAGCCCAAGGCGAGGCGGTGAAGGCGTGCCTCCCGGAAATACGCTCACGATCATAGATGATGCTTCCGGTCTTGGGATCCAGCGCCGACAACATGCCACGGTCGAGGAGGACGTATAGGCGATCGCGATACAACAGGGTACCGGGAGTGTAGGGTGCGGCCTTCCACTGGCACCAGACGACATGCTGGCTGAAGGTTTGATCCCGTTCGAGCATGATGTCACCGGTCGCTCCCGAGCGAATGGCGTAGATGGGGCGCAGTGGACTGTTGACGAAACCAGAGGTGACATACAGCAGATCGCCGTCCGCGTAAGGCATGGCGATGGTCAGCCGGGACATGTTTGCCTTGAACGACCATAGCAGCTTGCCGGACAGATCGCAGGAACGGGTCATGTCTGAACCCGGGGTGATGATCTCCGTTCGTCGGCTGTTTTCCCAAACGTAAGGCGTTGCCCAGTTGCTCCGTTCCCCGCGGGCGACCTTCCAAACTTGCTCGCCCGTCCGCTTGTTCAAGGCCAGCAACCATGAATCCTCCTCGTTGTCATTGACGATATAGAGTCGTTCTCGGTGCAAGACCGGCGAAGCAGCCGTCCCCCAGCCGTGACTGGTCTCGCGTGGGCGAAAGCGTTTCTCCCACACCGGCGTAGCGTCCAGGGTGAAGGCAAACACACCCAGATTGCCAAAATAGAAATAGACCTGCTTTCCATCGGTGACCGGGGTCTCGGACGCAAAACTGTTCTTCGAATGAACGGCGCAGGCTTCGCCTCGTGAACCTTGTGACTCCACACCCGCCGGCCAGACTCAAGGTCGTGGCACTACACCCACCATTCGTGCACGGACTTCGGAATCGGCAGATTGCCCCGCGCGTAAATCCCCTTCTTGGCCTCTTTCTTCCCCGTCTGATCGATCACGGTGGTGAGAAACACCTTGTTGCCCCAGACGATCGGGGAAGACCAACCACGCCCCTCAATGTCGGTCTTCCATTCAACATTTTTGGTGGCGGACCAGGTCTCGGGAAGCTCCGGATGTTCCGCAATACCACGTGAAGAAGCACCACGGAACGAAGGTCAATTCAACGAATCGGCGAACAATACCGGCATCAGCGACACAGAAAGGAGACAGAACAGGAATCGATTTTTTGTTGGCATCATCTATCCAAAAGGTTCCAAGGTTACGACCTGTTCACCGCCAAGGTAACGGTCGAAAACCGAGGTCCGATCGCCTTTTACCTTCCGCCTTATCGCCATCAGCAAGATAGGCCCTATTCCGAATACGGCGGATTGATCCGGCCGTTCTTGTTCTCAAAATCCCTTTTTGAACTTTCTCATTTTCGACGGCGGTTGATCGGCTTCGACACGTTCCACGGAGGGGTAAGCCAAACTTCTCCAAGTTGCCCAACAATCAATCCGGCTCAGATTTTATCCGAGGCAGGGCACCCTAGTCGACAGCCGTTTCCAAGATCATTTGCCGAAGACGTCGCTCGGCTTGCCTCGATGCGGTTCGCCTTTTCGGAGATGGGTGTCCTCAGGGATCTCGTAGGTGCGGAGGAAATCAACCTTGAGACCGTTCGCTGGAATCTGGTCCTCCAGCTTGAGAGCCCAGAAGATGCTTTGAAGGGCGAGGCGACGGGCGGAGGGATGCCTGAACGTGTCTGCCCCACAGGTGCTGGAGTAGACCATTCTCCGCGGTGTATCAGAAATGATGACTGTTGGTTGGACGGTGGGGAGATGCTTCTTGTGTTCGAAGAGCTTCAGGGCCTTCCCGTGCACCAGTGGCGTGAAGTCGTAGGCTTTTTTACCGGGTTCGTTCAGGAGGATGTAGAGGTGTCTCGGGTCTTTGTAGGGTTCGAAGCCGTTCAGGATCGGGTGTTTGGGTGCCTTCGATTCGAGGAAGATCTCGGTCAGGTAACCGTCCCTCTTGCTCCCGCCGTGATGACCACCGAATTTGTGTTTCCACATGTGGCAAAGTTGCGGGCCTTTGTGTCCCCAGCCTTCCTTGTCCAGATACTTCGAGTCGGGGTCATCCTTCTCAAAGCGAAAGCCGTGGTTCGCGGTTCGGAATCCAACGATCGGTTTGCCGCTGTCCAGGTAGTCCCGGAACAAGACGGACGTCTTTTTCGTGAGATTCTTCGTGCGCGAGAATACGACCAGCAGATCGGCATGCTCGAGCAGTTCGAATCCCTGGAGACCGTCCTTGACGCGTGAATCGATGTTGCCGTCGTCATCCAGCGCGTAGCTCACCGAAACGGAGAAGCGGTGATACTTGTTCAGCATCTCCGCGATCATGGGCATACTGAAGAACGCGCCGTATTCCGCTTCGGCGGCGAAGAAGTGCACGTAAGGTTTACCGGCTTTGCCTTGCAGGAAAGAGATGTCTTCCCGTTGGTTCAGTTGCTTGAACAAGGCCGATCGATCATTCGCAATGACCGCTTCAACCAAGGCGCAGCTGAGGAGGATTAGTAGGAATCGCATCATGTTATTTCACTTCAAAATGGAGCTGCATCAATCGCCAGTGACCAGGAAAGGTGCAGAGGATGGAGTATTTGCCTTTGCTCTTGGCTTCAAAAAGGAATTCCTTCGACTGGCGGGGATAAGCGAGCGTGCTGTAGGCGAGGATCTTGTCTTTGACTTCCTTGTTCCGCATCGGGACATAGGAAAAGGAAATCGCGTCGGGATTGGCCATCATGGCATCGGCGGCCATGCCTACGGCGGCGGCATCGGCGCTGCGGACGACGATGGCGTTGTGCGCCATGGCATCGAGGAGACCGAGGTTCTTGACCTCGAACAGGATCATGTCACCGACCCGGATGTTCTTGAGAGATTCCTTGGCCTTGGCGTCAGCGATGAACTGCAGGGTGTCATTGGAACCGAGAACGATGTGCTTGGCTCGTTTGCGATCATCCGGGGCGATGTATTTCTCGCGCTCTTTGACGAGTTTGTAAGGCAGCACCAGGTTGTTCGCCTTGCTGGCGACCTTGCTGTTTTCTGATTTCGCCAGGTGCAGAGCGGTGAGGAATATTTCGACTTCCTCGCCACGATTCTCTCCGGTTTCGCCATAGAGATGAATGTTCATGGCCGGCTTGATATCGGGGATTTCGACGAACACTTGTTTGCCGTTCTTCCGCACCTGGACGGATTTCACCGGAAGGTGGTCGTGCCCGAGTCGGTCGGGATTGTTGACGGAATACTCGGGCGAGCCATAGGCCGGGCTGTAGGCGTAGTTCCATTGCTGGGCGAACCACTTGTCCGCACGACCGGCAAGTTTGGCATCGAGGGGATGTTCAAAGTCCAACTGGATCCCGTTTTCGAAGATCCGGAACGCGGTTGGATAGTGGCTCTTGCGTCCCGTATGTCGAATACGCTGAAGGCATCCGTCGGCCACGGCGTAGCTGCCCCAACCGTCATGACCGACGACGTAGACCTGGCCGTCCTTGGGATTGACCGCGCCGTGATTGATCCCGCTGTAGAAATAGCCGGGCAGGGGAATCGCCGCCCCTTGGAATCGCTTCGCCCCCGGCGCACGATCGCGCAGAACGATCTGCGTGGCGCAAGCGCCGTAGGAGAAGCTGAGCATCTTGTCGCCCAATACGCCAAAGCGATCGGAACGCACGGCCAGCGCGCAGGCGGTGGAGTTGTCGAGTCCGCGCGGCAGATAGACCAAAGCGGGATCGACCTTGGCCATTTCCTTGCGAAATTGTTCGGGAGTGCCTTTCATTTGCGGGCGGTAAAGGTCGTCGCCGTCATGGTATTCAAAGATCCCTGAAGCCGGGGTCGCCCCGCCTTCTTGAGGAGCGGACCAGAGTCGATCATCGTGGGTGATGCCCATTCCCATCGCGGTGCGCAAAGGCGGCGAGCAGATCTCATACTTGTCGTATTTCAGCCGGGCCATGCCTTTGGAAGTGATGTAGTAAAACGCGCCGTTCTTGTCCTTCGCCAAGCCCGCGTGAACGTTGCGATCGAATCCCTTGAACGCCTGGTTCTTGCGTTCAACGAAATCGATCTCCTCATCGCCGTTCAAATCATGTAGGGCGACCAGTTCCGCCTTGTCGCCGACATATAGAACTCCGTCTTCGTGCAGAATGCCGAAGGGCGAATTGAGTCCCGCCAAGATCCGCTTCCACTTCACGTTCTTGAGCGAATGATCGATGCCGCTGACCTTCCACACATCGCCGAACAAACTGCACACATAGGCATTGCCGTCTTCATCGAAGTCGATCCCCGTCAGGAACATCGGCGACTTGTAAGGGTTCACTACAGGGAGCGGCAGCGTGTCGATGACATAGGACAGTTTCTCGTCGGACAGTTTGCCCTTTCCGGTGGCCGTGTGAGGCCAGATCAGTTGGTCGCTGCCCTTGGTCTTTGAACGCAGGCTGTTGCTGAATGCTTCGATCTCCTTGCGTTTCGCCAGAACCGGCTTGTTGTCCCCGCCAAGCCCGTGGATCAATGCCAACGAATACTGCTTCTTCGTCTTGGGAAACATCAAGACGCCAGCGGCCAACTTGACCTTGGAGCCAGCAACCAGAGTCGCATCTTTCACCTCGTAACGCTCCCCATCCGTTCCGCGCGGAAATTGCCAGGCCTGAACAACCGCCGTTTTCCCATCGATCTCGATCTGGGTGAACGCCTCGAGAACTTCTGTCTTACCGATGCGATATCGCAGCACCGCCTTGTTGCGATACCTATGGTTGCCGACGAAATACGGCTGCACCTTGCCCCAACCGCCTTTCTCCCAACTCAGCCGGCAGTCACCGACGGACTTCGCCCGCCGCGCTGTGGAGTAACGGTAGTCATCATAGTCCACCCGTCCCTTGTCGAGGACTTCCAACGGACGGCAGGCATCCGTGTCATAGCGCAACAGGGTTTCTCGATATGCTCCGAGGTGGATTCCGTAGATGCGATTGCGCCCGGAGTACTGCAGCACCCAGCCCTGATCCATGTTGTCGCGCATCGGCGAACGGACCCCGTTCTTGTGATAGGTCCCATGATGACCGTGAATCCCACCGTCCAAGGCCGGAAAACCCGGAAGCAGTTTGGTCACCTTGTCTGGATGCCGGAGATAGAAGCGTGCCTGCCGGCGATAGAAATCGATCAGCCGATTCTTGTATTCGGTGTATCCCTTCAGCGGCAAATCCTCCTTGCCCTTGTGGATGTCCAGATACTCCAAGTCCGCATAATGCGCGCCAGTAAACTGACTCCCCTTGATGGTGTGCGTCGGAGCCCCAAGCTGAATCCGATCCTCAATCTTCTCCGCCGGCGTCACCACCATCTTGAATTCGGCCGCTTTGAGGACCGATAGACTACCGAGGACGAACAGGCCAAAGAGCCAAGAAGACAAATTCCGATTGGTTAATTGCATAGTTTCTAACGGAGTAATTGTGCTAACATCCGCCAATTGCGGCAGTGTTCGGGAAGTGTTGACCCGAATCAATCGGATCTGCCTCAGTTTTTCTGAATTCTCCGGTGAGAAGGCTATCCCTTGGAACTGGCTCTAAACGTTTTGGTCTTCACCAGGTCGATCACAAGCTCCCGAAAGCCTTGCCCGTTTTTGATGTTGTTTTGCACCACAGTCCTGAGTTCCGCTCTCTCACGATAGTTTGGCTCCCGGCCGAGAGCGTAGGTCATGAGTTTTTCCGACAGGCATTGGCCGAAGATATCGATGTTCTTCAGCATCCATTGGCGCAGATCTGCCGGTCCTTGGATCGCAGTGCCATCGAAGAGTCTGCTGGACGGATCGATCTTCTTGTTGATCTTCGGCCACTTGTTCCGCCAGTCGCCGACGGCGTTGTAATTCTCGAAGGCAAATCCGAACGGATCGATCAGTTGGTGACAGCCGGCACACTTCGGTTCCGAGGTATGTTGCGTCAGCAACTCCCTTGGGGTGGTCGCGCCGCGAATGTCGGGGGTCAAGGCCGGCACATCTTTTGGGGGTTCGGGCGGAGGTCTGCCAATGACATGTTCCAGTAACCACACGCCTCTCACCACCGGTTGGGTGTCCACCCCGTTGGCCGTCGCGATCATGGTCGGAGCCATGGCCAGGAGCCCACCATGCGGATGACCACGTTTGATCGGGATCTTGAGGTAGCCCTTCTTCCTGGGGGCATTTTTGATCTTATAGTGTTTCTCCGCGAACTTGGTGGTGGTGTAACAAAAGTCAGGATCAATGAAATCGGTCAGCGGGCGGTTCCCCTTCAGGATCTCGTGGAAGAAATACTTCAGCTCACTACG
Source organism: Verrucomicrobiales bacterium (assembly GCA_038154405.1). Lineage (GTDB taxonomy): Bacteria > Verrucomicrobiota > Verrucomicrobiia > Limisphaerales > JAYPXF01. Next base: position 76,276 of record JAYPXF010000002.1, on the reverse strand, counting down.
CGCGTATCGCAGATCGTCATCCGAGAACTTCAGCTTCGCATCCGGCATCACGAAGTCCAGGGAGCGCGTGTTCAGCCATTGCTTGGGGAAACTCTGCACGAACGGATCATTCACACTCCTTGGTAAGAGGCGTTTCACGTGTTTCTCCAATTCCGCATCGTTGTTGATGGCCTTGCTCCGGGCAGCCGCCAGCAAGGTCGAATCGGGTGGGCCGCTGGTCAGGAAATAGGACAAGCGCGAGGCCAGGTCATACTCCGGCGCGTCGAAGTTCATATCCCGGTGCAGGAAACGGGGATGCAACAGAATGGACCGAAGCATCACATGCATCGACTCGTCGAAAGAAGCGCCTTTGCCCCACAGCACCTTTGCCTTGCTTGCATAGTGCTCGACCACCTGATCACTCACCTCCGAGCGAAAGGCCTGCGGCAAGAAACGCCTCAAGAATCGGTTCAAGTAGAGGGCGTCGCTCTCCCCTTCGTTCCGTCGCCCGAGCAACTCGGTCTTGCGTTGTCGACGGGCAAGCTCGGTGAGTGAATCCACAATCTTGGACGGTCCGATTACCTCCAGACCATGCACCTGCAAGCAGGGCCCCTCTTCAAAAATCAGATGCGCCCAGGTATCGCAGAAGCACTGCGTGGAGTTACGGGCAAACAGATCCAGCACCTTTTTCGTTCGCTCGGAATCCAGGGTGGCATCCGCAAGATCAAGCTCAGGCTTCCGGTAGGCCTCCTGCGCCTTCACGTGTCCGTTCATTCCGCGCAAGGATGCCGACGGTGGGGCCTTGCCCTTCTTTGGAGCCAACACGTCCTGCCAAGCGGCCAGGTAACGCCGGTCCTGCTTGAACTTTGCCACGGCGGCCTGCTTCAGCGCGTCTCGGGTGTGGTCGTATTCGGAGTTCGCCCACCGGAACATGACGGTTTCCCCGTCGTGCAACACGGCCGTAAGTTTCAACTCCTCGGGCGACGTCTGTGTCACCTCAAGCGTCCCGAGCAAACGAAACTTGGTCGCCGCGGTTCGATCGCTGGTGTCCCGCTGGCGCGCCCGCAATTCCAGGATCATCGGTTCGTCTGACTTCGGCTTGAACTGGGAAGCCTCCACACGGATCTCATACACGCCCGAGCGCCTGATCTCCATGTCGGAGGACCAGGAGCATGCCCGGAAGACCGAACCGGAAAATCTGGAGGCCAATCGCAGTGACTTGCCGTTGTCCCGGATTTCGGACGACGAGAAGGTCTGTGTCATCTGTTCCGGGCCACCCGAATACTCGAACGGTTCGTACTCATCCGTTTGCGTCGAGTGAAAGAACCGATCCGCCAGTCCATTCGCTGTCTCCACATACGCCTGCAGCAGCGGCTTCGACACCTGCAAACCGGAGGTCAGATTATCAAAACCATGCGTGATGTGGTCGGGCGGAAAGCCGAGCTGCAACTTGAAGTCCCTATACTTGAAGAGTGTTTGAATCGTCTTCTCATACTCCCGGTTACTCAGGCGCCTGACTTTCGTTTTTCCGAAGGGCGTATTGCGAACCAACTGCTGATCCAAGTGCGCAATCAACTCGCTTCGTTGTTGGCGCGGCGGCTGAGGTTTGTCTGCCGGAGGCATGATGCCGTCCCGGATCATCTTCAGGACCTGTTCCCAGGTCTGGCGCTGAATGGGGTCGCTCCAATCCACTGACGCCACGTCCAGATTGACGCCCCCCTTCGCCAGGCTTTTGTCATGGCAGTCAGTGCAGTTGTTGGCCAACAACCCGGTAAGATGAGCGGGCAGACGCACAGGCTCGGCTACCGCAAAGGAGCCAAAGCAAAACGGGATGAAGAGCAGCGCGAATCGCTTCTTCACAGAATGATATGATTGAGGTTGCGGGATGCGTTCGAGAACCGCGTCGCCTCCATGCCGAGATGCTGCTGCAGTGAAACATACAGATCACCCAGCAGTGTTTCTCCCTTGGGATCAAACTTGTGATGGAACCCGTGTTTCAATCCGCCGCCGGCTACGAGGGTCGACAGATCACGATTGCTGTGACGGGACGCATCGCCCATGCCGGTTCCCACCAACACAACGGTGTCATCCAGCAGGCTCTTCCCGTTCGCGCCTTGCTTGGACTCCAGTTTATTCAGGAACCCGGCAAGGCAGTGCATATGCGCGGATTCAATCGCGACCAGATCGCGGATCATGTTCGGATCGTTCCCGTGGTGGGAAAGCCCGTGATAACCGGATCCCAGCTTTCTGCCATCCAGCGAGAAGACCTGTCCGAGGCCATCCAGGAACAGGCTGATCACCCGGGTTGATCGGGACTGCAGGGCCAGCACCATCAAATCGAACAAAATGTTCTCCGCCTCGATCTGCAGGCTCGGGCTGATCGGGTCGGTTTCGGGAGCGGTCGCACCCGTCGGAGGTTCGATCACTTCGTGGACCGTCTTGAGGTGTTTGCCCATGTCCTTTTCCACCGCCCGCACCGCAGTCAGGTACTCATCCAACTTGTCCCGGTCGTCGCCGGAGAGAATCTTCTGCAGCGACTTCGAGTCCTCCAACACGTCATCCAGTACACTGGAACCGGTGGTCAGCAGATACTCCGCGCGGGCCCGATCATCGGCGGTCGGAAACAATTTGCGATACAGGACGGTCGGCCGGGCGATCATTGGCAGCGACGTCCCCTGCTTGGAAAACGACAGGGCCTTGCCGGGACTCGTTTCACCTGATCCGGCCACCAGCTGCAGGGAACCAAAGCGAGACTGCTGGCCGATCTCTTCGGCAATCATTTGGTCCAGCGAGTACGAACCGGGATATTGTCCGCACATGAAGTTGGACTGCGCGTTGTGTCCATTCGGCGCCCGATGATCCAACCCGGAGAACACGGACATCTTCCGCTTGAACGCATCCAGCGGCTTCAAGGTCGGGGGCAAATCTCGCAACGCGCCATCAGCCGCCGGAACAAACGCCGGCTTGTGCCAGCCCAGATACGTCCCGACCGCGACAAAGTTACGGGTTGAGCCGACATTGTCTTGGCTCAGCTCACCGAAGGTCTCGAACTGCGGCAGCGCCAAAGCTGCTCCAAGCCCCTTGAGCAAGTGGCGTCGATTCACTTGGCGGAAACCCGTCAATTTATTCCTGTTGGCCATTGTGCTTGGATAGCATGAGTTTTCCGAAGGCCAAGTATTCACCCGATCAGGGGCGGGTGATTTCGTGATAAACGCCGAACCTACGTGGTCCGGTTGCAATCGCCTGCCGCAAATTCCTCAACCCTGCAGCCATTCACCCACGGGCAGAACGCATCGCCTCCAAGCGTAAACTATTTCTTCTTATTGGCCTTGGCGCGAACCGCACGCCCGTTGAAGCCTTCGGCCTGAAAGGCGGATTGCAGGGCGGCGAGGCTGTATTCACCCTTTACGGTGAATGTCTTGGAGCCTTTCTTCGCATCATGTCCGGTGGCGCCGTCGACCTTTGCAATGACGCGGTCTATCGCTTTCACACAGGCACCGCAGCAGAGATGCACGCCGCCGACTTTTTGATCTTTCACCTTCTCCCCCTTCGCCTTGCGGGCGGCGATCTTGAGTTTGGAGTTGTCCGACCTGCCGTAATAGCCGGCGCGCCCGATGGCAGCCAGGGCCTTCTTGGCAGTGGCATCATCACCCGCGGTGACCGTCACGGTCTTGGCACTCCGATCACAAACCACTTCCGCACCTTCCACTTTCTTGACCGCATTGGCGATTCCCTTGGCGCAACCGCCACAGCACAGATGCACACCGCTGAGTTTGACGATGGTTTCGGCCATCGCGGGCGAGAATGCCGCCAGTGAGAACAACAGGAGGAAGAGGACAGGTTTATTCATGCCTTCTCGGACGAGGCACGGTCAGGAAGATTCAATCCTTCAACTCCCGCTGAAACCACGCGCGGACGATCTCCTTTGCTGATCGTTCGTCGCCCTGTGTCCGATCGATCAGGTGGAGATCCTGCGCCCGGACGAGTCTCCGCAACAACTCATCGCGTTTGGTCGCGGGAACAACGGGGCGGAAAACCGCGGGATGGATCACAACGCAATCCCACTCCTGCCGGCCAAAACTCTGCGACCAGTTGTGAATCCAGGTTTGCGCCTTGATGAATTCCTCCTCGGACTTGCAGGCTGCATCCCCGGGAACGGCAACGATCACGAGATCGGGTTTCATTTTCCGCACGGTGGCTCGCGCCTGCGATTCGAACTGTGCCAGCGATTTGTTGGCCGTGACCCAGGGTGTCGCCTTGACGGTCGTGCTTGTTCCCGTTTGCTGAAGAATCGATGCGATCAATTCGTCCGCCGGGGACATTGCGAATACGTGAATCGGCTTGGTGGCCGCGATCAGTTTCTTCGTGTGACGCAAGGGATCTGATGGAGGCGGCGTTCCTTCCATTGAAACCGCCTGGCCGGTCATCGTCTTGGCAATCTGTTCGGCGATGAACTGATGGCCGCCCATGTTCGGGTGAATCGCGTCGCTCATCGTCAGTCGCCAACGTGGCCGGTCTGTGGTCCGCAACCGGTCGAAAGCGGCATAGGTGTCGCACAACGGAACGCGGTGTTGTTTCGCCACCTCACGCATGACCCGGCAGAATTGAATCAGTTTCGAGGTCGGGCGGCTGGAGGTGTCCGTCACGGCGTTGGGCGTGCAGAGAATGACCTGGACATTGGCTGCCCGGCAACGCGTCACGATCTCTTCCAGATTCTTCCGGTATTGATCCAACGAACGACGGACCATGTCGTTCAACCCGAACATCACCGTCACCAGGTCGGGCTTCTTGGACAACACGTCCCGCTCCAAGCGTTTCAGACCGGCCACCGCGGTGTTGCCGCTGACGCCGGCATTGATCATGGAGACCTTGGCGTTGGGAACCGCTTTTCGCAGCGCAATGCCGAGCATGTCGGTATAGGTCCGGCGTCCGCCCGTGTGATAATAAAGACCGGTCACACTGTCCCCGAAACACACGATGCGGACCGGATCGCCGGAACTCAGCCGCTTGCGGAACTGCTTCGATTCGTCCGCCCACGTGGAAACCGGGTTAAGAATCGCCAAGAATGCGGCAATCAATGCGGAGTGGACTCTCATGCGGTTTATCATGTTGATCAGATGACCTTGGATTTGGCGTTCTCACTCGTCAATGGCGGTCGATCCTATAATTGAATGTACATCGCCCGATAACGTCGTATTTTGCTCTGTTTACGGCGAGAAACGACCGATAAAGTATTGTTGATGCCCATGTTCGAGACACTGCCGACACGCATGTTGAATTGCCGAAAGCTCACGACACTGCTCGTTGTGCTGGGAGGCATTGGGCTCCATTCCGATGCCTTCGCGAACAAACCCATCAGCTTCGTAAACGACGTCCTTCCGGTCATCACCAAGGCGGGCTGCAACACCGGTGAATGTCATGCCAAGGCCGGACAGGGACAGAACGGTTTCGAGCTCTCGATCCTCGGTTTCGAAACGCACGACGATTACGAGCGGCTCGTGAAGGAATCGCGCAGTCGCCGGATGAATCCCGCCGCCCCCGATCAGAGCCTGCTGCTCATGAAGGCATCAAGCGCGGTCCCGCATGGCGGTGGCGCCAAACTGCAGCGTGATTCCGACGGCTACAAACTGCTGCGCGACTGGATCAGCCAAGGCATGCCCTTCGGCGCGGAGGATGAGCCCACCCTGCAATCCATCGAAGTGACTCCCGGATCGGGAACGTTGCAAAAGGGCGCCAAGAACCAGCTCCGGGTGACCGCTCACTACTCGGACAAGAGCCAACGTGATGTCACCGCGTTGGCGCTCTACGAACCGAACGACCGGGCGATGGCCGAGGTGAATGGCGGCGGATTGGTGAAGGTATCGGATCTCCCAGGCAAGGTGGCCATCATGGTGCGCTACGGCGGGCAGGCCGGCGTGTTCAATGTGTCCGTTCCACTGGGCGCCAAAGTCGACCAGCTGCCGGCCGAGAAGAACTTCATCGACGCACTCGTGTTCAAGAACCTGGAGCTGCTCGGCATTCCGCCATCGGAAACGATTGATGACGCCGGCTTTCTGCGGCGCGCAACCTTGGACATCGGCGGCCGCATGCCGACCATGGAGGAGACCAAGGCCTTCCTCACCGACAAGGCGAAGGACAAACGCGAGCAGCTGGTCGACAACCTTCTGCGCAGTCCCGACTACGCGGACTACTTCGCGAACAAGTGGACCGCCCTGCTGAAGAACCGCCGCGACTCACCGGCGGACATCACGGCGAACTTCGCCTTCTTCTCCTGGATGCGCGACGGCCTGTTGTCCAACAAGCCATACGACCAGATGGTGCGCGAACTGTTGGCGGCCACCGGCACGATTCTCGGCAACCCACCCGTTGCCTGGTACAAACGCGTCAAGGATCCCAAGACCCAGATCGAGGACGTTGCCCAGTTGTTCCTCGGCGTACGCATGCAGTGCGCGCAGTGTCACCATCATCCTTTTGAACGGTGGAGTCAGGACGACTACTACAGTCTCACCGCGTTCTTCAGCCAGATCGGTCGCAAGCCCACGGGGATCCAGGGTGAGGACATGATCTTTCACAAGCGCGGCATCGCGCAGGCGAAGAATGTAAAGAGCGGCGCCATGCTCCGACCCGCCGCGTTGGGCACCCAGATTCCGGACATTGCCCCGGACGATGATCCCCGCCTGCAACTGGCCGACTGGATGGCCAACCCGAAGAATCCCTTCTTCGCCAAGGCCCTGGTCAACCGCTACTGGAAACACTTTTTCAAGCGCGGGCTGATCGAACCCGAAGATGACATTCGCGACACCAATCCACCGACCAACCCGGAGCTTCTCGATGCTTTGGAGAAACACTTCGTCGAAAGCGAATTTGACCTGAAGGAACTCGTGCGCGTCATCACCCGTTCGTCGACCTATCAGCTCAGCTCCAAACCGAACGAACACAACCTTGTCGATGAACAGAACTTCTCGCGCTTTCAACCACGCCGGCTGATGGCCGAAGTATTGTTGGATTCCATCGACCAGCTCACGGGCGCCACCACCACCTTTGCCGATCTTCCCGCCGGCACGCGGGCCGTGGCCCTGCCGGACAACAGCTACAACAAGTCCTCCGCCTTCCTCCGGGTGTTTGGACGACCGGACGGCTCCAGCGTCTGCGAATGCGAACGTGTGCAGACCTCCAGCCTTTCCCAAAGCCTGCACCTGATGAACGGTTCCGACATCAAGTCCAAGCTCAAGACCTCGAAAGGCCGGGCCGACGCCCTTTCCCGGGACAAGCGGACCAACCAGGAGAAGGTGACCGAAGTCTATCTGGCGGCCTTTTCCCGCGAGCCGCGCGAGAAGGAGCTGAAGATCGCGTTGGATTATCTCGAAGAGCCGCTGTCCGACGCCAATGGCAACCTGATCAAAGGCACGACCGCCGATCGCCAGAAATTTGAGGATCTCCTTTGGGCCCTGATGAACACCAAGGAGTTCCTCTTCAACCACTGACCCCGTCCGTTAAGAAAATGTTGCGCACGATTGCATTCATCACCTGCCTCGCATCCGCCACCTCGTTGTTGGCCCAGTCCGTCTGCCTGCCGGCCCCGCGCCTGCTGACCACCATGCCGATGGGTGGCCAGCAGGGAACGACGTTCGAGGTCGTCATCACCGGGGACAACCTGGATGAGAAACCACAACTTCACTTCTCCCATCCCGGCATTACCGCCAAGCCGACGGGCACGGCCAACAAATACTCGGTCACGATTGCCAAAAATGTTCCGAAGGGATTGCATGAGGCACGGATGATGACCCGCTTGGGAATCTCTTCCTGCCGCGCCTTCACCGTCGGTGTGGTCGCAGAGGTGACCCAGACCAAGGGGAACCAGTCCTTGGCGAAGGCGATGGAGTTGAAACTCAATTCCGTCTGCAATTCCACCATGTCCACCCGGTCGGTCGATTACTATTCGTTTGCTGCGAAGAAGGACCAACGCGTGGTCGTGGAGTGCGTCACCAAGGGAATCGATTCGCGTATGAACGGCGTTCTCATCATTGCCGACGAACAGGGCCTCGACCTGAAGGTGGATCGGCTCGGTGGCCATCTGGATTTCGCCGTTCCCGCGGACGGCAAATACGTGATCAAGGTTCACGACCTCACCTACAAAGGAGGCAGCCACTACTTCTATCGCCTGGCCCTCTCCGCAGTCGCCAAGGATGCGCCGGCACAGCGTCATCCGGTGGCCGAAACGGTCAGCTCATTCTCCTGGCGACCCGAATTCCTGCCCGAAGTTGCCGCCCTCGAAGAAGCGGAGCCGAACAACAAACATGAGCAGGCCCAGAAAGTTTCCCTGCCGCTCAACGTGACCGGTCGCTTCTATCCGGCGGCGGATGTCGACACCTTCGAGTTCACCGCGAAGAAGGGCGAGGAATGGTGGGTCGAGGTTGTTTCGGAGCGTTTTGGATTTCCGACCGATCCGTTTGTCCTCGTGCAGCATGTGAACGAAAAGGACGGCAAGCTGACCGACGTCGCCGAACTGAACGACATCAAGCCGCCGATGAAACCGTCCAGCAACGGCTACTCCTACGATGGTCCGCCCTACAACGCCGGTTCCGCCGATGTGCTCGCCAAGGTGACCATCACGAACGACGGACTGCACCGTCTCCAGGTGCGGGATCTGTTCGGCGGCACGCGCAGCATCAAGCGCCATCGCTACCGCCTCATGGTGCGCAAAGCCCAACCGGACTTCACTGTCGCCGCCTGGGCACTGCACATGAATCTTCGCAACGGAGATCGCAACGCCCTTTCGAAGCCCGTCGCGTTGCGCAACGGGCGCACCATGGCCTTCGAGGTGGTGACGATTCGCCGCGACGGATTCGACGGCGAAATCCAACTCGGCATGGAGGGTTTGCCGAAAGGCATGAGCGCTCACGGTTTCGCGATTCCCGCCAAACAGAGCCGCGGCATCCTGATCGTTTCCGCCGCCGATGACGCCCCGCGGACCATGGGAACAGCCACTATGTTTGCCACCGCCAAGATCGGTGACGAGGAAGTTCGCCGCCCGGTGCGCCTCGCTTCGATGAAGTGGCCGGTTGTAAATGCCCGGAATGACATTCCCGCGCCGCGCCTGTTTGCCGATCTGCCGGTCTCAGTCGGTGGCGCCGAGGGCTCGCCGATCACCATACGCGCCAAGGAAGACAAGGTGTTCGAAGCGAAGGCGGGAACGAAACTGAAGATCCCGTTGCAGCTGGTTCGCCGGGGAGATTTCTCCGGCGCCAACATCTCGCTGAAGGCCTTTGGCAGCGGCTTCGAAAAATGTGCGTTCGATGCCCCGCTCAAGTCCGACAGCCATGACGCCGAACTGGATCTGGCCGCCCTGCGCATCAAGGAAGGCGAGCACACCATCGCCTTCTACGGTCGTGCGGTCGCAAAGTACAAATACAATGAGGCCGCGCTGATCCTTGCTGAGGCCGCGAAGAACAAGGCTGAAGCCGACGCGAAGAAGATGGCCGCCAAGGCCAAGAAGCTGGCAGATGCCGCGAAAGCTGCCCCGGCCGATCAGAAGGCCAAGGCCGATGAAGCTGCCCAAGCCGCGGCTGCGGAACAGAAGGCTCTGGAGAAGGCCAGTGCCACTGCCGCCAGTCGTTTCAAGGCCGCCTCAAGCAAGTCGCGTTCGAAGGACATTGTTGATATATTTGTTTCCGAACCGATCCGCATCAGAGTGTTGCCGGCCGACAAGAAATAGGAATTCACATGAGCAATTCATCTCCCATCATTCCGTGCCAGGGGCCGCTCCACCGCCGTGGTTTCATGCAGTTCGGTCTCGGCGCCTTCAGCGCCCTGAGCCTGCCGGGCATGCTCCGCCTGCGCGCCGCGGCCGGCAAGCCGTCGGATCGGGAAAAGACCGCCGTCATCCAGGTTTGGAAACCGGGTGGCTGCTCTCATATCGACACCTATGATCCCAAGCCGGAGGCACCGATCGAATATCGCGGTCCGTTCGGCACCATCAAGACCAGCATTCCCGGTGTGCACTTCACCGAACTCCTGCCCAAGCAGGCCAGGCTCGCGCACAAGTTCACCACCGTGCGTTCCATGGTGAACGGTGCCGCCGGACATCCCGCCGGGTCGATGCAGATGTTCACGGGCGACACCGACACACGCGACAAACCGAAGGTGCGGCTGCCGTCCTGGATGTCAGTCGTGAATTACCTGCGTTCGCAGGATGGCAAGCGCGACAATCCGCTGCCCCGCTACATCGGTGTTCCCGCGCCCGGTTCCTATTCCGGCACGGCTTATGTCGGCGATGCCTATGGTCCCTTCAATGTCACCGGCGATCCGAACCTGTCGAATTTCTCCGTTCCCAACATCGGACTGAACGACCTCAACGAGGCCAAGCGGGTCGGCCGTCGTGTCTCCCTTCGCGAAAGTCTCGACACCTTGGAGCGTGCATTTGATCGCGCAGGCGAAACCGGAGCGCTCGACGAATTTGAACAGCAGGCAATGACGCTGCTGACCAATCCGCAGGCCCGCGACGCCTTCGATCTCAGCAAGGAATCCGAAGCCACCCGTGATCGCTATGGCCGCAATCGTTGGGGACAGCAGCTGCTGCTCGCCCGCCGTTTGGTGGAAGCGGGTGTCGACGTGATCACCAGCAATCTCTCCGGTCCGCTCTGCGGTCGTGTGAGCAACTGGGATGACCACGCGGTGAATCATCACGTCTTCGACGCACTGAAGTTCCGCGCCCCGGTTTACGATCAGGCGATCAGTGCGCTCATTGAGGACATCTACGAGCGTGGTCTGGATGAACGCGTGCTGGTTGTCGTGACCGGTGAATTCGGACGCACTCCGAAGGTGAACTACCAACCCAGCACCGGTGCCGGCAATGCCAGCGCACCGGCCGGGACGAAGCAACCCGGTCGCGACCATTGGCCGCGCGCCTTCTCGAACATCTGGTTCGGCGGCGGCATCGACCACGGCAAGGTCGTGGGTGCCTCGGACAAGAAGGGCGAAGACTCAATCTCCCGCCGTTTCATGCCGCAGGATTTCATCGCCACCATCTACCAGCATCTGGGAATCGACTACCACAAGATCCTCATCGAGGACTTCAACGGTCGCCCCACCGCCCTGGTGGACACCGGTCGGGCGATCCCGGAACTGACCGCGTGAGTCGAAGAAGCCATCTCTTACTGCGGCAGGCCTTGGGCAGGGACCAGCGACTCTACTAAGCCCGTCGATCGTCTGCCGTTTGTCCGCGGACGCGCACGCACTCCCACATTTGTGTCGGGGCGGGCCGCGTCCTTACCCTGAATTGTCAGAACTTCCGATACTTGCCTTCGAGCAACGGGTTGGCTTCAGGCAGATTCGTCACCTTCATCTTGCGGGAATTCCACTTGAGACGCCTGCCGGGAAACTGGCAGGCGACGACACCAAGGCACAGGGCTTCGGCGAGCGGTCCGGCATAGTCGAATCCGGCCAGGGTCTCGTCCTTGCCATCGATGGCGTCGAGGAACTGGGTGTAGTGATCCACGTTCTTGAATTCCTTCGGATTGATTTTGTCCATGAGGGAATTCGGGTAAAAGGTCGGCATGCCGCAATGCGGCAGAACCATGCGTCCGGCCTCGCCGACATACAGCGCACCCTGCTTGGGCAATTGATCCCCGTTGGGAAGCGTGAGGTCCGGGTTGTCACCGTGACGCGGTGCGCCTTCGCCATCCCACCACGTGAACGTGAACTCCTGGGTGGTGTACTTCGTCGGCTTGAAGCCGTAGTGCACCTTGTTCTGCTCGGCATGACCGAAACCGTTCGGTGCCCGGCATTCCGCCTCGACCCACAACGGATCCGTCAGGTCCAGCGACTTGAACGGGGTGTCAAAGATATGGATCCCCATGTCACCCAAGGTGCCGCATCCGAAGTCGAGGATCTTCCGCCATTGGCCGGGGTGGTAGACCTTGTTCACAAACGGACGCTCCGGGGCGGTGCCGAGCCAGAGATTCCAATCCAGCGACTCGGGAATCGGTTCCCCTTCGGTGTACGGCTTGCCGTCGTAGCCCCAGTTCTTGAACGACCAGACGTACACCTTGCTGACCTTGCCGATGATGCCATCCTTGATGTGATGCCGCGTCAGACGATAGGGGGCGCGTGACTGGTTCTGAATGCCCATCTGCGTCGTCAGCTTCTTCTCGGCGGCGAACTTCGCCAGGTGACGCGCCTCCGCCAGTTTGTGCGTCAGCGGTTTCTGGGTGTAGACGTGCTTGCCCAGTTCCATCGCGGCCATGCTGGCCGGATAGTGGGTGTGATCCGGGGTCGAGATGGAGACGACGTCCACCTTGTCGCCGAGCTCGGCGAGCATCTCGCGATAATCCTGGTAGAATTTCGCGCTCTTGAAGCGATTGAGCCAGTGGTCCGCCTGACCGCGCTTGCGATCCACGTCGCACAACCCGAGCACCTGCACATTGTCGTGCTTGGCAATCCCGTTCGTATCCACCCGCCCCTTGCCACCCGTGCCGATATGGGCCGAGCACAGCTTGCTGTTCGGGGATTTCGCAAGCAGTCCGGATGGCAGGACAAAGAAACTGCCGACGGCAGCGGAGGACTTGAGGAAATTTCTACGGGTGGAATTCTTCATGGTTGCGAATCACTGACGGTCGGAGCGCCAAATCATTCGGATCTTCTCCGCAAACGCAAGCGACGGCTGTCGCATCCTGCGAGTTGAAAGCCCGCAGTAGATTTGTTGTTTGAATACGAAGCGTCCTTTCACTACCTAATCCGCATGTTCAAACGACTCACCTTCCTTCTGTTGGCATGCCTCGTATCGGTGACGGCTTCCCGCGCCGCCAAATTGGCCGGCAGTCGTCCCAACATCATTCTCGTGATGACCGATGACCAGGGTTACGGCGATCTCAGCTGTCATGGACATCCCTATCTTAAGACACCGCACCTGGACAAACTCCACGGACAATCCACCCGTTTCACCGACTTCCATGTCAGTCCGACCTGCGCGCCGACGCGGGCTGCGTTGATGTCCGGTCGCGCTCCGTTCAAGAATGGCGTGACGCACACGATCCTCGAGCGTGAACGCATGACGCTCAAGGCGGTCACCATCGCGCAGGTGCTTAAGACGGCCGGCTATTCCTCGGGCATCTTTGGCAAGTGGCATCTTGGCGATGCGGATCCGTATCAGCCGGACGCCCGCGGTTTCGACGAGGTGTTCATTCATGGGGCCGGCGGGATCGGTCAGAACTTTCCCGGCACTCAAGGTGCGGTCCCGGGCACCGGCTACTTCGATCCCTTCATCAAACACAATGGCCAGATTGTGAAGACCAGCGGGTTCTGCACGGACGTCTTCTTCGAGCAGGCGATGGTCTGGATGAAGCAATGCCACGAGCAGAAGCAACCCTTCTTCGCCTACATACCTTCCAACGCACCGCACGGCCCGTTCATCTGTCCTGAGGAATACAAGAAGCCGTTCATCGGCAAGGCGAAGGACAAGAACACCATCGCGTTCTTCGGCATGATTGCGAACATCGACGACAACATGGGCCGGCTCATGGCCAAGCTCGACGAATGGGGCATGGCGGACAACACGCTGCTGATCTTCATGACCGACAACGGTTCCGCCAAGGGTTCCCGCATCTTCAACGCCGGTATGAAGGGCGGCAAAGGATCGGTGAATCAGGGCGGCGCCCGCGTCCCGTTGTTCATGCGTCTGCCCGGCAAGATCAAGGCCGGCCAGGACATCGACCGTCTCGCCCGCCACGTGGACATGTTCCCCACGTTGGCAGCCTTCGCCGGAGCGAAACTGCCCAAGAACGTCGATCTCGATGGTCGCAGCCTCGTTCCCCTGATTGAGAATCCCAAGGCCAAATGGAGTGACCGCTACACCTTCTTCCACCAAGGACGCTGGGCCAAGGCGGGTGCTACCGGTCGCTGGAGCAAGGGCAACTCCAATCCCGACGATTACCAACATCAACGATTCGCGGTACGTAACGAACGTTGGCGTTTGGTTGGCAAGAGCCTTTACGACCTTGGCGCTGATCCCGGTGAAAAAACCAATGTGATCGCGGATAACCCGAAGGTTGTCGCCAAGATGATGAAGGCCTACGACGCCTGGTGGAAAGAGGTGCGCCCGTTGATGGTCAACGAGGACGCTCCGCTCGACACCGGCAAGCCCTTCATCGAGCTCTACGAGAAGCAGAAAGCCGGCGGCGGAATTCCAAATTGGAAGAAACCCAACTTCTAGGATGCGTGCGCTGATTCTCGCCCTCCTCCTCACGGTAGTGTCTGGTTTCGGTGCCGCGAAGTTCGCACCCGAATTCTTCGTTTTCGAAAACGGCGTTCGCTTAGGTCCGACCGACAACCAGATCAAGGTGCTCAAGGAACTCGGCTTCGACAGCCTGGGTTCCGCGAAACCACACAACCTTGCGGAACGCATCAAACTCCATCACGAATCCGGTCTGCGGATCTCATCCCTCTACATCGGCGGCAAGATCGGCGGTGGCCGGGACATGAAAATCATCAATCCGGCGATCCCCGCTTCCATTCCCCTGTTCAAGGGACACGACACGATCATCGAACTGACCGTTCAACGAGGTCCGAGCAACATGGATGAGGATGCCGTGAAGTTCGTGCGCGAAGTCGCAGACCTGGCCAAGGAATCGGGTTTGCGGGTTGTGCTTTATCCCCACGCCGGATTCTACGTCGACACGCTGAGCGATGCCGTTCGCATCGCCAAACTCTTCGGACGCGACAACGTCGGCGCGATGTTCAACCTCTGCCATTTCCTCAAGGTGGAACCGAACGCCGATCTGCAAAAGACCCTGGAAAGCGCCGGCGATCTCCTCTGACGGGTGAGCACCTGCGGCGCCGACACGGATGGAAAAAGCTGGAGCCAACTCATTCAAACCCTGGACCGCGGTTCCTTCGACCAGGTGACCTTCCTGAAACTGCTTCGTGAGATCGGATTCTCCGGCGACATCGGCCTGCAATGCTACGCCATCCGCGGAGACACCAAGCAGAACCTGAATCGTTCCATCGCCGCTTGGCGCAAGTATCTCGCCAAGAGTCGGAAGGAGTAGGTCAACGTCAACAGAACGAGTTCGCTCCGCTTCCAAGCTGCTCCCGCTTGCACCTGCTGCTAGGACTCCTGCAAAGTCGGAATTCTTTGCGAATTCCACTACCATTCAATCAATCTGGGACGACTGTGGCACTTGCCGGGACCCTTCTGTAGAATGAGCATGTCCATCCGAATCCCCACGCTGTTTCTCGCCGCGCCGGCAGCGAGTGCAAAACCGATCTCTTCGACGGCAGCCCCATGAGCATATGAACTCTTTTCGACTGGCGACCGAGTCTCGTCGCGACATGGCTCTTACCGTAGCAGGTATCATTGTGACCGCCGCGGTGTTTCTCGTTCTCGATCGTCTTGATCTCTCCAGCGCCGCGATCAACATGGTAGCGCTCGTCGGTGCGGCGATGTTTTTCAGCTTCTTCGTTTCCGGGGGCGTTCGTCGAGTGGTCGGCCATCGCTACCCATCCGCTCGACACAAGTGGTTGCTATCCGTGGCGTTCACTTTCTTGGGCTTCTACGGGGTAGCACGATTCGTGGTGGCTCGAATCGGCGATGGTCCGATCACGCTGATATTCGTGCTTCCCGCAGGCGCATGCCTTGCCGCATTTCTTGTCATCGATCGCCATGATACAAGCGTGTTCTGATAACTGTGCGAGCCTGCTTCTGGACGCCCGGAAGCCTTGTTGTCCGCTCCCAAAACATCAGCCTTCAGCAGCGACGTGGACGTCACCGCTACGACACTTGCGCCGGGATCACTTTTTCGGCCACTTGAGATGTTTGTGCAGGAAGTCGAAGGTGCCTTTGCCGTTGATGCTGTGGCCGCCCTGAAAATACTCGATCTCGGTGCGATCATCCATGCCGAGTTGGGCGTAGAGCCAGCGGACTTTGCCGTATTCATGGGCCACCCATTGATCGCGTCCGACGAGATCGTGGTGACCGCGCTCCACCATGAAGGGCCGCGGAATCATGAGGTAGGCCATCTCTGCATAGTCAAAGGTATGACCGAGATTCCAATAGGGCATCTCCCATTCGATCGTACGCATGAAGCTGAATGGCTGATCGGTCGCAGCGACCTTGCGGGTCCATTGATTGAAGTCGCCGGAACAGATGGAAAGACAGTAGCCCTCGAGCACGGTCGGTACGCGAACGGCGGTTTCACCGCCATAGCTCAATCCGTAAAAGGCGATACGTTCGGCGTCCACATTGGGCAAGGTGCCCAGCCATTTCAGCGTCTGTTCGTGTTGCGCGATGATGAATGAAAACAACGTTGCCGTGATCGTGTTGGCCTTGCGGTCCAGCCAACGGTAACGGTCCTCACCGCGATACAGATTGTGCGGGGCAAAGGTGATGAAGCCGCGTTCCGCCAGCTTGGCGGCAAAGTCATTGTACGCGGTCTTGTTGCGATTGATCGTATCCAAGGGCACGCCGTTGCGACCGTGTTGGCATACAACCACCGGCCGTTTTTCACCCGGCTTCAGGTCCTTCGGCAACACCAGCGCGCCCCAGGCGATCAGCTCCGGATAAACCTGCAACACCACATCGTAGGCGATCCAATTGTCCGTCTCCGCAATCTTGCGCGTGCGGGGATTCAGTTCGACGTAGTCCTCTTCAAACCGTCCCATCGCTTCCTCGTGAAACTCCTTGCGGAATGCCTTGGAGCCTTCGATCAACTGCTCGGCATCCTGCAGCCGATGTGTCTTGAGCGTGGACCAGCGCGTATTCTTCAGGTCGGGCAACACCTTAAGCAGGAAACGCTCATCGCGCACGTGTTCGGAAGCCCGCACGAGGTTTTGCACGTGCGTTTCCATACCCTTGAAGATTCGTTGATGGCGGGTATCACGAACAGTTTGCGACAGCTGAATCCTCCCGGTTTTCTGCGAAACTGGCAACTGTGGCGCGGGTTTTGGGAACAAGGTGGCATTGTGGAGAATGGGCATCTCGGAGCCCTTGACGGTGGTTCGCGAAAAGGTTGATGCGAATACGTTGATGGTGGAATCATGCAGTCGCAGCCATTCCGCACTCATTTCAGCCTGGTCGGGCTTCCACAATTCACCCTTGTGTCCCTGCAGCACGGGAAACGCACCATGATGAATACTTACGCGGCGGGAACCGTAGAGCGCCTTGATCTCTGCCATGCCGAATTCGCGGTGCAAGCCCCAGACGTTCCGATAGATCGGTTCACGCCAAGATTTCGCCGTCGGTCCGAAGTATCCATCGATGTGGGTGCTGTCCACCCGCGAATCCAAGGCGCCGGTAAAGAACGCCACCATGCCGCCCTCACCATGTCCGAGCAGTCCGATCTTCGTTCGCGGATCAGTCTTCTTGAACCAGTCTATTGCAGCCATCACCTCCTGAATTTCATACCCGATGATGTGTCGGCCCATGTGGAAGGCCTGCCGATAGATCCACTCGCGATAGGTCTGGTCCGAACGCTTCATGCGTTTGTCTTCGGCCGGGATCTTGGCTCGCGAGATCGGCGTCATCACCAGCAGGCGAAAATTCTGTTCGATCAGTTCACGTATCGCCTGGTAATTGAGTCCCCGTTCGAATGCTGAATTCAGAACCTGCTCCGGAGTCGTGTCCGCATCCGGAATCAGCACCACATTGGCCACGGCATTGGTTGCCGGTTCCACGAGCAGCCCTTCCGCCGAGAAACCGGGCAACACGTCCCAGCGGACCTGGTAGACCGTGTGGTCAGCCGCGTTCGTGATGATTGCCGGCCGCAGATCATCACCGAAGCGTTCCAAGCGCGCCGGCAACCGCTCATCCACCACTCCAAGCACCTCTTTCAAACGCCGTGAATTCGGGGCGAGGGCGCTGTCCCACTTGGCCTGGAAATCAGGTCCGGGCACCTTCAGGCGGGCTCGTCCCGTCGGCACTTCGGCGAAGTTCCAGAAACGGTGGCGCTCGATTGTGGCTTCCGCGATCTTGCGCTCCACGAATTCATGCGCCCCGTCCATGACCCAACCGGAGAGATCGTCGCCGTCAAATTCAAGCGGCTTTGTGCCGGGCAGATGTTGGGCTTCAACACACAACGCCGTCAGCAGAAACGACGCGAGCAGGATGCGAGGACGAATCATGGATCGAGCGTAGGTGATTCGGACGCCATGTCATTCCGAAACGCATGCAGTCCACGGGAGGAAACCGCTCCGTCGGTTCCGGGTTATGGTCTCTGAAAAAGGCATCGACGGAGCGATGTCCTCGAGCCCGATCAGTTGGACTCCGCCGGCTTCTCCGCTCCGCCGTCACCGGATCCGCCCCCCAACTTGGACTTGAACCATGCCATCAGCTTGGTCGGCCAATGGCGGTCCATGCACGGGCGTTCGACCAATGCGTAGAAGATCAGCGAAGCGATGATGATCGGCGGCAGCATGATGGCGATCTGCACCAGCAGGTTTGGCAGATAATGATCGGAGACAACAATCTTGGCCGAGATCTTGTTGATCGCGGCAATCATCGGAACGTGCAGCAGGTAAGTCGTGTAACACATGCCACCCAGCATCGCGATGACGGGTTGTTGCAGGATCTTGGGCAGGATGCGGCCGTTGAAGGCGCCCATGTAAAACACAAACATGTTCAACGGAAAGAGATACCATCCGTGATCGGCAATCCAGGCGAACGGCACACAGAAGAATGCCACAACTCCGATCGCGTCCCAGAGACTCTTGTTCACGTCGTCAATCCACTTCGGTCGGGTGAGGAAAAGGTCGGCCAGAATGAAGCCGACCAGGAAATGATGAATGTAGGCAAACAGATAGTGATGCGGATTCGGCACAATGCCCGCCTCCAGCCAGAAACCGGCCGAGGCCTTGCCCGCCGACGCCATCCCGAACAGCACGATCGCCACCGTCAACAGCACGCGGCGGGCGACGGTCGGCAACTTGAACACGAGCGCGAGAAACGGGGCGCAGATATAGAACTGCACCTCGATTTCTAATGACCACGCAACGGGGTCCAACGTGCTGCCCGCATGATAGGTCCAGCCATGCACGTAAAACAGGGAGGCCCAGAAATGCCCCATCAGTTCACCGATCGGCATCCCGCCCTTGGCGATGTGGAGTGCCAGACACAGGCACATCACAATGATGTAGGGAGGTTCCAGTCGCGTGAGGCGGCGATAGAAATACTTGTGGAGCGGGACCTTCTTGCCGTCCTTCAGGTGATACTCCGCGAAGGGCAGCGCGAGGATGAATCCGCTGATGGCGAAGAAGAGCGGCACCCCGAGATTGCCCAGGTCCAGGAAGTAGCCCAGCCAGTTGCCCTTCGGTGAATCAACCGTCTTCGTGAAGGTGACCTCGGTGTAGGTGTGGATGTGATGCAGCACGACCCACGCGATGGCGATGAACCGCAGTCCGTCCAGTTCACCCAGATAACGGCCGGACGTGGTGATGCGGCGCATGCGCAGCGCAAAGCGGGTCAGGAAGCCGGGTGTTGGGGTGGAGTCGGCCATGGGCTCCATTTTGTCTCACAGGAAACCCCGTTTTTTCAAGGCGATTCAGAATACAGAAAGGACCCTGCCGCAGGCAAACGGCAGGGGCCCCGAGAGTGTTTCAATTTCAAACGCCCGTTCTACTTCTTCCACACTTTGTCGGCGGTGGCGGTGGACGAACGTTTTTCGATCAACTCCAGAACGTCCTGATCGTTCTCCTGTTCCTTGGTGGGAGAGAAGAGCGCCTTGCCGCGCGGGTCGACACCGACCGGAGGATTGGTCACGTAGTAGACCGCCAGGCTTTGGCGGTATTGGCCGTCCGGCGCGCTGACCGCTTCCGCCAAGCCGTGCCAGCTGTCCTGTGTGGTGTCGAAACAGACGGCTGAATTGAAATTGGGCACGAGCTTCTTGACCAGTTCACCGGCCCGCTTTGGAGATTCCTCACTGCGTTTCCACAATCCCAATTGACCGCCCCAATCTTCCTCCCAGCGGCTGTTCATGTACATGATGATGTTGATTTTGCGCTGCATCTTCAGTTTCGGGTGCACCGAGTAATCCAGATGTTGGTTCAGCTTACCGCCCTTGCCGTGGGAATGCAGCCCGCCGCCATTGAGGCCGGGGTCGGATTTCAAAGGTACAATGCCCGTCAGTTTCGACAGATAGGCGCAGAACTCGATCGAATTCAGAATATTAAAAGTCTGATATAGAAGCGGCGGAAAGAGGTTCCAATTATTACATGTACGCTTGTCTTCAATCGCGTTCAGATAGGTATGCCAATACTTGTCATCGTCAAAGGCCGGAAACTCCTCTTCGATCGCGGCGGCAAACTCCGGCTTGAAGAATCCCTGGATCTGGCAGTGCGAAAACGGTTCCGCATCCTTGAAGGTCTCAAAGGCCTTTTCCAAGTTCTCCAGGTCCATGATATCCTCAAAACTGAGCGCGCGATCAATTCTCATGGCATCGATGCTAGCCCTCTGAAAAATGGCCTGCAACCCCTTTAACCCCGGTTTCAGCGGTGACAATTACTACGCCAATCACTTATTGGCGCCAAGATTGACCGGAATTTGTCCTAATCGACACGGGCGTTGCCCGCGGCAGAAAATTTGCCCGGAGTTTCAGGAAGCGGAGGACTTCGCCTGCTTCTCCTCGGCCAGCATCTTGAAGAACTTTTCGTTCTCCTCGCGATGCAGTGCGATCTTTTCCTGCAGTTCCTTTTTCCTGGAGGCGCTGAGGATGCTGAAGAGCGGCAGTATAGAAGAGTATAGAAATATACGAAGCCGGTTGGTCCTTATTTTATACATCGCCCCGGCCATCTTCTGGTGGGCGACAAAACGTCGTTCGTGATAGTCGGGAAGTTTCTTTGATTCCCCGGTCTGCTTCGCCACGACCCAGCTCACCCCACCCAAGTGCGTGATCCGGGAGCGCACATCCACCCAGACTTCGTAACCGTGTTTCCAAGTGCGATAACAGAATTCCATGTCATCGCAATAGAACACGAAGTCACCGTCCAGGCCTCCGAACTCCTCATACAGTTCACGCCGAAACATCAGCGCACAACCCATCACCCAGCCAACCTTGCGCGTGCGGCCATAGAGCCCCGGCTCATAGCCAAGCGGCAGGATCAGCTTCTTCAGGAAGAACGGCAGCGGCAGCTTGTGCAGAAAAAGGAAGCGCGCGATGACGTGATGTTTCGTGTCGAAGGAGTGCCCCTCGGATTGGAGGGTGCCGTCCTTGTTCCGGACGCTGGGACCGACCACGCCGACTTTGGGAAATCGTTGGTCGAGGAAGTTGATCAGTTTCTCGATCTGGCCCGGCTCCACCAGGGTGTCGCTGTTCAGCAAGAAGAAGTATTTGCCCTTGGCGACCAGCATGGCCTGATTGTTGGCCTTGGGAAAAAAGAGATTCTCCTCGTTCTTGATCAACGTCGCCTCGGGATAGTCCTGCTCGAACATCTCCACGCTGCCATCGGTGGACGCGTTGTCCACGATGATGATCTCGTAGGTGAAATCGAGCTTGGCGGCCTTGACCGATTCGAGGCAGTCCCGCGTCACCTCCTTCGTGTTGTAGGAGATGATGATGATCGAACAGAGCGGATTGTCGGTGGTCGTCATTGCGGACGGTCTGGCGTCTGGCCGTGAAGGTTTGGGATGACTGGTTCGGCGGGCGGAAATTAGACCGCCGGGATTTCCAAAGCAACGGCAAATCCGGAGATCCCGGGCGTTGCGGGCGCGGGTTGTGCGTGACGGTACGCTCTGATACCGTCCGCGGCCAACATCCATGTTTGCAATGGAAATAAACACATTCAAGCTGCGTCTGCTGTCCTGTATTGGCGCAGCGCAGATGCTTTCGGCAGTTTCGCTTTCTGCCGCCGCCCTCCCCAAGGAGCAGTTGCAGCAGGGCAAGGAACTCTACAACGGGCCTGGTTCCTGCGCGGTCTGTCATATGCCCGATGGCAAAGGCCAACCAGGTGCCGTGCCCCCATTGGCCCGTAGCGAATGGTTGCGGGACAACAAACCGGAACGAACCATTGCAATCGTGCTGCGCGGTCTGGTCGGCCCGATGAAGGTGAACAACAAGCGCTATTATTCGGCCATGCCGCCGCAATTGCTGCTCGATGACGAGAAGCTGACATCGATCATCAACTATGTTCACAGCTCCTGGGGGAACAAGACTCCGATCGTGACCAAGGAACAGGTGGCCAAGGCACGGGCGACATTGCCGAAGGACGTCTACACGACGCAGAAGATTCTCACGGCCTTTCCCTTCAAGGACAAGAACCTGGCCAAGCGTAACTCCGCTTTCAAACCGGACTTTGATGACGCGCTTAAGGATGTCACCGAACCGGTGGTTTACCGGACCTTCATGCCGGGCGCATCCCCGGCCGCGTTTGCGGTGGCCCTGCCGGGCAACCAGTTCTATTGCTGGGACGCGGGCGAATGCCGACTGCGCTATGCCTGGGCCAAGGGCGGTTTCATCCGCGGCAACAAGGTGCATTGGTCGAGCAACGGCAAGCCGGTGGCCGAGTTCTACGGTGACCCCTACTACCGGGCGCGTTCCAGTCTCCTGAAACCCGAACACTATGCGCACCTGGCCGAAACCAATCGCGATCTGCCGTTCTACGACACCTCCCAGGCCCGGGACTTCCCGATCATGATCAAGGGAGCTTCCAGCCTCCCACGTTACAGGGGCTACCGACTGGTGAACGGCTATCCTGAGTTTCGTTACGCGCTCGGCAGGCATCTGATCCGTGAAATGATCAAGCCTTCGGCGGACAAGAAAGGCATCGTCCGTTCCTTTTCGGTCGAACCGCAGACTGCGCTCATCTTCAATCTTACGCCCACCGAACTTTCGATCATGTCCACCTCAGCAGGTGGCATCGCCAAGAATGGAACGATCTCCGTGAGCGCCGATCAGTCGAAGTCGTTCAGCATCACCCTCATTGAAAAGAACCCGGCTCCGCCGCTTCCCTCCGCCAGCTTCGAATGAAAACCCTTCACACCATTGTCCTCGGGCTCGCTCTTTCCACGATCAACGGACCGGGCAGGACCTCGCCGCAATACAAGGTCACGGACGCACCGACTCCGCCATCCAAATTCGGCACACAACAGATCGACGGCATGGGTTTCCTGCCAGACGGTCGCATGGTTGTCTGCATGCCGAGTGGAGAGATCTTTTTCTACGATCTGCAGAAGAAGAAATGGCACCTCTTTGCCGAAGGGCTGCACAACCCCTTGGGCGTGGTGGTCATTTCCGATTCCGAACTGGTCATTTCGCAACGTCCGGAGCTGACCCGCGTGCGCGACACGGACGGTGACGGCAAAGCGGACGATTTCGAGGCGGTCAGTGATCAGTTCGGCATGTCCGGCAATTACCACGAATTCCACTTCACGCCCGTGCGGGATGAGGAAGGTTCGTTCTATTTTTCCTTGGGCACGGGTTCGAGCGGCAATGGGATCCGTCCCATTGTGCGCGGCAGGTTCGATCTTCGCGGTCGGCCCGGACGCATGCATGCCTCCACTCCTTACCGAGGCTGTGTCTTGAAAGTGACGCCTGACGGAAAAACGGTGCCGTACGCCTATGGGCTGCGAACTCCGAACGGTCTGGGTACAGATCTCGAGGGCAACCTCTTCGTGACGGACAATCAGGGCGACTGGGTCGGCACCAGCAAACTCTTCCACATCAAGCGCGGACGCTTCTACGGTCACGCGGCCAGTCTTACCTGGAAACCCGGTTTCAAAGATACCCCGTTGAAGACGGATCCGGCCAAGCTCGCCAAGATGCGCACCAGAGCGGCGGTCGTGTTTCCTCATGGTGCGATGGCGAACTCGCCCACCAAGGTTCTCGCGATTACGCCGGAAGCGAAGTTTGGTCCTTTCACCGGACAGCTGCTCGTCGGTGAAATGAACCAGCCGCGCATCATGCGGGTGATGTTGGAAAAGGTCGGTGGCGAATTGCAGGGCGCCTGTGTTCCGTTCATCGACGGCGCGCCGCTGCGTCCCGGAGTCAATCGCCTTGCCTGGGCGCCGGATGGCAGCCTGTATGTCGGACTTACGAAGCATACCTGGGTCGGCAACCAAGGGATCCAGCACGTGGTATGGAACGGCAAGACGCCGTTCGAAGTCACGACCATGGAACTGATGAAGGAAGGGTTCCGGTTTCGCTTCACCAAGCCGGTCGACAAGGGCACCGCACGGAAGAAGGAGACCTGGCCGTTCAAGCGCTACTACTACCAGTACACCCAGAAGTACGGTTCACCGCAGCATGATGTGAAACCGGTGGAGATCGATTCCATCGACATCTCGCTCGACGGTCGCGTGGTGGATGTCTACTTGGGCGAGTTGAAGGCATGGCATGTGCACGAAGTGAAGATCAAGGGCCTCAAGTCCGGCGACAAGGAGGACCTCACCAACAACTACCTGGTCTATACGCTGAACCGGTTGCTTTCCAACACGCCGCCCGACCCGCTCCACGCCGGACCGCTTATTCCCTTCAAACCGGTCGGCAAGCCCAAGGCGGCGGCAAAACCCACCAAACCCGTCCCGGTGAAGAATCCCAAGGGAACGGTCTATGCCGCTGCCCGCGCAAAACTCAAAGGGCCGTCGATTCAATCCCGCAACGAGGGTTGGACCGGCACCGGCTATATTGACTACAACAAAGGTGAAGAGTCAGCGGAATGGCAGATCGAGGCCAAGAAGGAGGGCAAAGCCGAACTGATCGTCCGTTATGCCCTCGCGGGCAGTGCCCGACCGTTGAAGCTCTTGGTGAACGGTTCGATGGTCCAACTGCTGCCTTTTGAGCAATCCGGCAGTTGGACCAAGTGGAGGGACCTGAGCACCGGCATAACGCTCAAGGCCGGGGCCAACACCATTGAACTGAAGACCGCCGGCAAGAGCGGCGGCAACATCGATCACATCCAGATCGTGGAGCGCTGAATCCGGAAGATTTGGTGATTGCCCGAATTGACTTCGGCTTAGGGCAGGGACGCGCCGCTGCGCGTCCGCGGACAAGCGGCAGCTTGTTCCTACCTTGGCTCAGACCAGGATGTCCGAGATGACACTGGCGGGCAGTACACCGGTCAGTCGTTGGTCCAGTCCTTGGTGTTTCACGGAGAAGCGTTCGTGGTCGATGCCGACCTGGTGAAGGATGGTGGCGTTCAGGTCGCGGATGTGGACGGGGTTCCTGACGATGTTGTAGCCGAAGTCGTCCGTCTGCCCGTAGACCGTTCCACCCTTGATACCGCCGCCGGCCATCCAGATTGAGTAACAACGTGGATGATGGTCGCGACCGTAGTTCTTGGTCGTCAGCGTTCCTTGACTGTAGATCGTGCGACCAAACTCGCCGCCCCAGATGACGAGGGTGTCGTCAAGCAGGCCGCGCTGTTTCAGATCCTGCACCAAGGCCCAGGCGGGTTGGTCCACCTCACCGGTCTGGCGCTTGATGTTCGCAGGCAGCCCGCCATGATGATCCCAGCCGCGGTGGAAGATCTGAATGAACCTCACATCTCGCTCAATCATGCGACGGGCCAAAAGACAATTGTAACCGAAGGTGCCCGGCTTCTTGGAGTCCTTGCCATACTGGTCGTGGATGTATTCCGGTTCCTGATTGATGTCCATCAGGTCGGGCACCGAAGACTGCATTCGAAACGCCATCTCGTATTGCGCAATGCGTGCCTGCGTTTCCGGATCACCAAGCTCTTTGTAGGTGCGCCGGTTCATCCCCTGCAGTGTATCGAGCATGAGACGGCGGGCGGTGTGATCGACACCACCCGGATTCGAGAGATAGAGCACGGGATCGCCTTGGGCACGAAAGGCGACACCGGCATGTTTGGATGGAAGAAACCCGCTTCCCCAGAGCCGTGAATAGAGGGCCTGCCCGCGCGGCGCACAGTTCAGCACGACGAAATCAGGCAGGTTGCGGTTCATGCTGCCGAGACCGTAGCTCAACCAGGCGCCCAGCGTGGGTTTGCCCGGAACCTGATTGCCGGTCTGGATGTAGGTGATGGCCGGGTCGTGGTTGATCGCCTCGGTGAACATCGTGTTGATGACCGCCATGTCGTCGACCATTGATGCCTGCTTGGGCAACAGTTCACTGACCGGGCGACCGCATTGGCCGTGTTCGGTGAACTTGAACATCGAGGGTGCGATTGGAAAGCGCGACTGGTTCGCGGTCATCGTCGTCAGTCGCTGACCTTTGCGGACGGATTCGGGGAGGTCCTTGTCGAACCAATCCTTCATCTTGGGCTTGTGATCGTAGAGGTCGAGCTGCGAGGGCGCGCCGGCCATGAACAACCAGATCACCCGCTTGGCCTTTCCCGGAAAGTGTCCGCCGTCCAATACGCCTCCGCCGGCGGCATTGCCGTCACGCTGCATCATGGAAGCCAGGGCGGCGAGTCCCACGCCCTTGGCGGTGCGGCCGAAGAACTGGCGGCGGGTCTCCAGCTGGATCCATTGATCGATAGGATTGGTGTTCATGTTTTACAAAAGGGGCTTGGGGCGAGGGACTTGTGGCACGGGGAGAAGCTGGCGCAACACAGTGAGCCTCGAGTTGCGGTCAAGTGCCTCGCAGTCCGCCAGGTTCCCTTGCCACTGGTCACAAGTCCCTTGTCCCATTTTCATTTCAGTTCTTGTTGATGAAATCGTCGCGGTTCATGAGGGCATTGGCGGCCATGGTCCAGGCGGCCAGCTTCTTGGGATCAAGTGAGGCGTCGGCCTTGCTGTCTCCCGAACCAATCAGTTTCTTCGCCGCTTCGGTGTCCTTGCCAAAGAGTGCCTCAAACCGATCGACCAGTTTCACGACGTCGGCGACATCACGTTTGTCCGCCGGCTTGGTCAGTACCCGTTCCAGCATCTCCTTAGCACTATCAATGGGCGATCCGCCGCTCTTGACGGTGTATTCCGCCAATCGCCGGGCGGCCTCGACGTATTGTGGATCGTTCAGCAACACGAGAGCCTGCAAGGGCGTGTTGGTTCGTTCCCGCCGAACCGTGCATTGCTCGCGTGTGGGCGCATTGAAAGCGGCCATCGACGGCGGTGGCGAGGTTCGCTTCCAAAAGGTGTAGAGACTGCGCCGATAGAGGGCATCACCCGAGTCCTGCTTGAACACGCGGGTGTTGCTGCCCGTGATCGCAACCACATTCCATAAGCCGCTCGGTTGGTAAGGCTTCACGCTCGGACCGCCCATCTTGCGGACCAACAATCCGCTGACCGCCAGGACCTGGTCGCGAAGCACTTCGGCATCCAGTCGAAGTCGTGGACCGCGGGCGAGAAAGCGGTTCTCCGGATCCTTCACATGGTTCGCCGCCACCACCCGGGCGCTTTGCCGATACGCGGCCGAGTCAAGCATCAGCTGAAGCATGTGATTCACGTCCCAACCGGATTCGACGAACTCCACCGCCAGCCAGTCGAGCAGTTCGGGATGAGACGGGGCATCACCCATGACACCGAAGTCTTCGGAGGTTTTAACCAACCCGGTCCCGAAGACGGATTGCCAGAGGCGGTTGATCATGACACGGGCGGTCAGCGGATGGGCCGGATCAACGAGCCACTTCGCGAGGCCCAGTCGATTGCGCGGCATGCCCTTGCCCAACGAAGGCAATGCTGCGGGAACATCCGGCCGGACTTGCTCCCGCCTTTGATCGTACTCGCCGCGGTTCAACACCCATGCCACCGGGATCGCATCCCGGCGTTCCTCCATGACCATGGTGGTGGTCGAACGCGAATGAATGAAGTCCCATCGAAGTTGCGTGCCGGCGAATTCGCGGGAGATTTTCCGGTAGGCGGGCAAGCGCGCATTGTTGCGGTAGCGGATCAACATCGTCTGCCGGTCGCGATCCAGTTTCTTCCAATCGGTCGACAAAGACATGGCACGACGAATCTTGAACTCATCGGCCAGGGCCTGAACTTCGTCACTGGTAAGCCAACGACGGAAGATGCGGATATCGCTCATTCCGCCGCTGACAAGGCTGCGCCCGAGTTTCAACGGAACCTCTTTCAGATTCACAGCGTCGCAGTAGCTTTGGGTCGAATTTCGCAAGCGACGATTCTCACCGTCAACCAGAACCGTGACGGCGGTCTTGGAGCGCCCGCCCGAATACCGTATGCAAAGGTGCTGCCATTCCCTTGGAGTGAGCGCTTCTTCTCCGGCGAGACGCCCGGACACTTCTCCACCTTTGCCGTCGTACATTTGAAACGTGACCGCTCCCTGCGTCGAGGTGGTGATCTTCCAGCCCAGCGGTTTCTTCTGCTTCCCATCCTTGCCGAACGGCACATTGGTCAACTGCTCCATCACTGCCGTGCTGATCAGCTTGTCCGGTGCCTTGATCCACATGCTGATTGTCAGCGGTTCATCAGAGCGGAGCGTCGGAGCCTTCACTTCAAGACCACCGGCCTTCTCAAAGCGCATGCCGCGTCGGCCGGCGGGATGATTGTCTTCCCAACGGGCGTCCTTCGGCAAGGGGGTCACGTCAGCCGTGGATTCGATCAGGGGCTCGAACAGAATCAGTTTGTCCTCCGCCACCGGATGATCGCCCACGTGCTGACGGGAGCGCCACCAGTCTGCGGCGTCACGTTCTTCGCCGAGCCGGGACATCTCCATGCGCAGCTTCTGCCGGCTGGCGAGAAGTTTGTTCCATTCATCCTTCAGCTGATCTTCAGGGAGCACCACCACGGGAGGCGTGTCCTTTTCATTGCCGTCCATCGGTGGTTGGGTCGTGTTGTTGAAAAAGGCGCCGAGCGAATAGAACTCCTTCTGACTGAGCGGATCGTACTTGTGATCGTGACAAACGGCACAACCCGCCGTCAGTCCGAGAAACACGGTGGCGGTGGTTTCCACGCGATCCACCATGTAGCGAACATTCAGTTCCTCCGGAATCGCACCGCCTTCAGAGGTCGTGATGTTGCAGCGACTGAAACCGGTGGCAATGCGTTGGTCAATCGTAGGCTTCGGCAACAGGTCCCCGGCGATCTGTTCCACCACGAATTGATCGAACGGCATGTTGTTGTTGAACGCCCTTACGACCCAGTCGCGGTAGGGCCACATCTCACGGTAATTGTCCACGTGCATGCCGTGGGTGTCGCCATAGCGTGCCGCATCGAGCCAATAGCGCGCCCGATGTTCGCCCGCATGATCGGTCCGCAAAAGTGTGGTTACGTAGCGATTGAAGGCACCTGCCTTATTGTCCTCAACAAAGACCGACAGAGCCTCTCGTGCAGGTGGCAAGCCGGTCAGATCCAAAGCGGCCCGTCGTCCCAGCGTATGCCGATCCACTTCAACGTTCGGTTTCATCTTCAGCTCGTTCAGTTTGGCGAGGACAAATCGGTCGACGGGGTTGCGAGCCCATTTGCCGTCGTCCTTTGGACTGGGAACAGCGGGACGCTGAGGAGTGATGAAAGCCCAATGCGCTTCCCACTTGGCGCCGGCCTTGATCCAGGCGGCCAACAGTTTCTTCTGTGTACCGGTCAACTGCTTGTGCGAATCCGGCGGCGGCATGATTTCATCCGGGTCGGCACTGTTAATGCGCCGGATCAGTTCGGATCCGGCCGCGTCTCCAGGTTTAACCACATCGCCGGCGCCGCTCTCGAGGTCAAGGCGCAGACCGGCCTTGCGACTGCCGGGGTCCGGGCCGTGACAGGCGAGGCAGTTGTCGGAAAGGATGGGGCGGATGTCGCGATTGAATTCAATCGTTGCCGCCGGAAGGCAGATGACCACTGCCAGCAACAGTCCGCCAGCTCTCGTCAATGGAGTCATAGACCGACCCTATGCCAAGTCCACGATTCCGGTGAATGAGAAAATGCACCCCGGCCAACTTTGTTCATTGGTGCATGCCATTGGAGACGAACCGTATCTCGCTCGCCAGTAGATTCGGTTGGCAATCGAGGCTACCTGCCTTCGGCTGCCAACTTCTCGAATCTGATGAATGA
>JAYPXF010000002.1:0-46316 GCA_038154405.1 Verrucomicrobiales bacterium | reverse complement strand
TTGGCAATCGAGGCTACCTGCCTTCGGCTGCCAACTTCTCGAATCTGATGAATGAGAGTATGCGGTCCAGTTACCTCGGCTTACTTGGGCATGCCGGGCGGACGAAACTTGATCTCGCGATCGTTGGGCACCGGTTCACCGGGCGTGCACCTTCCGGCCTTGATCTGTGACTCCAGCAGTTGCAGAAGCTCCTTCACCTTGTCCGGGTGTGCATCCACCAGATTGGTGCGCTCAGCCGGATCAGATTTCAGATTGAACAACTGGATCGGCGGCAAGCCCCGCTTGCGGGCCTCACCATCCCGCGGTGCACTCCATCCTCCACTACCGGCTGATAGACACAGTTTCCATTCTCCTTTGCGCATCGCAAAGGCACCGCTGATGGAATGACTGATCAAAGAGCGCCGGCCGCTGGTGGACTTGCCACGGAAGACCGGCACAAGATTGAAACCGTCCTCACCTCCGAGCGCCCGTCGCTTTTGACCGGTGATCGATTCGAGGGTGGTGTAAACGTCCGTCAAACAAGCCAACGCAAGAGTCTTGCGTCCACCTTCAATCTGCCCTGGCCAACGGGCGATGAACGGCACACGATGGCCGCCTTCATAGATGTCGGCCTTGTGACCGCGATATTGGGCACTCGGATGATGGCCATGCTCCTTGAGCAATTCGAAATTGGCTTCCGGCGAACATCCATTGTCGCTGGTGAAGATGACCAGCGTGTTGTCATCAAGCCCGTTGTCCTTCACCGCTTTCAGCAATTCACCCATGTGATGATCCATCTGCATCACAAAGTCGGCGTAGGGATTCAGTTTGCTCGCGTCCTTGAACGGCGGCACGGGAACGATCGGCGTGTGGGGTGCCGGCAGCGGCAGATAGACAAAGAACGGTTTGCCGGCCTTTGCCGCTTTCGACCGCGCGTTGACCAGTTCAATGGTCTTGTCGAACAGGTGTGGCAGCACCTCCGCGATTTGAAAGTCGGATCCGATCGGGCCTTTGCGATACCAGCCGTAGCGATCTTCCTTCTTGGACACGCCCTCTTCGCGATCGGGCTGCGCGGTGATGCGGCCGGTATCGACCCAGACATACGGCGGCATGTCGAGGGAGCCGCAATGTCCGTAGTATTGATCGAAACCGTTGATGTCCGGGCCGTTCTTGACCGGCTTGGTGAAGTCGATCTTGCCCTTCGCGTCCTTGGCCCAATCCCAGCCGAGATGCCACTTGCCGATCATTGCGGTGTGATAGCCCGCCTTCTTCATCAGATGACCCAGGGTCGGGCGTTCAGCTGGAATCAGGTGATCGCTCCGTCCGCTCAAAACCCCACGAGACAGTCGCGAACGCCAATTGTACCGGCCTGTCAGCAGTCCATAGCGCGTCGGTGTGCAAACCGAACTGGGCGTGTGCGCATCCAGAAACGTGACCCCTTCATCCGCCATCTTCTGCAATTGCGGAGTCTTGATCTTGCATTCGGGATTGGTCGGCGAAATGTCGCCGATCCCGAGATCGTCCGCCATTATCAAGATGACGTTGGGCTTCGATGCGGCGGTGGCTGAGGCAGCGAGGCACATCGCTGTCAACAACGTAGTAAACAACTTCCTATTCATGGTTTGTAGAAAACGGACAAAAGATATGACGTGCTCGTGATTCGCCAAGCGTCGATTCGGTTGTCAACCGAGTCATTCACGCCATGGGCTTCGCTTGGCAAGCGAAGCTACTTTCCTTCGGCAGCCCACTTCTTCATCACGGCGATGTTGTCCGCGATGGTCTGGTGGTGCTCCGGGGTGGAACGCTTCTTGATGGTGTCCAGGTAAACCTTCATGTCGCTGTCGAACATCCTGGCGGACTCCGGCTGGCGACCTTTGTCGTCGGTCTTCTTCATCCACTGGTTCAGGCGACGACGCATCTCCTTGAGCTTCTTCGCGTATTGCGGATTGTTCGCGAGATTGTTGATCTCAAACGGGTCCGCATTGACGTCATAGAGTTCTTCCGGGGGGCGGACCTGGCGGGTCACCAGTTTTTGCGTGTCGTTGAGTTTGCCCGCAGTGTCCCATGCCTTCACCGCCTTCAGGATGTTCTTGGCATCCTTGTAAGCACAGGGCTGCAGGTAGGGTCGGTTCGGCAGGAAGTTGCGGATGTACTTGAAATCCTGCGTGCGAACGGAGCGCATGTGATCGACCGTTTCATCGCAACGATCGCGGGCGGCGAAGACGGCTTCACGCGGCTTGTAGTGCTTCGCCAGGATGTCCTTGGCCTGCATGTGATCGGGAATCTTGATTCCCGCGGCAGCCAGAGAGAGGGCGGCGATGTCGATGTGTTCCACCACGTCCTCGCGCACCGAGCCGGCCTTGATTCCCGGACCGCGAATGACGAGCGGCACGTGCAGCCCTTCGTCATACATGAACTGTTTGCCACGGGCATGACTGATGCCGTGATCGGTCATGAAGATGACCAATGTGTTTTCCAGCACGCCTTCCTTTTTCAAGCGGGCGATGACCTCGCCAACCATCACATCCGTCATGCGTACGGAATCCAGATAGGCGGCCCAGTCGCGGACGATGTCCGGGTGTTCGGGATAGTAGGGCGGCAGGGTCACGGCGCTGTTCGGCGTGCGCTTGCCGAACTTGGCTTCCGCGGCCTTCTGAATCTTCTCCCAACCGGCCTCATCCTTGCCACGCAGTTTGCCACCCGGAGTCTGAATCTGGCAGAAGAACGGCTGACCTTTCCTGCGACCCGACCAATCGGCTCCGTCGTAGACCGATTTATCCCATTCAAAATTGTAGTCGGTCTTGCCCAGACGTCCCTTGCGTCCCGGCCAACCGGTGATCGAGGTGTGATAACCGGCTTCTTGGAACAGCTTCGGCACCAGCTTGATGTGCCCAGGCAGGTGAATCTTCTCCGTGCCGCGACCGCTGCGATGATGATGAGCCCCGATGCTCGTCTGATACATGCCCGTGATGAAGGCCGAACGGCAGGTGGAACACACCGGTGCCGTCACGTAGGCGTTGGAGAACTTGACCCCCTGCGCCGCCAGTCTGTCGACGTTGGGTGTCTTGATGGCGGTTTCACCGTAACACGAGAAGTTGGCGGACATGTCATCCGGAATGATCCAGACGATGTTTGGACGCTTTGATGCGGCCCCCACCAAGATGGGGAGCAGGAGGGACAGGGAGAGAAGGAGACGTTTCATGATGGAATTGAGCGCGCGGTTTATCCGATTTTTGGACGGACCGAGGGAAGGATTTTCTCAGCAATATCGACAAGCAATCAGTCCGACATGACTGAGCCCTTCGCAGGCGTCCCCCAAGGGAGTGGATTGAAGCGAGCGGAAAAGGAAATGTGCAACCGACCTGCACCTGCCTGCACCCGTCGCGTGTCTACGGACCCTGCACGTTGATGCGAGTGATCTCGCCGCCGAGTTTGCGTATCTTTTCGTCGATGTTTTCGTAGCCGCGATCGAGGTGGTAGATGCGGTTGACCTGAGTTGTGCCTTCCGCACAGAGACCGGCGATGACAAGGGCGGCGCTGGCGCGGAGATCACTGGCCATGACGGGGGCGCCGCTGAGCGGCAGGCCGCCTTTCACTATGGCGCTCGGGCCTTCGATGGCGATGTCGGCGCCCAGACGCCCGAGTTCAGCGACGTGGCCGAAACGGGATTCGAAGATTCTTTCCGTGATGATGCTGATGCCCGGAGTTTGCACCATCAAGGCCATCAACTGCGCCTGCACGTCGGTGGGGAATCCACTGTAGGGTTGCGTGGTCACATCCACGGACTGCAGCTTGGTACCACGTTTCACCCAAAGATTCTTGCCACGACGTTCCACTTTGACGCCGGCTTCCCAGAGTTTGTCGATCACAGCCTGGAGGTGATCCGGGCGACAGCCCTTGATGGTAATCTCGCCGTTGGTGGCCGCGGCGGCAATGGCGTAGGTGGCGGCTTCGATGCGATCCGGGATGACCGTGTGGTCAACGCCGTGAAGTTTCCTCACACCGGTGATGCGGATGGTCGGACTGCCGGCGCCTTCAATCTTGGCACCCATGGCCTTGAGAAAGTCGCAGGCATCGATGACTTCCGGTTCGCAGGCCGCGCTGTCGATCACGGTGACACCGTCGGCCAAGGCGGCGGCCATGGCGATGTTGATGGTGCCTAGCACGGTGGGACCCGAGCGACCACCGAGAAACATCTCCGTGCCTTTGAGCTTCTTGCCGGTCACGTGCACATAACCGCCGGACGTGCGGATCTTGGCTCCAAGCGCCTTCAATCCCTTCAGGTGCAGGTCGATGGGACGTACGCCGATCACGCAGCCGCCAGGCAGGGACACCTTGGCCTTGCCGAGTCGACCGAGCAGCGGTCCGAGGATGCAGATGGAACCGCGCATCTGGCGGATTAGATCGTAGTCACCCACGCCGTTGATCTTGTCGGCCTGAATGGTGATCGTGCCACGCTTCTGTTCCACTTCAGCGCCCAGCGATTTGAGGATGCGGCACATGGTGCGGACATCGCGCAGGTTGGGCGCATTGCGGATGACGACCTTGTCGCGGGTGAGAAGCGCGCCGGCCATGAGCGGCAGCACGGCGTTCTTGGCTCCGCTGATGCGGACTTCGCCCTTGAGGCGGGCGCCGCCTTTGATAAGTAGACTTTCCATTAGCTGGTGATGCGGATCGAGACGCGGGAAGTTGTCCGTTCTGAACCGGATTGCAGCAATGCAATGTTGTTCACAGGGCGATCAATGTTACCGCCTTGGGACCATATTCGATCTTGAAGCGACGACCGTTCGACGATTGGACTTCGTCGTTGCGATTGTTGAAGCGGCCCGTGACGAGTTGGCCCTTGATCACGTCAATCCGATCCGAACCAAGTTCAGCCCCGGTCAGGCGCAGCGTTCCATCGAGGGCCGCATCTCCGCGAACCACGAGCGAGCTTTCCTGAAGATCCAGTGAGAGATTGGAAGTCGCGGACAGGTGCAGATCACCACGGACTTCCAATGCATTGCTGGTCTGGATGGTGCTGTGGTTGAAGAGTGTGCCGATGATAGTTCCGGAACCGATGATCGAGCTTCGATCTCCGACCTCGATCCAGCGCAGCGACTCCAGCCTACCACCGCCGAGCTGCAGAACGGCGCGGTTCTTCAATCGGATCTCATTTCGGCCGACGAGGCGCGCGTCCTTGCGCACCGAAACCCTGCTCCCCGCAATATCCAAGGCGAGGAATTCCAGATCGCGATCCGCCCGTGCGTTGGCGTCCTTCCCGATTCGGGTCACCCAAGAGGATTGTGGTGCGCCAGACTCTTCAATGTAGGTGATTCCTTCATTGGAGTATTCGTAGTTCGACCAATTTCTGGCGTCGGACATGTTACGGCCCGCTTGGCCGGTCCATTGATGGTAGGTGTTGGCGAAGCCCTTGGGTTCGTCCACGCGTTCGCCAAGCATCAACCCTTTCAATTCCTCCACCAGCTTAGGTTCCTTGTCGACGAGGTTGTTCTCTTCAGCGGGATCCGCCTCAAGATCGTAGAGTTCGAAGCTCTTGCGCGTGCGCACGAGCTTGTGACGGCCGCGAATGATGGACTGGCCGCGGCCGGCTTCATGGATGATAAACTCGCGATGACGCTGGTGGCCCTTGCCGGTCAAGGTTGGCGCAATGGAAACGCCGTCGATGCCCAATGGAACATCCGCTCCAGCAAGTTCACAGAACGTGGGCAGCAGGTCGGTGACATCCAGGATGCGATCGGTGCTGGTACCGGCCTTGAGTTTGGAGTTCTTCGAGATCTGGGCGGGCCAGCGCATCAACGTCGGAATGCGGATGCCACCTTCCTGGATCGAGCCCTTGCTGCCGCTCAAGCCCCCGTTGGCCATGAATTCGTTGCGCGCCGGGTGCTTGGGTCCGCCGTTGTCGGACTGGAATAAGACCAGTGTGTTGGCGGCCACGGAGTCGGATTTGTCGCCGTCGCCATTGGGATCCTCGAGCGCATCGAGGATGTTGCCGAAGTGCGCGTCAATCCGGGTGACCATGGCAGCCCATTGCTTGGACTGTTTGTTGAGTTCGCTGAAGAAAGGCAGGTCGCGATAGTCCCGATCCCATTCCGGAAGTTCCTCGATTTCGCCGAACGGCGCATGTGGAACCTGCACGGCGAGCAGACCGAAGAAGGGTTTGCCGGACTGGTTGTATTCCCTTGCCTGGCGACGGACGAAGTCGAGTGCGGCAAACGCATAAACGTCATCACAGTAGGCGGTGGCGGGATAGTCGGGATGATTCTGCAGGGCTGGTCCGTTGGGATAGCGTTTGTTCTTTCGCCACGGCTTCATGGAGTTCGGAATCAACTCGAGACCGCCCTTGGCCCCGGGTTTGGCGGGAGCGCTCCAAAGGGTCGGTTGAAAAAAGGTATGGGCGCGCACGTGATGCAGTTCGGCAACGACGTGGTGATAACCATGGGAGGTGGGCAGGGTCTGGACGTTGAGAATCGCCGGATCCGGTTGGCTCTTGGAGCCGCCGTAACCCCACTTGCCCCAGTAACCCGTGGCGTAGCCCGCTTTCGCGAGGACGTCGCCCATCGTGATGTCGTCGGCGCGGATGGCTTTCTTCGCATTGTCCGGATCATTGCGGTCGGCAAAGGTGTGACCCTGGTGAAAGCCGGTTTGCTGCGAGGAACGGGCAGGCGAACAAACGGTGCAGCCGTAGGAGCGACGGAAGTTCACGCCCTGTGCGGCGAGCCGATCCAAGTTCGGCGTCAGCACATGCGGGAGTCCCTTGGCCCGGCGTTCAGCCTGACCGTTGGGACCGATCGCTCCCCATCCCATGTCGTCGACGTAGAAGTAGAGAATGTTGGGCCGCGGCGCCGCGCCAAAGGTGAACGCCACGGTCAGGAGGAGACCGGAAATGAAACGAATCATGCGTGGTGTTCTGACCGATGCGGAGAGCGTGGTCAACTTTCTTGCACACCGATGTGTGTCCGGAGTTCGGTACAACCAGTCTTACCAACAGAAATGTGACGATCAACGGATTCCTCCTAATCCGTGGTGGACAACCCCTGATCGCGCTTCCACCATTCGAATCAACCCGAACGGATTCCGTCGCATGAAACGTCGCACCTTCCTTCAACGCACGTCCGCGGCTGCGCTCCTCACTGCCGCTCCCTCCGCCCTCGAACTGTCCGCCAAGGCCACGCCCAGCAACCGCTTGCAGGCCGGCATGATCGGCGCCGCCGGTCGCGCAGGTTCCCTGAACCGCTATTTCGCTGACAACCCCGAGGTCGACATTGCCGCCATCGCGGAGATCGACCCCAAGCGTCTACCCGGCACCTTGGAAGCGGTCACCCGCCTGCAGGGTCGCAAGCCGAAAGTGGTCACCGATTATCGCCACATCATTGATGATCCGAAGCTGGACGTCATCGTCGTAGGCACACCGGATCACTGGCATGCGATTCCCACGATTCAGGCATGCCAGACCGGCAAGGATGTGTATGTCGAAAAACCGGACGCGAACAACATCGTGGAAGGTCGCCGCATGATCGCCGCAGCCAACAAGCACCAGCGCATCGTGCAAGTCGGCTCCCAACACCGCTCCACGCAGCGGATCATTTCCGCGATGGAATACATCCGGAAAGGACACCTCGGAAAATGCCTGGTGGCCAAGGCGTGGGAAAGTTTCCGGCAAGGCTCGATCGGCAATCCGCCCGACAGTGATCCGCCTCCCGGCATTGACTACGACCTCTGGCTCGGCCCGGCACCAAAACGACCATTCAATCGCAAC
The DNA here is from genome assembly GCA_038154405.1 of Verrucomicrobiales bacterium. Lineage (GTDB taxonomy): Bacteria > Verrucomicrobiota > Verrucomicrobiia > Limisphaerales > JAYPXF01. The sequence goes on along the minus strand of JAYPXF010000002.1, from coordinate 38,578 downwards.
CGTTTCCACGGTCGTTGGCGTTGGTTTTACGACTACGGGACCGGCGACCTCGGCAATGACGGCATCCATCGCCTGGATTTCGCCATCGCCGCCATGAGTGCCGCCATGGAAGCCGAAGGCAAACCGCCGCTCGGACTTCCCCGCAAGATCTCCGCGCTCGGTGGCAAATGGTATTTTGACGACGCACAGGAATGGCCGGACACCATGCAGGTGACCTACGAATACGACGTCAGTCCGCCACGTTTGTTGACCTATGAAATGCGAGTGTGGACTCCCTACAAGATGCACGGTGAATCCGAAGGCGCCGCGCTTTATGGCGACCAGGGCTACCTCATCATCGGCAACCGCGGCTGGAAGGCCTACACGAAGAAGGATGAACTCGTGAAGGATGTGCCCGGGGATTTCGATGCCGCACCGCATGTACGGAATTTCATCGACTGCGTGAAGTCCCGCAAACGACCTGCGTGCGACCTGGAAACGATCGGACATCCGGCATCCGCCTTGTGCCACGCCGGCAACATCTCCTGGCGCGTGGGCCGAACGCTGAAGATGGATCCGAAAACTGAAACCTTCATCGGCGACAAGGAAGCCAATGCCTTGCGCGGCCGAACCGAATGGCGACACCCATACGTGTTGCCCAAGGTGTGAGCATCGGTAGCGACGGCGGTCAATCGACTTGGTAGGGAGAGCTTACTCGGGAGCCCAATTCAGAGTCACGAAGTGACGACACTTGGAAGTTGCTGTGCAATCCCTTCGGGATTGAAGTCAGGGCTCGCGAGTAAGCTCTCCCCACCGAGATGGTTGATCGCTGGCGCTGGGATTGGTCAGCGGCGTTGACGATAGAGATTCAGTGCTTCGTCCAGGCGCTCCTGTTCCATGCGGAGCGTCGCGAACTGCGGCGGGGCAAATTTCAGATCGCCGGACTTGCCAGTCTTCTCCAGTACGAATGCAGCTTCCCGCGCGGCTTCAGCGCCGAACGTTCCCGCAGATGACTTGATGGTGTGCGCCGTGCGTTGGATGAGTTCCGCCTCGCCCTCGGTGATCGCATCGGCCAGCTTGGGAACGAGGTCATTCTTCTCCTCAAAGTAGCAGTCGATCATGGTGGCAAAGATCTCCTCGCTCCCGCTGACATTGGCGAGCGCGGTCTTCAGGTCGAAAACGCAGTCATCCCCATCCGCGGCTCCCGGATCGCGCTCTTCATCCGCATCGACTTTTCCAGCCTGCTCTTCCGGCGCACTGTCCGAAGGCGGAACAACTGCAGCCTTCGGACCGATCGGATTCTCCGGTGCATTGCGCAGGATCACGGCGTAAAGGTCATCGGCGCGGATCGGTTTTGAAATGTAGTCGTTCATGCCGGCCGACAGGCATTTCTCGCGGTCGCCTTTCATTGCGTTGGCGGTGAAAGCGATGATCGGGATCGCCGTATCCGCGCCGGTTTCCTTCTCGAGTTCCCGAATCTGCCCCGTGGCATCGAGACCGTCCATCTCTGGCATGTGAACATCCATCAGCACCAGGTCAAAAAGCTCGGCATCAAATTTGGCGACCGCCTGCAGCCCGTTGACGGCGACTTCCACTTCATGGTGATGACGCTTCAACAGATCGGTCGCGACACGCTGGTTCACGTGCCCATCCTCGGCCAGCAGGATTCGCAGCGGCGGAGCCTGCAGATTGTCTTCCTCGATCTTGCCGTCCTCTCCGACATTGCCCAAGGCCTGCACCACCGCCTCGTACAGGTCTGCCTGTTTGACGGGCTTCGTCAGGCAACGATCGATTCCGGCCCGACGCGCGAGAGCCTGTTGATCCGGCATTGCGGCGGACGAAAGCATCATCACCACCGAACGTTTGTAGGCCGGCATCTGCCGGATCTTTTCCGTAAGTTCAAAGCCGTTCATCCCCGGCATTTCGGCATCAGTGAGAATCATGCGGTAGGGATCGTTGCGCGCGATCGCGGCCGTGAGCGCGTCCAAAGCGGTGCCGGGACCTGATGCGACTTCCGGTTTCAGGCGCCAGCTTTCCAACATCTCCGAATACACGCGTCGGTTGATGTCATGATCATCGACCACCAACACGGGCAGATCCTGCAGCACGCCGGGCACGCGTCGAGAAATGGTCGTCTGATGCTGCTGCAAACCAAGCCGGACGGTGAACTGAAACGTACTGCCCTGACCCACCGTGCTCTCGACCCAGATCCGCCCGCCCATCATCTCCACCAACCCTTGCGAAATCGTCAGCCCCAATCCCGTCCCTCCGAATTGACGCGTGGTCGAGGCATCGGCCTGACCGAACTCCTCAAAGATCCGCTTCTGCCGATCCGGCGCTATGCCCACGCCGGTGTCGATCACCCAGACATTCAGGACGATTTCCGCATCGGTCTGCTCCTGCGCGGCGACCTTCACGACGACCTGTCCGACATCGGTGAACTTGATGGCGTTGTTGACCAGGTTCATCACGATCTGGCGCAAGCGTCCGCGGTCACCGAGCAAGCCATCGGGCAACGGGGCAGGAATGTCGAAGGCAAGTTCCAACCCCTTGTCCGCCGCGCGGGATCCCAGCAGTTTGAGCGGGTCGCCCAAGCAATCCCGCAGGGCAAATGGCACGCATTCGAGATCGAGTTTGCCGGCCTCGATCTTCGAGAAATCCAACACGTCATTCGGAATGCGCGGCAACGTGTCACCCGAACGGTTGACCATCTCCACGTACTCCCGCTGCGAATCCGTCAGCTCGGTCTTGGTCAGCAACTCGGACATTCCCATGATGCCGTTCATGGGAGTGCGGATCTCGTGGCTCATGTTTGCCAGAAACTCGCTTTTCGCCCGGCTGGCATTTTCTGCGATCAGCCGCGCCTCGTTCGCTTCGGCCGTCTTGATGCGGATACGATCCTGCAATTCGTCGGAGTGAATGAGCATCTGTCCGGCCAATGGGAGCACGAGCAACTGCATGCCAAGCATGCCCATGATCATGACGGCGATGGGCTGGGCGCGTTCCCTCACCTCGGCGTAGGCCTCGTCACTGTCCACTTTCATGATCAGCAACCATTGCGTGCCGGGAAGATTTCGCGCGGCCATCAACACCTCCCGATCGTCCGACTGTTGTCAGGTAAGCAGCCCGGACCCGACGACCTGAATCGTCTCCAGCTCGCCCATCAAATCCGCATCCTGCAACAACCCGGCGTCATCCGGGGCCAGAGCAAAGAACGAAACAAAACCGCCTTCACTCATCCGGCCGAGAAGAGTCTTCCCCGTGCCGCTCCAGCCGAAATCATCCGACGTCAGATGCTTCAGCTCGTTGATCTGAAACGCCACCACATCGACACCCACGCGTTCCTTCTGCTGATTCAAAATGGGCGCCGCCACCAACACCAACGGCATGCCCTTCGTGAAGATCGGACCGGCCACCGATGGTTGATCCAGCCGGTCGAGCGCCGGCCATTCCGTCCGACCCACCTGCATTCCCACCGGCGCCACGACCTCCCCCTTGCCATCCAACCGCGTGATGCCCACGATCAGGTCAGACTGGTTCAGCGCATCCTCCAGGATCGGTGTGCTGAACAACTTGAATTCATCCAACGAAACCTCACCTCGATTATAGGCCTCGAGCTTTTCACGCGCCTTGGTACGGCTGGTGACCTGCATCGCCAGGCCCTCGAATTCCTTCACCTCCTGGTCAATGGCCAGAATCTTGACGCTGGCCATGTAGTCCAGATGTGCCCGCTGTTCCCCCTTGAGCTGGTTCACCAGCGGGTAAAGACCGATGAACGCGATCAGCAGCGCCAGCGTACCGAGGGCCGAGGCTAGCAACAGCTTGTTGCGCAGTTGCCGGACTGGATCGCGTTTGGGCATCGGTTCAAAGCATTCCGGTTTCTCGGGAACGCAGCAGAACCGTCGCCTTCAGACCCGGACCGAACTCCAGGTTCTCCAGCTGGATGGCCCCGCCGTGCAGTTCGATCAACTGCTTAGCCACGGTCAGGCCCAGTCCTTTCCCCTGCGCCGCACCGGTCGCCTTGCTGGTGAAGAACGGATCAAACACCTTCGGCAAATGCGCCTCGGTGATTCCTGGGCCGCTGTCGATCACTTCGATGAACGCAGCCTCTTCTCCGTTGCGCACCTTGGCGCCCGTGCGGGAGCCCTCCTGGCTCTCCAATCCATCAACCACCCGTGTCCCCGTCCGGATCGTCATGGTCCCTTCAATCGACATCGCCTGCAGCGCGTTGAACAAGAGGTTAAGGAACACCTGCTGCAGTTCGTTCTTCGACAGGAAGGCGGTCGGTCTCGCCTCGTCCAGTTCCCGTTTCACTTCCGTGGCGTAGGTTTCGAACTCCTCGCCCATGAGGTCCAGCGTCTCCTTCACAAAATCATTCAGGTCCGACTTGGCGAGGTCCAGTTTCGTGGACGTCGAGTAACTCACCAACTCCGTCACGATGCCATCCGCGCGCTTGATCGCCTCGGCGGACATCTCCAAGAACTCCTTCGCCATCGCGTTGTCCCCCACCGCCCCGGTCGCCCCGTCCACCGCCATCTGGATCTGGGCCAACGGATTGCGGATCTCGTGCGCCACGCCGGCTGCCAGGGCCGCCACGCTTTCCATCTTGGCCGCGGAGATCAGTGACCGATGTGAATCGCGCAGATCCTCGTGCGATTTCTTGAACGCGATGTGCGTTTCCATCCGTGCGAACAACACCGGAAAGTCGATCGGCTTGGTCACATAATCATTCGCCTGCAATTTGAGCGCCGTGACGATGTCCTCCGATTCGTCATTGGCCGTCACCATGATCACCGGCAGTTCCACCTGGGAATAATGAGCCCGCAGTCTCTCCAATACCTCGATGCCCTTCATGTCCGGCATCATGTTGTCGAGCAGGATCAGACCGAACACCGGATTGTCCGGCGGATCGCCATCACCGAAGCCCAGCTGTTCCAAAGCGGCCGGGCCGCTATCCACGATGGTGACTTCAAAGCCCTCCTTTACCAGGGCCGCCTTCTGCAGATTGCGCATGACGAGGCTGTCGTCGACAATCAACACCTTGGGCTTGTTAGAATCGGACATGACGAGACTTCTCCAGCGGACGGGTTCATTGTAACAATATCACAGGCCGTAAACCGGCAACAACTCCGATGCATATTATTGATCGTGTTTTCGATTCAAGCATGGAGGGCATCGCATGGACGAGAGTCTCGTCGAACCGGCTCCGTCGATGCCGGATCAAAGAGTGTCCCCTTCAAACGTCCCGGAACCGACGGAGCCGTTCCCTCCACATCATCGGCGCTAGTAGCCGACCCGACTCAATACAACGATCCCAACTTCGTCTGACATTCCGGACACGTCACGTGCACCAATTTCGGCAGCGGCCATACCACGTTGTCATTCAATTCGTTCGCCGCATCCTCTACCTCAATCCAACGACTGTCATCAATCCCCACCGGTTTGCACCAACTGCAGATCGGCAACCAGAAATCCGACCGCTCAATGGTGTAGTCCAGCAGTTCCATCCACGGCCGCGGCTCCATTGCCGACGTGGTGCAGATGACCTCGCAAAGTTCCCTTGAAGAGCGGATGAGCCGCAGCTTCATGGATCGACGCCAATCCGGCGCGGCGCGGCGAAAGGGAATCGAGATGGGTTTGCCGTAGTTCAGCACCGCTTTCACCGCACCGCTGTAAAAATGCATCACTGCGGGATCACTGATATAGTCCCAAAGCGAATGCCCGATGACGGAATCCGAAGTGAGACCCGGGGCGTTGTTTTCGTGGGCAAAATCATTCCAGTCCCCACCGATGGAATGAATTGTGTAAGAACGCGTCAGAAAGTAGACGCACGTCGCATGAACTTTTGCAGCCAACATGACAGCCTTTCCAAGCCGCCCACCGCCTCAATTCAACACACCCCGCCAATTGCGAAAGGGGGAGAAATGCTGACGTGATCTCTGGCATCAAGAAGACATTACGGAGTGTTGGCGCCCGGCGGGCCGATCATTCGGACCACGATGCTTGGGTGAATCTGGTAGCCCTTTCCATAAGGCCAAAACTCAAGAGTTCCTTGAATCTCTCCGAGCAAGATCTCGACAGAAAGGCTGGCTTCGCGGAATGGCGAACCATCGATGACCACCGTGTTCTTGTAGGCGTGGTTCTGAGACCATTCGTTATCCGCGAAGACGCGCAATCGCGGGGGCAGTTCCTCGATGTAGTGTTCGTGGCTTCTGGATGCGCTGGGTTTCCGTTCTGCCCGATACGTGTCTGCTCAATGTAGAAGCTGATTGTATTGCTCTTCCGGGAGCGACTGAACGCGGTCCATGTATCCGGCCCATACAGCATCAGCGATCCAATACGGGCTGTTGAAGAACAGTTGATATCTGAGGACAAACGCCATCACACATCCCCCGGCGGTAATGACATTCCACGTCGGTCTCGCCCGGAAGATCGCAAAGACACCAATGACGCCACTCACAAACGGTGCCAACAGACTCGCTCACGCGGCTCTCTGAATCCGGTTGCTCTTCCTCCCCTTCGTTCACATCGACATTCGATACCACCTTTTCGAATCCACCAAACAAAAAGCCTAAGCCAAGACCTATTGCTGTGGCCGGTCTCCTGACCGAGCCACAGGAAAGGACCTTACTTTGTTCTTCGTTGTCTTCGGCTTTGCCTGCGACGTCGGACTGCGTCCGATGGTTTGGGATCGCGAGGACGCTCGCCCCACCGAGTGGCGGAACGCTGTTGCCACGGCCGATGCCGTCCAGTCGTGCGCGAGCTCCACTTGCCGCCTGTCACTTGCCCCTTGTCCCATCTCCATTCACCACCACTGACAAAAAAGCCCTCCACCGTTTCCGGCAGAGGGCTCTTGCAATCGTATCGGCAGGTCCGCTTACGCACCCATGGCGTCTTCGAAGGAGCCTTGAGCGGCGGGGTAGCAGAGCTGGTCGCGGACGTATTGGATGCCGTCGGCACTGGTGGCGTCGCCGTCGCGGTAGTTGCTTTCGGCTTCGACCACGAGCGGGGCGCTTTCCGTTCCCATGACTTCGCAATAGCGCTTCGCGTAACCGACGCGGAGCATGATCTCGGTGTAGCGGGTCATGTTCAGATCGCCGGTGGCAAGGTCGGTGAACTGCATGCCGCGCTTGTGCCAATCGGGTTCCATGGCGCGGGTCGGAATGCTGTTGTGCACGGTGAAGTTCTTCACGTGACAACCGTAGACGCGGGAGCCGACCTTGAGGAAACGGGTTTCCCAGTCTTCACCTTCCCAGCAGTGGGACGGATCGGCGTTCACACCGAGGCACTTGTCGCCATCGCAGATGTCGACGAGCAGGTTGAAGTCGTCGGCGCACATGGCGGCGGTGCCGGGATGAATTTCGTGGGCGAGGTAGATGCCGAGGTCGTTGGCGTGTTTGCGGAGCTTCGCGGTCTTGTTGACGAAGCGTTCCTTGCCTTCGGCCATCAGGTCGAAACCAGGTCCCGCCCAGAAACCCCAGGGATAACCGGTGGCAAGTTCCCAACCGAAGGCGACACCCCAGAACATCGGGAGGATCTTCACACCAATCTCGGCGCAGGTGTCCATGAGGCGCAGGCAGTAGTCTTCGTACCACTGCTCGAGTTCCTCAGGGGACTTGTCCTGGTTGCCGCCGTGGATGAACGGGTGACCGCTCTTGGTGCCGGTCCAGGCGCTGGTGTGCACCCAGAAAGGGCAGTGACCGGAGATGCCGTCGATCTTGAGTTCGTGTTTCTCGAAGGCGTCCTTGATTTCCTGGGCGCTTTTGAACTTGCCCTCTTCGCTTTCGAGCATGTAGTTCGAAGGCTGGGCACCGGCGGCGCCGGATTCCTTGGCGAAGGCCAGGAAGTTGTCGAGTCCTTTGGGCCCGTGCTGGGCGCCTTCAATACTGGAATGGAATATTGATTTTGCCATGTCTGTAGTTCGCTGTGGGAGTTAAAGGTTTCTGATTTGCCGGTCGGGTTGGCAGATGCAAACCCGACCGGCGGTAGATGGTTTCGATTATTCTTCGGAGTCGCTCTTGCCTTCCACGCCTTCGAAGGCGAACTGCAGGGCCACGAGATCTTCGCCCGGTTTGAGGGCGTCGAGGGCCTTCTGTTCTTCCTCGAGCTGCTCGGTGGAGTAGTTCGCGGCCTTGATGGAGAGACCGATGCGGCGCTCGCCACGGTCGATCTTGATGACGCGGGCGGTGACTTCATCGTCGACCTTGAGCACGTTCTTGATCTTGTCGATGCGCTCCTCGCTGACTTGCGAGATGTGCACCAAACCGTCGATGTCGTGTTCCAGTCCGACGAAGGCACCGAAGCTGGCGAGCTTGGTGACCTTGCCCTTGACGAGGTCGCCGACCTTGTAGATGCCGTCGATCTCTTCCCAGGGATCCTGGCTGAGCTGCTTGACACCGAGCGAAATGCGCTGGTTGGCCTTGTCGATCTCGAGCACGGACGCGGTGATCTCGTCGCCCTTCTTGAAGACCTCACTCGGGTGATTGATCTTGCGAGTCCAGGAGATGTCTGACACGTGGATCATGCCGTCCAAACCTTCTTCCAGCTCCATGAAGGCGCCGTAAGAGGTGAGGTTGCGGATCTTGCCGGAGACCTTGGTTCCGGGAGGATACTTCTCCATGGCGAGATCCCACGGATTGGCGTCGAGCTGACGGATACCCAAGGAAACTTTCTGCTCTTCCTGGTTGATGGCGAGCACGACGGCTTCGACTTCCTGACCAGCCTTGAGGACGTCGGAAGGCTTGGCGATGCGCTTGGTCCAGGACAACTCGGTAACGTGCACGAGACCTTCGACACCGGGTTCGAGTTCGATGAACGCGCCGTAGGGAACGAGGTTGACCACCTTGCCGGCGACCTTCCCACCGACGGGGAACTTATCTTCGATGTTCTCCCAAGGATTGGCCATCTTCTGCTTCAGACCGAGGCTGACGCGTTCCTTTTCCTTGTTCACGTCGAGGACGACCACGTCGAGTTCCTCGCCGACCTTCACCATTTCGCTCGGGTGACCGATGCGGCCCCAGCTCATGTCGGTGATGTGCAAGAGACCATCGAGGCCGTTGAGGTCGATGAAGGCACCGAAGTCGGTGATGTTCTTGACCGTGCCGCGGCGGATGTCGCCCGGAGTCATTTCCTCGAGGAGCGCGGAGCGGCGTTCGGCGCGTTCCTGCTCGATGAGTTCGCGGCGCGACAGGACGATGTTCTGGCGCTCCATGTTGATCTTCACGACCTTGAACTCGAAAGACTCACCCACGAGGGCGTTCAAATTCTTCGGGGGGACGATGTCGACCTGCGAAGCGGGGAGGAAGGCTTCGACGCCGATGTTCACCATGAGGCCGCCCTTGACGACCGCCTTGATACGACCCTGGACAGTGCCGCCTTCGTTGCAGATGGTGAGGATCTTGTCCCAGTTCTGGCGGAATTCCGCGCGCTCTTTGGAGAGCACCACCATGCCATCGCGGTCTTCGAGACGCTCGATAAGCACGTCGAACGTGTCACCCACGTTGACTTCGCTGATGTCGTCGAATTCGTTGGCGGGAATGGAGCCTTCGCTCTTGTAGCCGATGTCGACGAGGACTTCCTTTTTGCGGACTTCGATGACCGTGCCCTGCACGATCTGATCTTCGGTATAGTTTACGGTGCTCTCAGCGAGAGCTTCTTCCATTGTGAGCATAGTACTCTTCTGTCTGTGTTGTATGGGGAGCAAAAAGCAGTGAACGAAGTGTTCACCTTAAGAAGCTCCATTGCCTAACGCACCTGGTTGCCGGGGCAACGGAGGTTGAGTGTCAGGTTAATACGTTTACGGTTCGTTTCTCAGCCCAGTACGATCGTCAACACACGTTGGGATCAGGCGGGGAGGGAAAATAGAGAGCAAATCGGTGCTGACAAGCAAAAACAGGGGTTTTCCAAAAAACTGATCAGCAAAACCTCGAGTCGGGGACATCCATTCCGTCGGTTCAGCCCTCGGAAGAAGCAAAACAACAGCCCGGATACATCTTCAATGGTGTGAGACCCGCCAGTACGTTCGACGAACTATTTACATAAGAATTACTAAAACGCACTAAAACCATCCTTTTTTAGCCAAAGCCAGCATATCCATCTCCACCGCCACCATGACGTGCAGGATGGCCCCCCCGCCGATGCTGCCCGTCCGGAGCGACATAAATCCGAGCACAGCCCCCGCGATTACCGCCCCACAGGTCTCCAAAAACGGTTTCCCAAAATGAATCATGACGTAGGGCAGCAACATGACCAATACCTCCCCTGTCGAGCCCACACGTGGCCGCAACCCGTGCACCATGAATCCGCGAAAGAAGAACTCCAGCGAGATGAACTACGCAACATAACAGCACTCCCAAATCATGAGCTCCCGCCAGTCGACCGGATTTTTCAGAAACGGATAGCTCGCCTGAAAACCGGGTAATGACGAGACCAGCACCACAGCAATTCCCACCGGAATTAACAAGAGCGCATAAAGCCGCCAGTGGGCGCGCATTCCCCGTAGATTCCACCCGCAATCCCGCACCGATCTACCGAGCAGCTTCAGCACCACCATCGGAAGCACGAGGTAAAGCAATACGCAACCCATCGCCCAGCCGACCAACCGGTTCAAATCATCCGACCAGGCCGCGCCATCCAGAATAACCGCAAGCATCCCGGCCTTGACGGCATATTGCATGGCGATCAGCACAACGGCCGAGGTCAGAGCGATGGCTATCACCTCACCATGTTGTTTCGCCCATGAGCATAGTTCCTGTCGCGATATCGTTTGTTCGTCAGCCATGTTCCGATTGCGGCAATCGGGCGGACGTTAGTATCGACCCCGACCGGTGTCGAACCGGAAGGCGGACGGACAAAACCCTTGCCCTGTCATGACCACCGCGTGATCGTCCGCTCATGCGATTCCCATTGATGATCCTGTTGGTTGCGTGTTGCTGGGTGAACGACACGTTTTCAGCGACTTGGAAAGCTGGGTTGGCCACCCGCCTCATCACCCCGGAGAAACCCATGTGGATGGCCGGCTACGGCGGTCGCAAGGAACCGGCCACCGGCACCTTGCACCCGCTTTGGATCAAGGTTCTCGCAGTCGAAGATGCTGACGGAAACCGCGGCATCATCATGTCCAGCGACACCCTCGGCATGTCGCGCACGATCTACGACAACACCTGCGCCACGTTGGAGATGCAACACGGGCTGAAGCGCTCGCAGATCATGTTGCACAGCTCGCACACGCATTGTGGTCCCGTGTTGCGCGGGGCCTTGCTCGACATCTATCCGCTCGATGACGAACAGCGCAAACGGATCGAGAACTACTCGGCGAAGCTGGAAAAGAACATCGCGGAAACCGTTGCCGAAGCGCTCGAGGCGCTGGCGCCGGCAAAACTCTATTCCGGCCAGGGCATCACCCGCTTTGCCGTCAACCGCCGCAACAACATCGAAGGTGACGTTCCCCGCCTGCGCTCGGAGAACAAACTCAAGGGACCGGTGGATCACGCGGTTCCGACCCTCGTCGTTCGTTCACCGGACAACAAACTGAAGGCCCTGATCTTCGGCTATGCCTGCCACAATACGACCCTGAGCTTTCAGCAATGGTGTGGGGACTACGCCGGCTTCGCGCAGATCGCCTTGGAAAAGAGTCATCCAGGTACCGTCGCCATGTTCTTCTCCGGTTGCGGCGCCGACATAAATCCGATTCCAAGGCGCACGGTGAATCTTGCCCAACGCTACGGCCAGATGTTGGCCAGCGCGGTGGAAGAGGTGTTGCTGCAGAACCCGCAGGAGCTCAAACCGGAATTGAAGGTGGGCATGGAAATGCTCGATCTCAAACTGGGAGCGCATGTGACCCGGGAAGAACTGAAGCCGCTGGCCAAGGGCAACAACTACCGCGCCCGGTGGGCCAAACGGCTGCTCGGCGAAATCGAAGCCGGCCAGCAGTTCATCACCAGCTATCCCTTTCCGCTGCAGGCCTGGAACCTCGGGGGCCAACGGTGGATCACGATGGGCGGGGAGGTGGTCGTCGATTATGCGCTGCGCTTCAAGGCGGAGTACGGTCCCACCACCTGGGTCGCCGGCTATTGCAACGATGTGATGGCCTACATCCCTTCGCGGCGCGTGCTTATCGAGGATATTCCTCCGCGCGCTTCCGGCCGCTGGGGTTACGAAGGCAACACCTCGATGATGGTCTACGGCATGCCGACCCAACGCTGGGATGACACGATCGAGGAAGTCATCGGATTCGGCGTCCGAAGGCTCATGGAAAAGACCGACTGAGTGGTGGCTACCGATTCAGAGGCCAATCCGCAGCGTCGACGGTTGCACGCCACGTACCGCGTCATCGCCATTCTGTTGGTGCTGTCGGTCACCTTGACGATCGCCGTCATCTGGCAGCTTCAGCGCCCCGCTGCCGGAGCTGCCCGACAAATCTTCCGCGGATCCGGATCGCACGTGAACTTCGTGCGACAGAATTATCCCGATTTTGACTTCACACCGCTCTACCCCGGCCTGAGCGCGGCCGAAATTGACCAGCTCCAAAGTGAATGTTGTTCCATCCGCTTCGCCTACGAACCCTTTGCACAGTTCATTCCGCGCCCGATGAAGACGCGCTTTGTCGAAATCACCGAATACGGCGCGCGGATCAACCAGGTGCCGGCTCCATGGCCACCCGATCCGGCGGCTTTCAACATCTTCCTGTTCGGCGGTTCAACCATGTTCGGTTACCACCTGCCGAATGAGCAGACCGTTCCCGCCCGCATCGAAGAACGCCTGCGCCGGCATTTCGCCACCACCAACCTCTGGTTCTACAACTTCGGCACCGGCTTTCATTTCTCCTCGCAGGAACGGGCCCGATTCGTCGCGCTCGCGGCGGAAAACATTGTGCCTCACGCCGCCATCTTCGTGGACGGCCTGAATGACTTCTACCATCCGCTGGGGGCACCGGAGTTTTCCTTCGACCTCTACAACTTCACCGCCCCCGACGGCACGGCGCCGCAGCATGTCCGCCGACTGGAACACGGCCATTTCAACAACGACCAACGCACCGGTCTGGCGGAAGCCGTGCTCGCCCGTTACCGCCGCAACGTCCACCTGATCAATGCCGTGGCGGACCGCGTCGGCATCCAGACCTTCTTCGTGGCGCATCCCGTTCCCTACTTCGCCTATCCCGAGAAGGACCCGAACGTGTATCCCTTCCTGTTGGAATCGCATGAACCAGAGAACGCGCTCTATCGGATCGGTTACGCCCGCTTCAAGGAACTCGCCGACGCCGGATCGTTCGGCCCTCGTTTCCTCTGGGCTGCCGACGTCTTCAAGGATGCGGCGAAACCGATGTACGCCGACCGCGTTCACTACAACCCGGCCGGTGCGGACAAACTGGCTGAGCATATCGCCCGACTGTGCATCGACGCGGGACTCCGACCGGATCGCAAATGATCACTCCAAGGCCGCGCGCATGGCGGCAAACAAATCCGTTCCCTCACCGGCCTCGACCGGTTCCTTGCCTTTCGCCTCCGCATCCTCAACCAGCTCTTCCGGTATTTCCTTCAGAAACGGCGACGGATGACAGCCGATCATTTCGCCAAACTTCCGTCGCGCCTCACAATGACTGATCGTCAGGGTCTTCTGCGCGCGCGTGATCGCCACGTAAAACAACCGCCGCTCCTCATCCGTCGTTCCTTCCACCTTGGAACGTGAATGCGGCAACAGCCCGTCTTCCGCACCCACGATGAACACGTGCGGAAATTCCAATCCCTTCGACGCGTGCATGGTGATCAATGTCACGAGGTCGCCGGTCTGTTCCTTGTCGTCCTTCAGGTCCTGGTCAAGGGTGATGTCTTCCAGAAATTTCTCCAGCCGCTTGGACAGGGACCAACTCGTACGATCGCCATCCATGGTGGACATGAAATCCGTCAGGTTTCGCACCTTGTTCTCCGCCGCTTCCTCCGTCTTCTCCGTCCGCCGGATTTCGTTCAAATAGTCGATCTCCGCCAGGAAACGAATGGCCCAGTTCTGCAAACCGGCGGGATCCTCCATGAGTTCCTCGCTCTCAAGTTCCTCCCGCAGGCCTTCCACGAGTTCGACGAACGCCATGATCGAGTTCTGTGCCGCCTTGCGAAACGACTCCAAAACATCCGAATGGCGCATGGCGGCAAACACCGAGCACCCGCGTTCCTGGCTGGCCGCCAGCAGACGCTCCATCGTCAGGTTGCTCAGTCCGCGTGACGGTGTGTTGGCGATTCGCAACAGGCTCACGTCGTCATGTGGATTCATGAAGGTCTTCAGGTACGCGAGGAAATCCCGGATCTCGCGCCGATCAAAGAAGCTCTGGCCGCCGATCAGGTTGTATTTCACCTGCTGCTTGCGCAGCTCCATCTCGATCACGCGGCTCTGCTGGTTGGTGCGGAACAGGATCGCCTGATCCTTCCACGTGATCCCCTTGCTCAAACGGTTGAACTCGATCTCCTCGACAATCTCCTTCGCCTCCTCTTCGTCATGCTCGAAGGCGTTTAGGAACAGTTTCTCCCCGTCGCCCTTGGCGGACCAAAGCGTCTTGCCGCGACGTTGGGCGTTGTTGCGGATCACCGCGTTGGCCGCATTCAGGATCGTGCTGGTGGAACGATAGTTCTGTTCCAGTTTCACCACCTTCACCTCGGGAAAGTGTTTTTCCAAGTCGAGCAGGTTCGCAATCTCGGCACCGCGCCAGCCGTAGATGCTTTGGTCATCGTCGCCCACCACGCACAGGTTGCGATGTTCCTTGGTCAAGGAATGCACCAGTTCGAACTGCGCCGAGTTTGTATCCTGATATTCATCGACCATTACGAAACGATACTTGTTACGACACTGCTCCAGCGCATCAGGATATTCGCGAAACAGCTTCAGCGTCAGCACGATCAGGTCATCGAAATCAACCGCGTTGCAGGCCCGCAAGGCCGCCTCGTATTTCTCCGAAATGAACTGCGCCATGGCAGTCACCTTCTCGTCGCCAGGACCTTCGTAGGTTCCCTTGTTCTTGTAGCGGCTGATCATCGCCAACACCGCGCGCGGATCCGCCTTGGTGTCCGGTCCGGAAATCGCACTGAGGATCTTCTTGATCGCACTGACCTGCTCGGAGTCGTCGTAGATGACGAAGTTCTTCTTGTAGCCGAGCTTTTCAATATGCACGCGCAGAATGCGCACGCAGAGCGAGTGAAAGGTGCAGATGGTCGGCTTCACCACTTTGCCGTCGTCGTCCTTGATCTTGGGAATCAATTTGCGAACGCGATCCTGCATTTCCCGCGCCGCCTTGTTCGTGAAAGTGACCCCCAGCACATTCCGTGGCGAAACCCCGCGCTCAATCATGTGCGCGATTCGAAAAGTGATGACCCGCGTCTTGCCAGTACCCGCGCCCGCCAGAATCAGCACCGGACCCTTGATGGTCTCGACAGCTTCCTGTTGTTCCCGATTGAGTGTCCCGAGGTCGAGCATGAGCGCGCGGAGTCTAGGCCATCGCCGTCACCGGACAAGGAAGGGTTGTCAACAATCCAAGGAAGCAGGAATTACTCCGCGGCTTCGGCCTTTTTGACCTCTTCCTCGAAGTATTTGGCGACGTCCTTGAACTTGGTGACGTTGTCCGGATTGAGATCCATGAGGATCTGATGGGCCTCCAGGCAATTGCGCGTCATGTCGATTTTGCTGGTCTCCTCGCCGGACTCGTAGGACTCGTCATACGTCGTCGGGTTCGCTTCGTCGCAATGCATGATGTGAAACAGGTCGGACACGCCAAGGTTGTCGATCAGGTCGGACACGCGCTCGGTCGGATTGAGCAGTTCGATGGGCCGCTTCTCGGGCGGCAGGTCTTCACTGGAAATACGCCGGCCCAGACCGGACAACATTCCGAGAAAGGTGCTGTCCATGATCTGGCACGCGGAGAGGTTGATGACGAAACGTTTTGCGCCCGCTTCGTGCGCTTCCGTCAACAGGCGTTTGAAATCCACGCTGCAGGCGAAGGTGGCGCGTCCCTCAAGTTTGATGCAGACGGCGTCGTCCACTTTGGCTACCAAGATTTTGGCCGTCGATTTATCCATGCTCATCCAACTACGGGCGAAAAAGTTCAACAAATTCAGCGCCGAAACTGGCCGGCGCGTCGGTTACCGGAACGTCTTGCGGCGGTCCCGTCACCACGGACAATCTCCGTCAAAGTCTGCTGCAATACAAGTGCGCCTTCTGAACTGCTGGACACCAGTTTCCGGTTGCATTCCAACAGCAACCCCATGGCGCGCACCAGCTCGTGACGGCTGTAGCGTTGCGCCTGCGGCAACGCACGGAAAAGGACGTAGGGATTCATCGACAGGGGGTTGATCCGGCGGTCCTCCGGCAGCTGTTCCCGGGGCACGCGGTCGAGCATGCCCTTGAAGGATCCGTAATTCTGCACGGGCCGCACCCAACCGGCGTCAACCATCTCCTTGAGGAACAACATCACCCGCACCTTCGAAATCAGGCCGTAGAGCATGCCGATTTCGGATTTCTTGCGATCGAACTGCATTTCCCACAATTCGCCGTCCAGGGTCTTCAAGAGGCGTGGCAGGTCGCGATCGCCCAAGGCATCGCCCAGGGCAAAGGCCTTGGCTTGCTTGTTCTTCACCGTGATTGCTTCCACGTCCCGCAGATCGATGGAGTCGCGATCACCCACATAGGTAGCGAGCTTTTCGACCTCGCTGGAAAGTTGCGCGGCATTGGGGCCCACGTTTGCGACGATGGTTGCCAGCGCTTCCGGATCGGCCTGCTTGCCCAGTTCCTTCAACTGCCGAAAAACGATTTGCTCGGCCTTGTCGGCCCAGTCGCGATCATCGATGGAAAGACCCGCGAAGATCTCGACCCGGCCTTCCTTATCCAGGGTCTTGTAGAGGGTCTTGCGTTTGTCGACCTTGCCGGAGCTGATGATCAGCCGCACATCGCCCCACTGAAAATCCTTCAGCACCTTGGCCAAGCCGCCCAGCGCTTCGGTCACCGCCGAGGACGCGGCCGTGCGGTCGTCGCCGAGAAAATTGCAGTCCTTGAACCAGATGGCCTTGCCGCCTCCAAAGAACGGAAGCGTGTTCAGGGCCTCATGAAGTTTGGCGATCGACTTCTGAGCCTCGCCGGCGTTGGCAGCGGTGGCGTCGACGATCTCGTGATCCATGCCGCCCAGTTCCTCGCACCATTTCTCGTAGAGTTCCTTGGCACGTCCCTTGACCGCAAAATCCTCCTCCCCACACACGAGCACCATGGGCGCGTTGGGATTGGCTTTCTTGGCCTTCTTCTTGGCAGCCATCGAGGATCTTGAGCCTATTCGTTCTCCTGATTTTCCTCGTTGAGGCGCTCAAGATACTCGGTCATGTCCTCGACCTGATCGAACAGATCCGTGGCCACGTATACGGGCTTCTTGTGGGCCGCCGCCAAGGCCAGGCAATCGCTCGGCCGCGCGTCGACTTCCAACAGCTTGGTGCCGAGTTCGTTCTCCTGCTTGAGTATCAGGCGGGCGTAATAGGTCGAGTTCTTGAGCTGGTTGATGACCACCCGTTCCACCTCGATGCCGAAGCCCATGAAAATGTTGACGATCAGGTCATGTGTGAGCGGCCGTTCCTTGGGAGTTTCCCGCAAAAACATGCCGATGACCGCCCCCAGATTGTGTTCGACCTGGATGACGAACACCTTTTCGTCGTTCCCGATGAAGATGGCACAGCCGCTGTTCGCGGGGAGAATCCCCCGGATCTGCACCTGCACCACGTCTTTACTCATGGGGAAAGTGTACGGCCGCACCTCCAAAACACAAGGCAGGATGGCGAGGGGGGGTGAAGTGTCAATTGGTTAACGGGTTATGAAGGTTGAAGAGTGGAAACGGGAAACGGGTGGCGAACATTGCCGCACGGGCTGCATTCCAATCACCCCCACTCAGGGTTTGCCAAACGCCCCCGTGCCGAACACGATTTCGCGCGGTGGAACTGGCGGACAAAATACTCGCTCCCGATCAGCTGCACACCTGGCGCGATTCGTTGCGAGCGGAATCGCGCAGCCTGGTGGTGACCAACGGCTGCTTCGACATCCTGCACGCAGGGCACGTCACTTATCTCGCCGCGGCCAAATGCGAAGGTGATGTACTGCTCGTCGGCCTCAACGGGGATGCGTCTGTCCGCGAACTCAAAGGCGAAGGCCGCCCGATCAATTCGGAGCAGGATCGCGCCGTCGTGCTGGCGGGATTGGCGGCGGTCGACGCGGTCGCGATATTCACCGAACGCGACGCGATGAGATTGTTGGAAGAAGTCCAGCCTGACATTTACGTAAAAGGAGGTGACTACAACATCGACACCATCAATCAGGACGAGCGACGCCTGATCGAACGGCAGGGCGGAAAGGTCGTGATTCTCCCTGGTGTCGAAGGCCGCTCCACTTCCGCAGTGATCGAGCGGATGAAATGACCCTTCGCTCCTAGGGCAGTTTGAAGGTGAACTCCACCTTGAACCCGCCGGTCTCACCGATCTGCACTTCCTGCGATGCCACGCCCAGTTTCACGTGATTGGCGGCGACCTTGTATTTGCCCGGCTTGGGCACGGGGAGGACAAATTTCCCGTCATCTTTGGTGAGCGCGAAATACTTGTGCATCATGATGTGGATGTATCCATACATCCACGGATACTGATCACTGGTCAGCGCAATGTTTTCCTCGCCCCAGGTCAGCGGCGCTTCGTAAGGCGGCGCTTGCGGAAACATCATCTGCATGATCTCCCCGTTTTCAAAGTGCGTGCCATGGATGTGCAGCCGGTGGAATTCCGGATCATCATTGTGGATACGGATCTTCTGCCCGCTGTTGGCCACTGAAATGTACGGATCATACATCATTCCCTTTTGCCGGATGTCCACGGTCTTCGCCCCCCAGGATCCTGTGTCTTCGGGAAGCTCCCCGTCCAGCTTTACCAGCACATCTCCCAAGCCTCCTTCTTTGCCGAGACGATAGAACCGGGTCTTCTTCTCGCGACCCGGATAGGAGGCGTCAAACAACTTGGTCGCCTCCTTCGTCAGCTGCAGCGGAATCTCCGCCGGCGGCCGGCCCTCAAACCGAACCGTGCCAATGATCGTGCGCTCCTTGATCGGAGTTACCTTCACCAGTCGGATCGCGTCATAAATCTCCCGCTTCTCCATCTCCGCCAAACTGGGCATCACCGGCCCGGCCGCGGGAACCACGAGGGTCGGCGTGGGTTGCGGCACAGGTTCCACCTGCCGGTTGGTGAACACCCCCTCCGGCAACGACCCGACGCGGCCACGTTCCGGACGCTCGACACGTTCAATCTCCTCGATCAGGTCGAGCGGCATCACGCCCTTCGGCTTGGCCTTCTCCTTCTTCACCTTCTGATCGTGGTCGTAGTAGAGATAGCCGATTCCACCGGCGGCCAGCAGGAAGATCACCAGCCGGGTAATGATTGCGTTCTTGGTCATGAGCTTGTCGGTAACTCTATTCGACCCAACAGCCGGGGTCTCGTTCAATACTGTCGGAGTGGCTCCTGCTGCAACAAACCGGCACCCTCAATTCCGGCGACCGAGGTCTGGGGATTCACATGATGAATGGTCTGCCAACCCCGGGCTGCGCCGGCCGCAATGTTCTCGGCCTTGTCATCCAGATAGATCAACGCCGCGCCGGACTTTCCGGTCTCCCGCTCCACCGCGCCATAGATCGGCGCATCCGGCTTCATTGATTTTTCCAGGTAGGAATAGACGTATCCGTCGAATCCGCCGAAGAACGGGAAGTTTCGTTTCACGTGATGAATGGCCACCTCGTTGGTGTTGGAAAAAATATAACACGGCACTCCCGCCTCCTTCAGGCGCCGCTGCAGATTCACCATTTCCGGAATCTCGGA
Organism: Verrucomicrobiales bacterium; assembly: GCA_038154405.1. Lineage (GTDB taxonomy): Bacteria > Verrucomicrobiota > Verrucomicrobiia > Limisphaerales > JAYPXF01. The sequence continues at coordinate 18,740 of JAYPXF010000002.1, read as the reverse complement.
GAAGATGTCGGCGAACGCATCACGAAACGTTTCGAATTCCCCGCGATAACCGGTCTGCTCACAGACCTTCGCGTAGAACTCATCGGTCGAAATCTTGCCCTCCTCGTAGTCGAGCAACAGATGCGTCTGATCGATCGTGTCCACAATCCCCTGGGCCGACACATTGCAATGTTCCGCAAGGTGTCGCGCCGTGATCCCGTAATCGAAATCCAACAACACCTTGCCCAGGTCAAAAACAACCGCTTCCGGTTTCATTCCATTTCCCTTCTGCCTTCCAGTGCATGACGCAAGGTCATCTCATCCGCGTATTCCAAGCCGCTGCCCGCCGGCAAGCCATGTGCGATCCGGCTCACCTTGATTCCCTTCTCCGCAAACAACTCCGCCAGGTAATGACTCGTGGCGTCGCCTTCCACATCCGTTCCCAATGCCAGTATCACTTCCGTGATCCCATCCGTTTCCATGCGCTTGGAAAGTTCGCCAATGCGCAGGTCTTCCGGCCCCACTCCATTGATCGGCGAGATGCGTCCACCGAGCACATGGTACTTGCCGTCGAAGGCGTTGGACTTCTCGACGTTCAGAATGTCCGTCGGCTGTTCCACCACGCAGACCGTGGCACCGTTGCGACGATCATCATCACAGATGGAACACGGCTGGGTTTCCGTCAACGCGCCGCAACGTTCGCAGAGCTGGACCACCTCCCGCGCCTGCACCATCGCCTGCGCCAGGGCCTTCACCTTGCCCGCTTCGTCCTGCACGAGATGAAGCGCCATCCGCTCCGCCGAACGCGGCCCGATACCGGGCAGCTTGTTCAGGGCGGCAGCCAGCTGCGTGATGGCTTCCGGAAGGGCGGGCACGCGCAGTGAATTACATCAGACCCGGAAGCGAGAGGCCTTGGGTGACCGAACCCATTTCCTTGTTGGAAACTTCCTTCGCTTCGTTGAGCGCGGAATTGGCGGCCGTCACAATCATGTCTTCGAGCATTTCGACGTCTTCCGGATCCACCGCTTCCTTGTCGAGCTTGATGCTCGCAATCGTGCCGTCACACCGCGCGGTCACCTTCACCGCGCCGCCACCGCTGGTCGCTTCAATCGTCTTCTCCGCCAGGGCCGACTGCACCTGCTCCATCTGCTTCTGCATCTTGGCGGCCTGCTTCATCAATTTTCCGATACTGGACATGCTCGTAGTGTAGGTTGGTTGCTTGCGGGATTAAAGCCGACAATCCGTCACTTGCGGATCTCGACGATCTCGCCCTTAAAAATGTCGAGGGCCTCCTTGATCAACGGGTCGTTCTTGAACTGTTCCTTGTCGAACACGAAATCGTCCTTGCCGCCATCACCACCCTCGGCGGATCCCGACTGGCCGGGACTCTCTTCAATCACCGGCGGCGCAAAGTCGGCCGGTCGATCAGATTCGACGAACTTCACCATCATGCCCGCGTGACCGACCTCCTTCAGCTTGGTCTGCAGCAGGGTGTGGGTCTTCGCATTGTCAACCAGTGACAGGTGATCCGAAAACTCAGGATCAAATCCGATGGTCAACACATTGCGCTCCAAGGAAACCGGGTGGGCTTCCATCAGATAGGTCTTCGTGAACGGACTGGCGCGTCCTGCCGCTTCCACAATCTGATGCCAAAGCTGATTCAGATCACCAACGACGGGAGCGGAACCGCCGGCCGGCGGTTGAGGTTGCGGCTCTGGACTGCGTGGTGCTTCCGCCGCGGGAGCAGGCGCTGGCTCCTGACGTCTCGGAGCCGCCGGTTCAGGTGCGGGGGCCGGAGCGGGTGCACGAGTTGAAGGCATGGGTGCCTTGGCTTTCGGCGCGGCAGCCGGCGTCGATACCGGCTGACCGGCACGAATCTCGTTGAGGCTCTTCAACACCGTATCTATCGGCATCGCATTGCGCGCCTGCACGGCCTTCAACAGACCAACCTCGACCATGATCTTCTTCGAAGCCGCGTCGCGCAGCCGTGATTCATAGTCCGTCAAGACTTCCATCACCCGGGTGACCGCATCGGACGGCGCGGCGGCCGCCTGTTCACCCAAGGCCTTGGCTTCCGCTTCCGAAGCTTCAAGCAGACTCAGGTCGCCACCGGACACCTGGAAGATGAGCAGATTGCGAAAGTGATTCAGCAGATCGGCCACGAGCCGACCGAGATCCTTGCCGCTCTTGGTCAACGCGTTCAGTTCGCGGAGAACGGTCTCCACTTCGCCGTTCAAAATTCCGGCGGTCAGACCGAGCAATTGATCGCGCGCGGTGAGGCCGAACATCGAAAGCACATCCTCTTCCTTGATCTCGTCACCACAGAAACTGATCAACTGATCCAAGGTCGATTCCGCATCCCGCATCCCACCATCGGCACCACGGCCGATCGCATGCAACGCCGCGTCATCGATCTTCACGTTCTCCTGCCCGGCAATTTCCGTGAGATGCTTCACGATCAAACCAGTTGGAATCCGCCGCAGATCAAAACGCTGACAGCGCGAAAGAATGGTCGCCAGCACCTTCTCCGGATCCGTCGTGGCAAAGATGAACTTCACATGCTCCGGCGGCTCCTCAAGCGTCTTCAGCAAGGCGTTGAACGCCTGCGTCGTGAGCATGTGCACCTCGTCAATGATGTAGATCTTGTACTTCGAAGAGGAGGGGGCAAACTTGCAGGTGTCCCGAAGTTCACGAACCTGTTCCACCCCGTTGTTGCTCGCACCGTCGATCTCGATCACATCGAGCGAACGACCCTCCGCAATCTCCCGACACTTCTCATCATCGTCGGAGAAATTGATGTTCGGTCCGTCAGTGCAATTGAGGCACTTGGCAAAGATCCGGGCGATCGTTGTCTTGCCCGTTCCCCGAGGACCACAAAACAGATAGGCGTGCGCAATCCGCCCGGATTCAATCGCATTCGCCAACGTCTGCGACACATGTTCCTGCCCCACGACTTCCGAGAATCGCTGAGGCCGATACTTCCGCGCTATGACCTGATAGGACACACCGGCAGCATGCCGAATGACCATTGCCGGATGAAGGGAATTCTCGGGAACTTGTCCACGGCAACGGGTGGCAAAAGGGCAGAACCAGATTCATGGCATATGCTACAAATCCAGATTCTCCGGCTGGAAAAGAAAAACCCCGGGGTTGCCACCGGGGTTCTTGAAGTCGTGTTGGAATCGCGGGATCAGATGATGCCGGCGAGTTCCTGGAGTTGGCGCCAGTTTTCGAGGCGGTCCTGTTGGGCGGCGAGCAACTCGGGCGACGGATTGCCATCGGCATCGAAGTGCTTGGCAAAGCGGCCTTCAGTGCGGGCAAACGTAATGAAGTCGAAGGTCTCCTCCGTCTTCGGATTGACATACCAATCCTTCTTCGGCGCCGGATTGCCCTGCAGGCTGAGGCGCTCGGCAATCTTGTCACCCTTGCTCGGATCATAAACCAGCACCGGGAAGGAGCGGGTGTCGACGGCGAGCTTGGACTGGGCCATGGCCAGGTTGTCACCCACGCCGTGCTCGGGCTGGCAGGTGGTGTAGACGGACACGACGGCCGGTCCATCGAATTCGTTGGCGGCCATGATGCTCTTGTAGAAGTGATTCGTCATCGCGCAGGAGGTCTGGGCGACAAAGGTGTTCGGATGCATCATCGCGATCTGCGCGATTTCCTTGCGACGCTCGGTCTTGCCTTTCACGACCTTGCCGTGAACCGAGAACTTGGTGTTCTGCGCGGTGTAGGTCGCGGTCGAGGACTGACCACCGGTGTTGGAGTAAACCTGGGTGTCGAGCACGAGCACCTTGATGTTCATGCCGGAAGCCAGCATGCGGCTCAGCGACTGGAAACCAATGTCGAGCATGGCGCCGTCACCACCGACGACCCACAGCTTCTTGTCGCCCCAACCCATCTGGTCCCAACGGGCACGCACGCCCATGGCGTCGGCCGGGCCGTTCTCGAACAGGGAGTTCGTCCACGGTACGAGATACGGGTTGTAGGGATAGGTGGAGGCGTAAACGGTGGAGCAACCGGTCGAGTTGACGATGCCGACGCTTTCCTTGCCGTATTGGAATCCGGTGGCGGCGAGCATCATGCGCAAGGCCGTGCCTTCACCGCAGCCCATGCAGGATCCGGCGCCACCGACGTAGAGCAGCGAACGCTCGGCGAGCATGATGTCCGAAAGCAGACGCTCGTTGATGTATTCGGCGGGCGTCTCGGGCAGGGAGCGATAGAAGTTGAAGGTCTTCTCGAAAGTCGGAAGCGTGTCGTGCTCCTTCATCAACATGCTGAGCGCATCGTGGTTGCCGCAGGCATCCACGCACTCGGCGCAGCCTTTGCACTTGGTCGGATCGATGAAGATGCCGAAGTAGGCAGGTTCCTTGCCCTTCTTCTCGTAGGTCTTCCAGAATTTGGTGGTCTCAGCAAAGTGGCTCTTCACCAGTTCGCGCTCGGACTCGTCCTCGATCTTCGCGATCTCGGATTCGAACTTCGCCTTGGGAACCGCCTTGCCGAGAATGGCCGTGTCCGGACATTCGGTGACGCAGTCCATACAGGCCACGCAGTTCTCGTGATTGAAGATCGGGATCTCCGGCGCAATGTAGGAGAAGTCTCGCAACGAACCGGTGCCGGCCGGAATCAACGACCGCAGAGTGCTGTGGTCGGCGGGCAGTTCCATTTCGGCGCTGCCGTCGTTGTAGGCACCAACGATGCGTTCGTTGAAATCCTGGACGTCGATGACATCCTTCGTGATAGGGGCGGTGTTCTGGCGACCCGTTTTGGGTGCCTCGGTGGTTTCAGTTGATTGACTCATTTCAGGTTGTCCTGACAGTGGTTTTGCGATTGGTCACGGTTGTCCGTGACCAATCAAATTGACATGTTATGGGTTTACTTCGCGGCGACGAGTTCGCCTTGGGGTTCTGCTTCGTGGGTGATGTCCTGAGGAATCTCCTGCACCTCCTTCAAGCCATGTTTCACGCACTCGAGATTCTCCTGCACGACCTTTTCGCCGCGCTTGCCGAAGTACTTGCGGATGTATTTTTCAACACCGTCCAAGATGTCTTCTTCGCTCATGCCGGAACGTTCGGCAAATGGCGTCACCTTGATGAAGATGCCGACCAGCACAACACCTTGCATGCGCTGCTGGAGATCGGGGTCGGTGGCCACCTGACGCGCGATCTTCACCGTATCAAGATAGAAGACGCGCAGGTCTTTGTTGCGGATGATCTTGCGGGCCCACTCAGGAATGTCCGCCCATACCGCGTGCGGTTCGGTCTGGTCACTCTGGATGAAGACGCTGCCACCGTCGGTGATGCCGTGCAAAGGATTGCCGAGGTTGAAGGCATTCACGTCGTTCAGCGGAATGAACTCCACATCATTCAATTCGCTGTGCGTGCGGACGTGCTTGTCGGCCACGGTCAGATAATACGTGGTCGGCAGACCCTTCTTTTCCGAGCCATACTTCGGATAAGCCTGCACGTAGAGATTGAACAGCTCTCCAACAAAGGAGGCGATAAGCTTATTGGTGGTCACCGAACCAAAGCCGCCCACCGAGTGACCGCGCATGGAGAATGCGCCTTCCGGACGCAGGTCGATGTCCTCGCCTTCTTCCAAGGCCAGATCGTGCTTCACGCCAACAACCGAGAAAACCTTTGGATCGTCCGACATCATGTTCTTCACGATTGAAACGAAGTGGCAGCCGCGCACGTCGCGGGAACCAAGTCCGGCCGCGTTCGAATAGATCTTCGGGATCGAGCTGATCTCCGGATACTTGAACTCGGCATAAGAGCCGGAGTGCAGGCCGGTCAGCGCTTCAGCAAAAGCCGAGCGGATGCTCATCGTCAGCGGGTTGGCTTCCGCGAGCGGATTGTCCATACGCTCAACGATCGTGCAGGCCTTCACATTCTTGAGCAGATCCACGATGCGGGTTGCCGGGAAAGGAGCGAAACAGGTGACGTGCAGCACGCCGACTTTCACACCCATGTTGTCGCGGATCCAGTCCACGGCGGCTTGCGCGGTTTCCATCATGCCGCCCATGCCCACCAAGGCGTATTCGGCATCGTCCATCCGGTAGGGTTCGACGAGTTCGTAATGACGCCCCGTCTTCTCCTCAAAGATCTTCATGGCGTTCTCGACCGCGCCGATCACCTTGTCGGTGACGTTGCGCTGAGCGATCTTGCCTTTCATGTAGGAATCTTGGTTCTGCACCACACCGGACATGATCGGGAAATCCGGATCCATGTGGTTCTTGAGCTTCTCGCAGGGATCACCGATGTACTCCTTCATGAAGTCCAGCTCGGCCACCTTCACGTTCTCAATGGTATGAGTGGTCAGGAATCCGTCCTGCACATTCATGAACGGGGTCTCGGAATCTTCCGCCGCACGGCGAGAGATCAAAGCAAGATCACCGGCTTCCTGCGCATTGCGACCGAAGAGGATGCCCCAACCACAATCCCAAACGCTCATGACGTCGTCGTGACCGGCGTGCACGTTCAGGGAGTGACTCGTCAGCGCCCGGGCACCGATGTTGAACACCATCGGGATGCGTTTTCCGGAAATCGTGTAGAGCACTTCCTTCATCAAGACCAAGCCCTGACCGGAGGTGAAGTTCGTCACCCGGCCACCAGCGAGGCCATACCCTTCACAGGAAGAAGCCGCCGAATGCTCTGATTCGGGCTGGATGAACAGCAATTGGTCCCCCCAGAGGTTCTTTTTACCGTTAGAGTATTCCGTTTGATACCCGGTTCCCATCGTGGTGGATGAAGTAATCGGGTAAGCACAAGCGCCGGTGGTGATATTGGTTTCAGCCCACACGACGCAGCCGGCTCCGTCCGAGGTGGTTGGAATTCCGGGATACGGCACGTTCTTCGATTCGCTGCTCATAAAAAATTCAGTGATTAGAAACAAATATCGGCGCGCCAATTCTGACGCTGCCGAACTGAATTAGCGTGATTTGGAACCACCCATCCGGCAAGTAAAAAACATTCATGAACACGTCCAGAACATTGGGATTCGGTTCAATTACCCACGCCCTATCCACAATCCTGCCAGCTGGACCCAAAAGTCTGTTCACAGGTTTTTCACAATGCGGACGGCGAACAACATTTTGGAGATCCTGTTTGCCGCAAGCGTTTTTCGCCCTTTTAATGCCGGAAATGCGTTCGATTTACCTCGATTACAACGCGACCACGCCGCTCGATCCTGATGTGAGGGCGGCAATGGAACCTTTTTTCGCAGAGGTTTGGGGAAATCCGTCCAGTGTCCACCATATCGGCCGCAAAGCCCGCGCCATGCTCGATGAATTGCGCGATCGCAGCTCGATCGTGCTGGGCTGCAAGCCCAGCGAATTGGTCTTCACCAGTGGTGGAACAGAGGCGAATAATCTCGCGATTTTCGGGACCGCCAGGCTATTGCGAGACAAGGGACGTCATCTGATCACTAGCACGATCGAGCACCATGCCGTTCTGCATTGTTTTGACTACCTGCAGAAACACGAAGGCTTCAAAGTAACCCGTCTCCCCGCTGATTCCAACGGACTCGTGAACCCGGAAGATCTGCAAGCTGCGCTGCGAGATGACACCGTGCTCGTATCGATAATGGCCGCCAACAATGAAACTGGAACGATACAGTTTGTGTCAGAATGCGGAGAAATGTGCCAAAAACGGGGAATCCTGTTTCATACGGATGCCGCCCAGTGGTTTGGAAAGGAGGAATTCCATGAGATCGGACAATTCAATGCGGATCTCGTCTCCATTTGTGCTCACAAATTCCATGGCCCGCGTGGTTCTGGGGCCCTATATATAAAATCGCCCCTCTTGCCCCATCCGGTCTTGTTTGGTGGAGCCCACGAGAACGAACGCCGAGCGGGTACCGAGAATCTTCCAGTTTTGGCAGGTTTTAGCGAATCCTTGGAGCGCTTTGTCAAAAAACCGGTGTTTGAACGAAATCGCTTGGAGAGTCTGTCGCACAGATTGATCGCCGCGGTGGATTCCATGGAACACGCCACTTTTCGTGGCCATTCCACCCAGCGCTTGGCAAACACCGTTTCCTTTACCGTTACTAGATGCGATAGCATCGCGTTGATGGCTGGTTTGGACATGGAAGGCATTTGTGGTTCCAGTGGTTCCGCCTGTTCGGCCGGGTCGATCGAACCGTCCCACGTGATGTTGGCCATGGGTGTGAGTCCCGAAGAATCCAATGCCTTGGTTCGTTTTTCCCTAGGCCGCGATACCACCGAGGAGGAGATTGAGCAGGTCATCGAGCTTCTTCCTGGCATTATCGAGCGACTAAGAACTTTCCAATAAGTTGTGCAGCAATATGTCAGCAGCAACACGAGATGTGTCGGCAAGCTGGAGTCTTGAACACAACCAGTGATGGCATTCTATGGTTGTTCACACCACAAGATATTGCGTTTGGCCCTGCTGGTAGCTTGACACAGCGACTTTTTGTCCTTATTCACAGCCCTTAATATTACTGCTTTTTGAGTTAAAGAATCATTTAGTAATAAGCCATGAAACTCGCCATCGCCAAAGACCAGCTGATCGCCGGGCTGCAAGCCGTCCAGAATGTGGTAGGCACCCGCACCACCCTGCCGATCCTGTCCAACGTCCTGTTGAAGGCCGAAGGCGATTCCCTCAAGTGCACAGCCACCGATCTGGACGTGACCGTTTCCTGCAGCGTGGCGGCCAAGGTGGGCAAGGATGGCGGAACTACGATTCCGGTAAAGCGCCTGTTCAGCATCGTTCGCGAGCTGCAAGCTCCTGAGATTGAACTGGATACCAACGACAAGAGTGTTTCCAGCCTCAAAGCAGGTGCTTCCTTCTACAAGATCAATGGAATCTCGGGCGACGAATTCCCGCCCATGCCGGAGTTTGGTGAAGCCTCAGCCGTGACCCTTCCGCAGGAGAAGGTGAAGGCCATGCTGAAGAAGACTTCGATTGCGATTTCCATGGATGAGTCGCGTTACGTCCTGAATGGCGTTTTCATGAGCTTTAAGTCCGACAAGGTGACCATGGTGGCCACGGACGGCCGTAGGCTCGCCATGGACGAGCAGGAGCTCAATGGAGATGGCGGAGCGACCGGTGACATCATCGTCCCAACGAAAGCAGTCACGGAATTGAATCGCCTGCTACAAAACTCTGGCGACGTTGAAATCCGGTTTTCCGAGAATCAGGTCTCTTTCAACCTCCGGGGTGAAGACCAACAGGAGATTTTGCTGATCTCCAAGCTGGTTGAAGGCAACTACCCGAATTACAAGCAGGTCATTCCCAGCGAGACCAAGCAACGCGTTACGCTCGTTCGCGACGAGCTGCTGCAGGCCCTGCGTCGCGCCGAAGTGATGACCAATGACAAGTCCAACTCCGTCAAACTGACCTTCGGCTCCAACAACCTGGCGATCACGGCCAACACACCGGAAGTCGGTGAGGGCCGCGAAAGCATCGCCATCAACTACGGCGGCGACGAAGTGTCGGTAGCCTTCAATCCCGGCTACATGATGGATCCGCTGAAGGTGTTGGACTGCGAAGAGATCTACATGGAGCTGAACGACGAACTCAGCCCCGGCCTGATCCGTGGCAAGGACCACTTCCTCTACGTTCTCATGCCCATGCGCATGAGCTGATCCTACCCGACCACAATATTCGCACTGTAGCCGCGAGCGTAAGCGCGTGGACTCTCGGGTCGTTGGAAAAAGAGTAGCGAACCGGAATTCTCCACGTGTGTGCCCGGGCTCCACTCGGATCGGGAGACCTCCGGTCTAGCGGGTGGCTCGGTCAAGAGACCGGCCACAGACGCGGGAACAAATCGGACGATCTACTCCAATCCCTTGGGCTGGGAAAGGATGGTGGAGGCGACGATGGCTTGTCTGACTCCAGCTGGATTCCGCAGCATCCGGAGCACGGCGGCCGTGTCCACGCCGTGACCCCCGCGACGTTCCACAACGGGCACATCCGTCTTGGAATGGAGTTTTTCGCCGGCGTGGGTGTGTTCCACCCGGGCTTTTTCATGAGCATCCTGAGCCGCTTTGAGATCATCAAAACTCACGCCCTTGCTCGTTTCCACAGGGGAAGTGGAAGAAAGAGTTACAATCTGCGCACCGCCGACACTCGTGACGGTCGATTGATTGCTGCCGGGAAGCGGGGGTGGAGCCTGCGTTTGTTGCTGCGGCAGGGCGGGGGGAGTGGGTTTGGTTTTTTCACCACCACCGAGCAGGCGACGCATTTCCTCTTCCCAGTCGTATTTCTGCTGGGTCTGACCTTCGGTCTGGTCGTTCCAGTCCTTGTCAATCCACTCTTCAGCGTGCTCAGGGTCCTCTTTGCGGCCGAAAAGGCGACCCAAGAGGGAAACGACCACGACGACCAGAAACACAATGGTGTCGAGTTCGACCGCCAGCAAACCTGGCAGCGAACCGGCACCTTGTGAAATCCAGTCGTTCATGAATCGGCCTTATTCGCCGGTCTTGTCGCCAGCGATATTGTCGCGCATGTCGGTGTCTGCCTGGATATTGCGCATCTTGTAATAGTCCATCACACCCAGATTGCCGGAACGGAAAGCTTCGGCCATGGCCAAGGGCACCTGCGCCTCGGCTTCGACCACCCGGGCGCGCATTTCAGCGACGCGGGCGATGTTTTCCTGCTCGGAAGCAACCGCGGCCGCGCGCCGGACTTCCGCTTGAGCTTGGGCTACCAGTTTGTTGGTCTCGGCCTGTTCGGCCTGCAGTTTGGCGCCGATGTTGGCTCCGACGGTGACGTCCGCGATATCGATTGAAAGGATTTCAAACGCGGTGTTGGCGTCGAGCGCCTTGCCCAAGACGGTCTTGGAAATACGGTCTGGATTCTCCAACACGTCCTTGTAGGAATCGGCCGAACCGATGGTGGAGACGATACCTTCACCGACACGGGCTACGATCGTTTCTTCCATCGCACCACCGACAAATCCCTGGAGTGAGGTGCGCACGGTGACGCGTGCTTTTGCTTTCACGGCGATCCCGTCGCGAGCGACCGCCTCAATGTTCGCCACGCCGCTGGCGGGGTTCGGACAATCGATGACCTTCGGATTCACCGAGGTTTTGACGGCCTCCAGCACGGTGCGGTTGGTGCCTTTCACGGCGAGGTCAATGGCGCATGCCCGATCGAAGCCGATGTCGATCCCGGCTTTTTGCGCGGCAATCAAAGCGGCCACCACCATGTCGATGCTGCCGCCGGCGAGATAGTGCGTGGACAATTGATCAATTGACAGCGGGATGCCGGATTTGACCGCGGTGATGCGGGCGTCGACGATCTGACCGACCGGCACACTTCGCAGCCGGAGGGAAATCAGCTCTACGATTCCGACCGGGGCGCCGGATGACCAGGCGCGGATCCAGATCATGCCGAAGTTCAGCAGCAGGATCGCGAGAATGAAGAGGATGAAACCGGCGATGCTGTAGACAACGATCGCGGTGTTTCCTTCGAGGGCGGCTAGGGTGTTCAGGCTCATGTTTCGTTCAGAGTTCCGATTGTTTGTGGGATGAATTCAGGATTCGCGGACGACGACGCGCATGCCTTCAACGGCCACGACTTTGAGGTTCGTGCCCGGCTCGATCAAGTTTCCTTCCGTGACGACATCGACGCGTTCACCGTCGATGATCGCCGTGCCGGAAGGGCGAAGTTGGGTTTTGGCGATGCCTTCCTTGTTCAAAAGGTCATTCCGGGCGATATCGATGTTTCCGATCGTTCCCAGGCTGACATAGGGTCTGGCCAAGCGGCTGGAAGGGAAATACTTGAACCAGAAGACCAGGCCGAAGCCGAAGCCGACAGCTTCCACCAAGACCACCCAATTCCCGACGGCGGGACCGAGGTCGGTGTAGGCGATGACGACCGCGCCGATCAGGCAGACCAGACCAAGCGTGCCGGCCACCATGCCCGGCAGCAGGGTTTCGGCAAAAAGGAGGAGCGCCCCCAGAATGATCAGGACTACGACCAGCGCCATGCCGCTAAACTAGTGACGGTCATTTGGAGCGGCAAGGGGAATTCGAGCGCCATCTTGTAATCCCGTAAAGACCGTCTCAACGCCGTCGTCTTCTGAATTCCGAAACCATGAGCCCCACTCAGTGTTGATGCACCTCGAGTGACACGCTAGTTTGAACCCATGGGCGATGGAATCAAAGCCAACCTCAAGATGACCGGCATTTCGGTGCTCGTTATTCTCGTGTTGATCACCATCCTTCAGAACAAGGAGCCGGTGGTTACAAGCATCTTGTGGGTGGATATCGAGATGCCGCGTGCCCTGCTCCTGTTCCTCACCTTCGCCATCGGCTTCGGTTCAGGCTACGCCTTCTTCCTCTGGCGGCAGAAGAAGGGCAAAGGTGCGGAGGAACCAGAACCCGTGATCGAGGAACAGCACGAACAGGGGTAACCCGGAACAAACCGAACCCTGAGACGGAATGTTCTGCCTCAGCCCCGTAGCGGTGACGTCCTAGTCGCCGTTGGAGGCTTGGCCTTCACAGTCATCCCCGCCCCGCGAACCCCGTGGCGCACGATACGTCTGAGGCCAAATGACGCTTGCCGGTCCCAAAGGTCGCCGTATGATCTGCCGCCGTGCTGAATTCGTCCCGATTGCTCGGAGCCGCGTTGTTCGTAGTCGTCGCAGCGAACGGAGCCCTGTTTTCCCACGGTGCCGCGATCACCGGAGCCGGAGCCAGGACCCACCAACTGCTTCCGTGGCCCCGGATGGCCCAACCCGACGTGGCCCCCGCCTCTCCGGAAGCCGCCACCAATCTCAAGCGCATCAGTCTGCCCAAGGGCTTCAAGCTCGATCTTTGGGCGGCGGAACCGATGCTGGCCAATCCGGTCGCCTTCTGTCTCGACGAAAAGGGACGGGTGTTCGTCGCGGAGACCTATCGCTACCGCACCAGCACGTTGGATATCCGCCACTACATGTTCATGCTCGAGGACGACCTCGCGTGTCGCACGGTGCAGGATCGCGTCGAGATGAGTCGCCGCAATTTCGGCCCGCAGTTTGAGGAGCTCGGAATTGAGACCGAAGTCATCCGCCTGCTTGAAGATCGGGACGGCGACGGCAAGGCGGACTTCAGCTCCATTTATGCCGACAAGTTCGATTCGGTGTTGGACGGCATTGCGTCGGGTGTCATGGCGCGTAAAGGCAAGGTCTACTTCACCAACATCCCGCACCTATGGGAACTCGAAGGCATCGACGAGCAGGGCAAGGCCAAGCGGCGCGAGTCAATGAGCTACGGCTATGGCGTGCGGTTCAGCTTCACCGGTCACGACATGCACGGCCTGGCGATCGGTCCGGACGGCAAACTCTATTTCAGCATCGGGGATCGCGGCGCGACGGTGGTGACGAAGGAGTTGAACCTGTTGCCGTATCCCGATGAGGGGGCGGTGTTCCGTTGCAATCTCGATGGCACCGAGATGGAGGTCGTTCATCGCGGACTGCGTAATCCACAGGAACTGGCGTTCGACAACTACGGGAATCTTTTCACCGGCGACAATGACTTCGATCACGGTGATGAAGAACGATTGGTCTACATTGTGGAAGGCGCCGACAGCGGCTGGCGCGTCGGATATCAGCATGCACCGCTCGGGTTTGATCTCGTGCCGTGGAAGTACGAGCACATCTGGATCTCCCACAACTCACGACAGGCGGATTACAACGGTGTGGCGGTTGAAAACCCGATCGAAGATATCGGCGTTCGTCCCACTGCCTACCTTCCCCCGATCAGCAACGTCGGCAATGGTCCTTCCGGTTTGGTCTATTATCCGGGAACGGGATTGCCGTCGCAGTACGACAACCACTTCTTCCTCTGCCATTTCAAGGGCAACATCGTGAACAGCAAGATCCAGGCGTTCTCGGTGAAGCCCAAGGGTGCGTCGTTCGAATTGGACAAGAGCGAATTCTTCAGCGGCATGATGCAACCGACCGATCTGGAGTTCGGCCCCGACGGCTCCCTCTACTTTGCCGATTGGGGTCAGGGCTGGACCCGACAGAAGAAGGGACGCATCTATAAGATCACGCACGAGAGCGCAAAAACAGATGCCGTGGTGGCGCAGACCAAGACGCTGTTGGGCGAAGGATTCGAACAGCGCGACACGAAACACCTGATCGGCTTGCTCGGTCACAAGGACCGCCGCATTCGCCAGGAGGCGCATCTGGAACTCGCCGCGCGCGGTCCCCGTGTCATTGCAGCGTTGGCCAAGGTCGCCAAGGAAAGCGGCAATCAGTTCGCGCGTATTCACGCCATCTGGGCTTTGGGCATCGTCGGTCGGAACAGCGGGGCGGCATTGGATTCGATCGTATCGTTGTTGAAAGATGAGGATGGCGAGATTCGGGCGCAGGTTGCCAAGGTCTTTGGCGAAGCGAAGTATTGGAAAGGTGGCAAAGCGTTGGTTGCCTCGTTAAAGGACAAGAGTGCCCGGGTTCGCTTTCACGCGGCGATGTCGCTCGGCAAGCTACCGAACGCACAGCACGCGCCGGCCATCATCGCCATGCTCAAGTCGAACAACGGCGCCGATGCGTATGAGCGCCATGCTGGCGTCATGGCCTTGGCCGGCATGAACAACGTGGCGATACTGAAGAAGGCCGGTGCCAATCGGTCCGCGGCCGTTCGCATGGCGGCGTTGTTGGCCATGCGCCAGACCGGGCGCCCGGACATTGCGATGTTCCTCAACGACAAGGATCCGCGTCTGGTTGTGGAAGCTGCCCGCGCCATCAACGACGCTCCCATCGAACGCGCTCAACCGAAGCTCGCGGCCTTGCTGAACAAGCTTCCGAAGGTGCCGGAGAAGTTCTCCAACATGCTCGCGTTGCGCGTCATCAACGCAAACTTCCGCATGGGTGGATTGGTTCAAGCGCAGGCGCTCGCCAAATATGCCGGCAGCAGCAAGGTCACTCCCGAGCTTCGCACTGAGGCATTGTTCGCACTGGGTACCTGGGGTGAACCACACGACCGCGATCGCATCATGGGTGTCTATCGCCCGCTCGGCAAACGATCACCGGGTGCTGCCGTCAGTGCGTTGAAGGGCGACATCAAGCGGATCCTCAATACGGCGCCCGATGCGGTGAAGCATGCCGCCATTGATGCGGTGGTGAAGCTGCGGCTGCGCGACAGTGTGGACACCATCAATTCACTCGCGGTCGGTGCCGGGAACGGCTCCAAGCTCCGCGGCGCCGCGTTGCAGGCATTGGCCAGCTTGAGAAGCCCCGCATTGGATGCTGCGATTGAGACCGCACTGAAGACGAATGATGAGCATCTCCGTGCGACGGCGGTTGAATTGGTCGGCAACCTGTCCGTGAAGGATGCGCTCAAACACCTGCAGACGGCCTTGGACAAGGGATCGGTTGTGGAAAAGCAGATGGCCTTTGCCGCCCTCGGAACATTGAAGACCGGTCAGGCTGACAAGATTCTCACCACGTGGATGGACAGCTTGTCCGCCGGCAAACTTGATGGCACCCTACAGTTGGACGTCCTGGAAGCGGCTGGACTCCGCAAATCCGAGGGCCTGCAGAAAAAGGTTGCCGACTTCGACAAGAAACAAACCGCTGCCGGTGAGATGGCGCCGTGGTTGGTCGCCCTCAATGGCGGAAATGCCGAACGCGGCGCGGACATCTTCAAGGGCCGGCGCGACGTGCAGTGCTCCCGCTGTCACAAGATCGACGGCAAGGGCGGTGAGGCGGGACCGGAGTTGACGAACATCGGCGCCAAGCAGAATCGCGAATATCTCCTGCAAGCCCTCGTGCAACCGAGTGCCAAGATCGCCGAAGGATTCGAGAACATCACGGTGGAGGTGAACGGTGGACCGGAGGATGGCGGAGCCGAGTTCGCCGGCGTCGTCAAGCGCGAGACCGATACGGAACTGGATCTGGTCTCCTTCGAAGACGGCGTCGTGACCATCAACAAGAAGGACATCACCTTCCGCCGCAAGGGCCTGTCCGGCATGCCCGTGGGCCTCCACGCCATGCTCGGCAAACGCAACCTCCGTGACTTGGTCGAATATCTCGCGAGCCTGAAATAGCCATGACCGGAGGGAACCTTTTGTCGTGAGCCAGTTCGAATCGGTTCGGCTCTTGAGGCACGGCATCGACAGAGCCGGTTCGACGAGGCTCACGACCAAGTGATGCCCTCCGTGGCCGTAGGAGTGCTTGCACTTTTGGCGGCGAGTGGAAAGACTGGGTGCACATGTCACTTGCCGAGCATCGCACAGCCATCGACCGGTTGGACCGGGAGATCATCAAGCTGCTGAACGAACGCACCGAGCACGCCTGCGCCATTGGGGAGCACAAGCTGCAGCACGGTCAGGAGATCTATGCGCCGCATCGCGAACAGGCGGTGCTGGCCCGGGTGTGCAAGCTCAACGACGGACCGATCCGCGATTCGGCCATGCGCGCGATCTATCGCGAGATCATGTCGAGCTCCCTGTCGCTCGAGAAGACGATGACCATCGCCTATCTCGGGCCGGAAGCCACGTTCACGCATCAGGCCGCGATTCAGCGCTTCGGCTCGAGCCTCGAGTACTCGCCGCAGAAGACCATTGCCGACGTGTTCGCCGAGGTGGAGAAGCACCGGGCGGACTACGGCGTGGTCCCGATCGAAAATTCGACCGAAGGCGTGGTCAATCACACGCTCGACATGTTCGTGGACAGCGAACTGAAGGTGGTCGCCCAGATCCAACTGCCGATCGCGCACAACCTGCTCAGCAAGGTTCCCAAGAAGCAGATCAAGAAACTCTACGTCCACCCGCAGACGCTCGCGCAATGCCGGATGTGGATTCAGAAGTTTCTCCCGGAAGTGGAGATTGTGGAAACGTCTTCCAATGCGCGTTCCACCCAGATGGCGAAACGCAGTCGCACCGCCGCCGCCATTGCCGGTGTCCTTTGTTCAGAGAAATACAATCTCCCGATCATCGAACACAACATCCAGGACAACGCCAGCAACACCACCCGTTTTCTCGTGCTTGGGCGCGAGTGCAGTCCTTCCACCGGCAAGGATCGCACGAGCATCATGTTCAGCATTGCGGACAAAGTCGGCGCCCTGCACAACGCTTTGGCTTCCCTGCGCAAGCACCGTATCAACATGACCAAGATCGAATCGCGTCCCAGCAAACGGCGCGCTTGGCATTACTTTTTCTTCATCGATCTCGACGGGCACTCCGGGGACAAGAAGATCGAGAAGGCACTCGACGAGCTGGAGCAGCAGTGCGCCTTCGTGAAGATTCTCGGCAGCTATCCGAATTCCGAATAGACGGTCCGCAAAACCGTGAGCCATTCCCACTACGCCAAGAGCATCTTCGATATCGAGCTGGCGGGTCTCCGCGCAGTGCGCGGCAAGCTCGACAAGGAGTTTGATGCGGCGGTGGCGGAGATCCTCGATTGTCTCAACCAGCAGGGGAAGATCGTCGTCGTCGGCATCGGCAAGTCGGGCAACGTCGGCCAGAAAATCGCCGCCACCCTGACGAGTACGGGTTCAACGAGCGTGGTGCTCAGCAGTGTTGATGCCTTGCATGGCGATCTCGGCATCGTCAATGACGGCGATGTGATTCTGGCCCTCAGCTATTCCGGTGAGTCCGAAGAGATGGTCAATCTCATGCCGGCGCTGCGGCGCTTCGCGGTGAAGGTCGTCAGCCTCACGGGCGATCCGAAATCCACCATCGCCCGACACAGCGACGTGGCGTTGAACGTGAAGGTGCCGAAGGAAGCGTGCCCGTTCAACCTGGCGCCGACCACCAGCACAACCGCGATGTTGGTGATGGGCGACGCGCTTGCCATGGCGGTTTTGAAGGCCCGCGGATTTACGGAGGAAGAATACGCCCGCTATCACCCGGCCGGATCCATCGGCCGCTCACTGTTGTTGAAGGTCAGAGATGTGATGCGCACGGGCGATCGTAATCCGGTGGCCGCCCAGACGCTCTCGGTAAAAAGCGGCCTGATGATCATGACCAAGGCCCGCGCCGGTTGCATCAGCGTTACCAACAAGGCCGGCAAACTGATCGGCGTGTTCACGGACGGAGATCTGCGACGTCTGATCAGCGAGGGCGAACAATCACTTTCCCGCCAGTTGAAATCTGTGATGACGAAAAAACCCAGCAGCATCTCGCAGGATGCCCTTGCGGCAGAGGCGTTGCGGGAATTCAGCCAGCGCAACATCGACGACCTCATCGTGGTCAACAGCCGCAAGGAACCGGTCGGCCTGGTGGATCTGCAGGACCTGCCCAAGTTGAAACTGACCTGATCGCGTTTGGGACACTGACGGCTCAGTCCGCTTGGCCCGCGGGATAGGCTTTTCGCAAACGCAGCGTTTCCGCGACGAACAATTCGATGTCCATGAACGGTTCGAATCCGATGTCCTGCCACAGCATGCTTCCCTCGGGATCCACGTAGATGGTCGCGTGCAGCGGCATATCGTTGAAGTCGTCGTAGGCACCAATGGTCCGAAACCACTTTTCTTCCGGATCCGCGCCGAAAGTCGCGGGAAACTTGGCCACGCTGGCGAGCCACTCCTGCAGGCTCTCGGCGGATTGACCGGCTACGACCCGGACATCCAGGTCAGCTGCTTTCAAAACATCAGCATGTTTGCGAAGCGCACCCAGCTGGTCGACGCAATGACTGCACGTGCTGTTGTAGATGAAGATCAATGCGGTGTGTCGTCCCCTGACCGATTGATTGTCGAACCTGGTTGGGCCCCCAAGAATTGGTCCATTGCGAATGAGATGTTTTTCCGGGAAAACCAGAAGAACCATCAATGAAGAAAACGCGACACACGACCGAACAGATCATCC
>JAYPXF010000001.1:167746-214462 GCA_038154405.1 Verrucomicrobiales bacterium | reverse complement strand
CCGTAGAGTTGGTAGCCCTTCTTGAACGCGTCCATACCACCGGACAGTTCGATCAGCATCACCGCGGCAAGGGCGGCCAGCGCGAAGAACACGCCGAGTTTGGTTTCCAATGATCCTTTCATGATTCTTCGGTCTCTTTTTCTTCTTCTGACGGTTGACGTTGAAAACTGGCATTGAGGAAGGTTTGCACCTCTTGGTTCCCGCTGTTGCGCACCTGCATCGGTGTGCCGAGAGCGAGGATCTCCCCGTGCCGAATGATCGCCATGCGGTCGGCGATGCCAAAGCCGAGACCGCGATCATGCGTAACCACGATGGACGTGGCGCCGGTCTCTTCCCGCATCTTCATGATCTCCTGCCCGATGGTGATGGAGATCAACGGATCGAGTTCACTGGTCGGCTCATCGTACAGAATCAACTGCGGCTCCATGACCAGGGCGCGCGCGATGGCCACGCGCTTCTTCATGCCGCCGGAGAGTTCGGTCGGCATCTTGTCCTCCGCGCCTTCGAGCCCGACGATCTTCAGTTTTTCCCGTACGATGTGGTCGATTTCATCACTGGGCTTGAGCCGGTGCTCGCGCAGGTAAAGGCCGACGTTCTGCGAAACGCTCAACGAACTCAACAACGCGCCGGATTGAAACACCATGGCGATGCGGTACTTGCTCAACAGTTCGGGGGAATCGATCGTGTGACCGTCGATCCGAACCTCACCAGATGAGGGTTGTTCCAAACCGATCAGGTGCTTGAGCAACACGCTTTTGCCGCTGCCGCTGGGCCCCATAATCACAAAGATCTCACCGCAGCGGACATCGAAATCGATCCCTTTGAGCACCTCGTGGTCACCGAAGTTCTTGCGCACGCCGTGCACGGAAACGCAGGCCTTGCCGTTCTCGGTTATGCAATCGTCCGTCATGTCTCAGAGGTCCAGGCGCAGCAACAGCCGCGTGATGAAATAGTCGGTGATGAGGATGAGCACGATCGAGTTGACGACTGCCTTGGTGACGGAGCGACCAATGCCGCGGGGACCACCGATCGTCGCCAGCCCCTGGTGACAGGACACCAGTCCGATGATCATCGCAAAGAGTCCGCTCTTGATCAGTCCATTGACCACGTCACCGGTGTCGACGACTGATGCCAGATTGGTGAAGTAGGCCTGCCACGGAATGGCGATCTCCGGATTGGAGGCGGATACCAGGGCACCGCCCATCCAACCGATGAGATCAGCGAACAGCACGAGGCAAGGCAGGGCAATGGTAATGGCAATGACGCGCGGAAAGACGAGGTAATGTACGGGGTTGATGTTCATCGTGCGCAACGCGTCTATCTCCTGATAAACGGCCATGGATCCGATCTCGGCCGCCATGGCGGAACCAATGCGTCCGGCGATCAATACGGACATCATGACCGGCGCCAATTCCTTGCAGACAGACAGGCCGACCACCGCGCCGACAACGCTGGCCAAGCCGCGCTCGACCATAACCGGTCCCGTCTGCAGTGCGAGCACACCGCCGATGAACATCGACAGGATGCAGGCCATCAACAGGCTGGCGTTGCCGATCTCATACAGCTGCTCGAGCACTTTCCGCAGATGACGAAAGGTGAGCGGCAACGCACAGATTGTGCGCCACGCCAAGACCGTCATTTTGCCAATGTCACTAAACATCTGATCAGTCAGTCATTGAAATTCAGTGCGGTGACCGGCCGAATCGAGATCGGACCGATCTGCGGCTTGGGCAGGCGGACGTTTTCACGCTCAGCGGAGCTGGCTTTCGCAGCATCGTCGGCTCGATCGCGGAGGAAATGGAACCATGTCCAATCGGTCCCGTCATCAGTTTTTGTGGACCGCAACAGGCCAAATAAATACGAGTTCTTCCGTTGTCCCGGAGAGATGTCGCGACGCCAGAGATTCCACATCAATGAGTCGCTGCGGGAGTTGGTCTTCGGATTCTTTTCGGTGCGCCAGAACGCCCAGAGCGGCGACCAGTTTCTTTCCACGCTCTTGTTGTTTGGCAGCAATGGCGCGAGGAGCGAAAGCGCCTGCAGACGTTCGCGCCCGTCAAGTTCCTTGCGGTAGGTGAACAACGGCCAAAGATCCCTGCGGCGGCGGTCCTTTCCGGTTTCCGGATTGCGTTCCAAGATGTCCGAAAACAGAAAATACAGGATCCGACTACGACGTCGCTCCAGCGACGTGTCGTAGGCGCGCTTCTCACTCCAGATTGGCCAGGCGTAGAATTCGCCCTCCAGTCGGCTGCCCTCACGTGTGCCTTTGCGACCTTGGCTGAAGAGCGGCCAGAAACGGGTCATGTGTTTGCCTTCACCGCGCGCGACGAGCCAGAGCGGCCAGGGGAATCCCCATTCGCGATAACGATTCGCCTTGTCGTGGGTGTATTTCAGAAACGGCCACGCAAACACCGAAGAGTCCCTCGCGGGTGAACGCGACAAACTGAACAAGGGTAACACCGCCGTCTCGCGGATCTCGTTCGTCGTACCGATGTCCAGATGGTTGCGCAGGAAGGACGGCGACAGGAAAAAGTCCCTCCGATGGCCCGGCACCATTTCTTCCAACCCGTAGTCATTGGTGATCGTGTGAGGTTTCTTCACTTCGCGTCCGACCACCGGCCATAGCTGCCAGCCCTTGAGATGATTGCCTTCGCGCAGGTGAAAGAAGGGATACAGGTAGTTGTGCGTCACGACATCACGTCTGCGCGACATTCCATACGCCGGGAACATCACGAAACTGACCTCATCGCGCAGCATCCGGTTCTTCATCGTGCCGTAGATGGGAAAGAGCGCCGTGTAGTTCTTCGCCGCATTCGTTGAGCGTTGTTGGAAGTAGAACGGAAAGATCGAGAGCTTTCGCGTAACGGAATCATCCTGTTCACCGGAATCGGACAGGCTCAACGCCTGCATCAGCTGGATCCGACTCTCCTTTCCAAAACGATCATAAGTCAGTAGCGGGTAGAGCACATCCACTTCGGTGTAATCCAGCTCTGTGTCAACCGTGCGCGACAGGAAAGGGGGAAACGCCCAAGTCTCCTTGGATCCAAGCTGTTCACGGAAGTAAAACGGACCCACGACTTCGCGCCGGCTCCCGCCGGTGAGCGTCGCCTCGAAGTCATGAACCAACGGCCCGGCCTGAAAAGCAGGCTCGGCATGGCACCTCGATGGGCGGACCCCATTCAAAAATCCACAAACCAAGGTGAAAAAAACCCAGATAAAGCTGTTTTTTTGCCGTTTGGACAACATTTCTACGGTATCAACCGTGTCGACTGAAGCCGTATGAGATAAACCGTTCCTTTACTCCGATTAATACGAGTAAAGCACAAACTTTAACGTTATTTAAATCCAAGGCCATACAGTTAACCACGTATTCTGTTCATTCGTACATTGACTTTTCGTAACCCGGTCCTATCTTTTTATATCAGTTGATTGAGGTTTTAGTTGGCCTCGGTTCCTCACAGCCCAGCGACGTAGGGTGCATTAACGTCGCTGGGTTATTTTTTTGTCCACCCGACTTTCATCAACAGGGTGATTACCGCCGGTAAAAACGTCAGCGCCGCCACCATGCAAGTGAGGGTTCCGATCGACATCACGTAACCCAGACTTTCGATGCCCTGATGATCGGCGACGGACAAACTGCCGAACCCGGCGATGGTCGTCAATCCCGACACGAGCACGCCTTTGCCCGTGCTTTTGGACAGCAGCGACGGCGTCTTTTCTTCACTGAACCGATTCAAGATATGAATCCCGCTGGTCACCCCTATTCCCGCAACCAATGGCAAAGTCATGATGTTCGCCGGATTGAACGGAATACCCAGGAATCCCATGAGTCCAACCAGCCAGATGGTGCCGATTCCCACCGGCAGCAACGCCAGGAGCATGCAAACGAGTGATCGGAAATGGAAACCCACCATGAGCGCCGTGGCGCCCAACGCGTAATACGCCGCCTCGATGTAACTGTCCTTCAACAGGGTGGTGTACTCCAGCATCTGCACCGGTGTTCCGGTGACGTCAGGATCAATCGTCCGCAATTCACCGACGAAGGCTTCCTGGTGTTTCTTCTGCCACACATCTTCCTTGGGATAGACCTGCACCAGGTGCTTGCCGCTGATACCTACGAAGCGCGCACGTAGTGACGGAGCCAGATCATCCGGCGTGATCGCCCCATCCGCCTTCTGCGCCGCGAGGTTGCCGAACGTCTTCCGCAGATCATCCAAGAAAGCATGTTGAAAGAATGCAACCTGCGTGGCGACGTGCTTGGGATCACCGGCGTTCAACGACTTTCGCAAGTCCCTTACAGCGTCCCAGAGTGATCGGATCTGGAAATACAGATTACTGTCTCCTTCCCGGTTCTGCACGGCTCGCGAGGCGGCTCCGAGGTAGCCCTGAAACGAATAGAGCACCTGACTCACCTCGGCAGTGCGCACGGGACGCTCATCGATGGCGCCAAATCGGATGGATCCTGCCAAATCACGGACTTCCGCAATCCGGGCCAGTCGATCCGATGGATCGTCGGCAAAGTACTTCGCCATCGACTTCACATCCGCAACCGTATCCAGCTTGCGTGCCTCGGCTTCGAGTTCGTTGGCATGTTCCACCGAATTCGCGACCAGCGCCGCATAGAGCACCGAGTTGCCGGCGGAATCGATCAGTTTGCGTTCGTACACAACGGCCTGCAGACCGTCAGACTGCATGTTGAGCAGATTGTAGTCGAAATAAACGCGGCCACCAGAAGTCTGCCAGATCGCCAGGACGCAAAGCGTGATGGTCGCAACCGAGATCCCGCGCGGTCGGCTCAACCAGACCTGTTCGATGCGTGAGCGTCGCGCTTGTCCCGCTTCGGCCTGCTCATGATCGATAATGTTCTGCTTGCCGCGAATGAGCAGGATCGGCAACAGCGTCATCATCGGGACCAAGGCCAGCAACAGCCCGCCACCGGCGATCAACCCCATCTCCTGGATTCCGTCGAATTCCGTGATCGCCATCGCGAAGAACGCAGCGGCCGTGGTGAGGGCACCGGTGAAGATTCCCTGCCCGGTGTTGACCAGGGCGATGCGGATGGCGTCCCGTTCATCGCGGCCCATGCGCAATTCCTCCTCGTAGCGCGTGACCAGATGCACGCCGAAATCAATCGCGAGCCCGATCAACATCGGCGCGAAGGTGATGGTGAGGATGTTCAGATGCCCGATCACCAGGGTCGTGTAGCCCATCGTGTAACCCAGCCCCACGAGCAGGCAGGCGGACGCCTTGATCGGCCGTCCCGTCTCCTGATAGCCGTAGACAAAGATCAATCCCACCAAAGTGAACGCAATGAGGGACGCCTTGATGGTGTCCTTCTGCGACTGATCCATTTCGGCAAGTTCCAGAATCAGTTCGCCCGTCACCCCCACGCTCAATCCGGGTACTTCTTCCTTCACCTCGGCGACAATCTCGTTTAGGCGTTTAACTGCGGCCTTCTCCACATCCTCGTGTGCGGACTGCACGGTCGCCAGGTAGACGCGGCCTTCGTTGAACGTGATGTAGAGTGCGTTCTGCGCCTCGGCTCCGCCAAACAGCGCCGTGATGCCCGGGGAAGGCGGACGGCCGCGACGGATCAACGCATCGTTGGCCTGCTCGACAATCCGGTTGAGCGCGGGCAATGACCCGATGAGCTGATCGATTTCCTGCTCCGACTTGTCTTCCGCCAGGCGAAACTCGGTGTTGATGAGCTGGAAGATGGAAATGAAGTTGGTCGCGTTCGCGAACTTGGAAACGAAAGGTTCAAACTCCTGCAGCTGTTCGTGCAAGGCCTTGAGGTCGTCCGCCTCCAAGAACAACAGGGCCTTGTCGCCCAGCATGTTGAGGTCGCCTTTGTAAAACGCATTCGCAAAGAGATTCGTCTCCGCCTCCAGCTTGGCGCCGACGCGCTCGATGAACTGCCGGTTCTTCTCGTGATCGTTGCTCTCGGCAATGATCACCAGGTCATCCTCTACCGGAAACTCCTCGCGGAATTTCAGAAAGTTCTGGTGATAACGCTTCTCCGATCCAACGAGGTCATTGCGGCTCGTGGAGAATTCCAACTTGTAGGGCGTGTAGCAGATGCACGCGAGAAACAGCAGGATCTGTGGGTCGAAAAACAGCCGCGGCCGGTCGTAAACCAAAACCGCCAGCGCGGACAACATCCGCTCCGCCATGCTTGGTTTGCCATCTGACCCCGACACGTGGCGCGGAAAGTAGCCGGTCAACAGTGATCAGTCATCAGTAATCCTGAGGGAAAACTCCAAGCCTCAAGCTTCAAACTCCAAAGAAGCCTCACGCCCGAAACCCCAGTCGAGCGACGCCGATTCCTACCGTGACTCTGGCTGGAGTTTGGAATTTTATTCCTCGTCTTCCGGCAGTTCTGCGTTGTGGTACACGGAGTTCACGTCGTCGTGATCCTCAATCTTCTCGATCAACGTGTTCAACGTCTTGGCGGCACCGGCATCCAAGGGCGCGGTCATGTCAGGGATCTGGGAAATTTCGGCGACCTCCGTCGCGATGCCCTTGGCCTCCACCGCCTTCGCAACTTCTTCAAAAGTGTCCGGCTCGGTCACGATCGTGAAACCCTCGGGCTCGGCTTTGAAATCTTCCGCGCCTGCTTCCAAAGCAAGCTCCATCAACTCGTCTTCATCAGCGTTCTCGCGAGCGACAACGATCTGGCCTTTCTTCTGGAACAATCGGGTGACCGCTCCCGCCGTGGCAATATTGCCGCCGGCTTTGGTGACAAAGCTGCGGATATCGGACGCGGTACGATTGCGATTGTCCGTGCTGATCTCAGCAAGGATGGCGACGCCGCCGGGACCGTAGATCTCGTAGGTCAGATCTTCGTATTTCGTGCCGTCGTCACCACCGGCACCCTTGCTGATGGCGCGTTCGATGTTGTCCTTCGGCATGTTGGCCGAGCGGCACTTGAGCAACATCATGCGCAGGCGCGGATTCATGTCCGGATCCGGCCCTCCCATGCGCGCGGCGATGGTCACCTCACGGCTGAGTTTGGCGAAGATCTTGCCCCGCTTGATGTCATTGGCGCCCTTGGCGCGCTTGATGTTGGCCCATTTACTGTGTCCTGCCATGTCTACTGATCTGAGTTCTTTTCCTCGGGTTCTACAAAAACCGCCGTGCCGTAGCAAAGCACTTCCGTGATGCCGGCTCCGATTTCGTTCGCGTCGTAACGGATCCCGATGATCGCATTGGCCCCGAGTTCAGCCGCATGCGTGAGCATCTGGTTGAACGCGTCATCCCGTGCCTGCTCGCACATGGTGGTGTACATCGTGATGTTGCCGCCAAAGATGGTCTGCAGGTTCGCCCCGAAATTCCCGATCACCGACCGCGACCGCACGATGATGCCCCGCACCACCCCCAATGACCGGGTGATCCGGTAGTTGGGAATCTCAAAGCCAGTGGTGGTCAACGGATGCGTCGTGCTCACGAGGGCCGGGATTGAACACCAATGGGCACGGACGGACAATGCCGAACGCAAGGCATTGATGCTTGGCATTTGGGGACGGGCAGCCCACCAACGGGCATGAGCTATCTGTATCTCAGCATTGCGATCGTGAGTGAAGTGATCGCCACGGTGGCGCTGAAGTCCGCCGAAGGGTTTACCCGCCTGGTCCCGAGCACCATTGTGACGATCGGCTACGGCTCAGCGTTTTACTTTCTTTCGCTGACTCTCAAGGAATTGAAAATGGGAATGGTCTACGCGATCTGGAGCGGAGTGGGGATCGTTCTGGTTTCCATTCTTGCGACCATCATCCACAAACAAAGGATCGATCCGGCCGGATGGTTGGGAATTTCGCTGATTATAGCCGGAGTTGTGGTGCTGAACGTGTTTTCCAAGGGAAAGATCCACTGAAATCTGAGAACGACCGGGAACGGCACGACCTCTGCTAAAATCACACTTGGTTCTAACACCATTGGTTCTCGGTTCCTACTGCAGAAGACCGGGTCAGATATCGAGGGACATCTGACCCGGTCTTTTTCTGTACCGGTCCCATCCGAAACGCCAATGGAGGGCATCGCTCCGTCGATGCCGCGTTCAACCGGACCGACGAGGCCGTTACGCAGACTCGAAGTTTAAACGACCTAGAAGGACGTCAATCGACGCGCCAGCATCCCGGGAGCGCAAGATACGACCGTGAATAGTCTGCCTATCCCAAGCCCGATTCAGCCCGCATACGGGACTGTCGGCTGCCCAGCCACGCCAGGTTCCGCCACGTACAGTCTGCCGGCTCCGGCCTCCGGCTGCCCCGTGAACTGGCCGGTGGTGATGTAAAGCAAATCCAGTTCCTGTCCACCGAAGGCACATGACGTCACTCCAGAAACCGGCATGGGAACTCGGTCGAGCTCGTTGCCGTTGCGAGGATCGAAGCAAACCACGGCGCTTCCCCGGCAGAAGGCGATCCAAAGATTTCCGTTCACATCGATGGACATGCCATCCGGACTCGCGTCAATCGCTCCGGTGTCCACGGCGATGCGTTCGTTCGAGATCTCTCCAGTAGCATTGTCGAAATCGAACACGCGCACCTTCCTGGTCGGGGTGTCGATGTAATAGAACTGCGATGCGTCCGCCGACCACGCGAGCCCGTTGGAATTGGTCACGTTGGGAAACTTCAGATGCAACTCACCATTCGCATCCAGCATATAGAGCGCGGCGTCTCCGGTCTTCTTCACGGTAGTTATAGTTCCTGCCCAGAAGCGACCCGCTGGATCGCACTTACCGTCGTTGAACCGGTTGTCCGGTTTCTTGTCCGGTTCCGGATCCGCAATCGGATTGCGGGATCCCGTCTTCGGATCCACCAATGCAAGCCCGTTGTCGCCACCCATCACCCATCCGCCGGAGGATCGCGGAACGACCACTCCCACGCGTTCGCCCACTTCGATGATCGTCTCGGATCCGGTCGCGGGATCGAAATCCACGATCTTCATTCCCTCGATGTCCACGTAGAGCAGGTGGCCGTCGTGCCAGACCGGTCCTTCGCCCCATTGCGCCTCGTATTGTCCGATCACGGTCGCGTTGATTGACATGCCGTCGGTTATACGGACGTGTTCGCCAAGGAGGTAGCGGAATCAGCCTGAATTTCTTTCATGCAGATCTGCCATGAATTTGAGATACCAATCGCAACACCGTTTTGGAAACCACGCGCGCCAATCCGTTCTTCGACAAGCGACTGATCATCGGCCTCATGCTGACGATCGGCGTGGCGGCGAGTTTCTGGATGGGTTCGCGCTATCCCGACTTGAATGAAAAAGGCGCGATCGGCGTGGAGCGGGACCTGCAGGGGATCGCCTTCGACATCGTGCTGCCGGTATCACCGGACGATCCGGCGTGGAAAAAGATCGTGTTCACCACGGTCAACTGGATGGATACGAACAAGAAGGGAATGGCCTTCGGTCTCGTGTTCGCAGCCTGCCTGGTCACCGTGCTCGGCTTCATCGAAAAGGGACGCATCGAGGGATTGTTTGCCAACACGTTCAAAGGCTTTCTCATCGGTGCACCAATGGGGCTCTGTGTTAACTGCGCCGCCCCGGTCGCCTACGGATTGAAGAAGAGCGGTGCGCGGCCGGAAACCGCACTCGGCGCCATGCTCAGTTCGCCGAGCATGAACGTGGTCGTGATCGGCATGATGTTTTCGTTGCTCCCGTGGTACCTCGCGGCATTGAAACTCGGATTCTCCCTGCTGTTGATCTTCGGATTCGTTCCACTGCTCGTGAGATTCGCTCCCGCATCGTGGATGACCGCCAAGACCGAGGCTGCGGAATCCTGCTCGATCGATTCCGTCTGTGATCTCGCCGCGGACACAGGCCCGCCCGCAAACTGGAGTGAAGCACTGGTTTGGACGTTCAAGACCTTCTTCAGCAACCTGCTGCGCCTGGGCAAACAGACCGTGCCGCTCATGATCCTCGCGGGTTTCCTCGGCAGCACGCTGATTACCTTCCTGCCGTTCGATGTCATCCAGTCCATCAACAATCTGGGCGAAGGCGATCAACAAATCTGGGCGATGATCGGCCTGGCGGTGTTCGGTGTGTTCTTGCCCGTACCAATGGCCTTCGATGTCGTCTTGGTCGCCATGCTGATGGGACTGGGCGTGCCCGTGTCTTTCGCGATGGTGTTGTTGTTCACTCTGGGCAGCTACAGCTTCTATTCCTACCTGATCGTCGCCCGGGCTTTCTCCCAACGGGTCGCCGCCATCGTCACCAGCGCGGTCGTATTATTCGCACTGGTGGCCGGTCTGTTCGCCCCGCCACTCCGACAGATCGATCAGAACATGCATCGGAATCTGTTGGAGTCGCATTTCCGGACGTCCGCTCCCATTCAACGCGAGATTCCGGAAGTCACACCAGCTCGTCGATGGGTGGAAATCGAGAAGGCGATTGCGGAGGCGTCCAAGCCGTTCCAAGCGTTCAACGGTTTCAGCAATCAATCGCCTCAGACGGGGAAGATCACGATCGAGACTCAATCCCTGGTGCGCCGATCCGTTGACGGAAAGTTGTTCACCCGAACTCCCGGAGACCAGTGGGGCATTGAACAGCCTTCGCATTTCTCAATCCGGAAGTTCGCCATCTTTCATCATCAGTTTGTGCGCGGACTCGCGAGCGGTGATGTGCACGGGGACAACTATCCGGATGTGCTCGTCTGCGGCGACGCGGATGTCGGAGGTCTCTATCTGTATGCGAATCTCGGCGGCAAACGGTTTGCCCGCCAAGAACTCGATCTGGGAGTGTTCAACCGCAAGAGCGTGCTGACGGCCGCGTTGATCGATTTCAACAACGACGGATGGTTGGACATTGTGTTCACCACCTTGGATGAAGGCAATTTCCTCTACCTAAACACGCGCGGCCAGTTCCTGCACGGTCGCATGTTTCCGTTGTCGCATCGCCCCGGCACGTCGGCAGTCGGAATCGGCTTCCATGACTTCGACGGCAACGGCTGGCTGGACCTGTTCCTTGGCAACTACTCGATCGGCCACGTCGCGCGCAAGATGCCGATCTCCCATGAATCCAGCCGTAACCAAATCCTCTTCGTGAGTGGTCCGGGTCCGGACGGACTGCAACTCTCCGATCTGCCGTCACTGCCGGGAGAGACCCATGGTGTGTTGGCTACCGACTTCAACCATGATGGTCAGGCGGACTTCATGTGCTACAACGACTGGTTCGCACCGGACATCCTGTATCTTGGTGGTGACCAAGGACAGTTTCGGAAGGCCACTCCCGAGGATGGGGTGATCCCGATCACCACAGAATCCACCATGAGCATCCAAGCTGCGGACATCGACAACGACCTGGAACAGGAATTCTATTTTTCACAGATTTCCGAGAGCACGGATGTGGGCGGTCGGCACAACATCCGGATCTCCCTCGACGATTACGCGAAGACGGCGGCCACGGAGGAGGAGCGCCGACTCATGCGGGAGTTCCGGGAAAAGTATCGCGCGTATCGCAACGAGAACTTCGCGCTCACCTACCACATCATTCCCAAGGAACTGCGTCAGGACTGGATGGCCTACCAAGTGATCCGCAGCGCGGTGAACGATCCCACGCAGGATTACCTGTCGCTGACGCCGGAACATCGTAACGACGTGCGCATGTTCGTGTCGCGCATCCAATCGCCCTACATCGCGATGGAGAATGAGGATTACCCGGACCAGATCCCGCAGTATCGCGGCATGGACAATCTGTTCCTGGTCCGTGATTCCGCCGGAGCGCTCAGTGATCGCGCCCGTGAATTCGGTCTGCACCGCGCCGGCTGGACCTGGCATGCCGGCTTTGCCGATCTGGATCACGATGAATACCAAGATCTCTATGTGGCCACCGGTTGGATCGAATCCAAGAATCGCGACAACAACACCTTCTTCCACAATCAAGACGGTAAGCGTTTCGAATTGGAAACCGATGAATTCGGCCTGACTGATTACGCCGTCACCAGCGCGTTCAACTACGTGGACTTTGATCGTGATGGTGACCTCGACGTATTGAGTCTGCCCGTGACCTTTGCCTCACTCCGCGTGTTCGAGAACAACGGCCCCAAGGGCAACTCCATGACGATCCAATTGCGCGACTATCGCGGCAATCGATTCGCCATCGGCTCCCGCATCGTCATCCGCTACGGCGATGACGGTAAGAAACACCAACTGCGCGAAATCCGCGCCAGCGGCGGTTTCATTTCCTTCGATCCACAGGAAGCGCATTTCGGTCTGGGAGAATTCGACCAGGTCGAGACAATCGAGATCAAGTGGCCGGACGGTGGGATGACAAAGCTACGAGGACCGTTTCCGGGAAATCACTGCCTCCGCATCCGGCGTGAGTGAGTCGCTATCGGGCCACACGCTGCAATCGCTTCAGTGCGATCTGGACCGCGATTCCCAGCACCACCAAGACTCCCGCGAAGCCAAAAAGAATGTTTCGATCCTGGCTGCCCCAGACGCCAATCCCGAGCATCCAGGCACTCATCACGTAGAGACTGAACATGACCATCCTTGCCGGGAAGGGATCGAATTGCCCGGTGGTTCCTTCCGCAGGAATCTGTGTTTCGGCTTCGTTTGAGTGTTTCTCAAGTTCGATTGCACGCAGATCGTTGCCGCCTTTGAATCGTTCGAACACGAACAGCATGACGATCGGCAGGATGACGCCGACCAAAACCTCGACGTTCTTCTTGTTGGCCTTGAGATAGTTCGCGAAATCCCACAGGGAATGGCCGTCGGTGATCATCGGATTGGAGGCGATGCCAAAGCGCAGCGCGACGCCGATGGTGAAACTCGTCAGGGCCACGATGACCATTTCGCGTATGCCGATCTTGCGGCTGAAAAGACCCCACAATGTCGGGGCAAAGAGCGGAACAACGAGCAGGGAGTTGATAGAGACGATCAGTTTCTCCGCACCGCCCATCTTGGGAACCATGAGCGCCATGAAAACCAACAGACCACCAAGCAAGGCGGTGAACACGCGACCGACCCGGACCAACGTCTGCTCACTGGCCTTGGGGTGAAAGATTGATTTGTAGAAGTCGTTCGTAAGCACACCGGCAAAGACATTCAACTGGGAACTGACCATGCTGGCGGTGGCCGAGAACAGAGCGGCGACCATCAGTCCAAGTACTCCAGGCGGCAGCACAGACTGGGCGGCGAGGATGTAGGCCTTTTCCTTGTCGAGGCCGCCCACCTGACCGCGGTAGAGCAGCGGTGGCAACAGCCAGAAGAGCGGGGTGACGAGATACATGATGCCGAACAGGTAGGACGATTTGCGCGCTTCAACCGGATTACGAACGGCAATGAAGCGCTGCACAAAAGCCCATTCCGCCCCGATCATGAAAAAGTGGATGATCACCCAGCCGAGCAGGAAGAACCATCCGTAGCCGCCGGCGGTGAGATTGAAGAAGGTGCTAGGGACGGCTTCGAAGTAATCGCCCCAGCTGTCGATGCCCAAGATCATGAGAATGGCGGTCAGGAATACGACGACGGTGAGCACAATGAACTGCAGGACGTCCGTCATCAGCACCGCCCAAAGCCCGCCCATCATCGTGTAGATCACCACGATCCCGCCGAAGAGCATGATGGCCAGGGTGAGATCCATCGGCATCAGGGTGACGAGCAACAGCGCCAATGCGTAGAGGGAGGCGGAGACGCCGAGGATGCGTTTGAGCAGCATCGTCCAGGTAAAGAAGTGCAGACCGGTCTTGCCGAAGCGAAGCTGCACGAATTCGGCCGGCGTGGCGACGCCCAGCTTGTTCCAATAACCGGCGACGTAGTATCCGATCATCAGCGCCGCGATGCCGTAGCAGGTGTTGATCATCACCGCCACGAATCCGAGTTCATACGCGATGCCGCCCCACACGACGAAGGTGTTCGCGGAAAACATCGTCATGAATCCGCTCAGGCCAGAAGCCCACCACGGCGACTGTCGGCCGGCGGCGAACATGTCCTTCTGGCTCGCGGTGCGCCGCGCCGAGGCAACGCTGATCGCGAAGATCCCGATGATGTACAACAGCAGCGTGAGGTAGTCGAGAGTGGTCATGCGCAGTTGTGAATCTGCCCGACCGACGGGGATCGGCTTCCCTGTCGCAGCGAGCGTGAGCGAGCAGATTCTCTGGCTAAACGGTCTGCGCGTTCACGCTCGCTGCTACATTCGTTTCGTCGTGACCTCGGATTCATCGTGATTGCAATTCGGTCGTTCATGCAGGAATGGGTGTCATTGCCTTTCGCATCACTTCAGAGGGTTCAACGCAGATGCCCGTTCCGGTTGGAATCGCATATTGTCCCTCCGTGCATTCCATGACATCGCCGGTAAAGTTACGGAAGGGTTCGAAGACCGAGTGTTGGAATTCATGAGACGTTACATCGCCCAGTGTCGAACTGGCTTGCAGGCTCGCCGCCAGAAATATGCCTGAACCGATGGTCGCGTGGGGAATGATCTCAATGCCGAAATCTTCGGCGAAGCGGCCGATCCGCATGAATTCGGTGATGCCGGTGTGGCCCATCTCGGGTTGGACGATATGGCAGGCTCCGCGGTTGATACGTAGTCGCGCGTCGTAAACGGTTCGCCATTCCTCACCGACAGCGATGACCTGGTTGCTGTTGTCTGCAACCGCGCGCAGGGCGTCGAGATCCTCCGGCGGAACCGGCGCTTCAAGAAACCATGGATGATCATCGGCGAGCTCATTCGCCAAGGTGATCGCACCGTCGGCATCGAATGCCCAATGCAGGTCACAGGCGATGCGGGCATCCTCGCCGAGCGTTTGTCGGAGGGCCTTCAGTTCGGTGGCCGCTCCTTCATCGGCGACCGGCAATGCGAACTTGAACGAATCATAACCACGTTCCTGCCAGGACTTCGCGAGTTCGCAGCGTTTGCCCAAGCTATCCTCCGGCAGTCCGGAGACGTAAGCGGTTATGCGTTCGTGTGTCCGTCCGCCCAGCAGTTCGGCGACGGATTTGCCCGCAATCTTTCCCGCTATGTCCCAGAGCGCGATATCGATGGCAGCCAAAGCATCCAGATAGAACCCACCGGTGTATCCACGCACCCGCATAAGATCGTAGAGCTCGTCGTGGATGGCTTCGGCGGCGAACGGATCGCGCCCGACCACAAAGCCGACCAACAGGTCCGTGATGATGGCGGCCGTGGCCTGCGGTGCCACCAGACCATACGTTTCGCCCCAACCTTCGACCCCGTCCTTCGTGGTTATGCGAACGACGAGCGAGCGATTCTTCCGTGGGTAAACCGTCCGGTTTCCTTTGCGGACGAAATATCCGGATTCGTTCACTTCCTCCCCTTCGCGCAGCGAACCGAGATACAGTTTTTCCTGGCTGAGATCGACGGTGAAGACCTCGATGCCCGCGACACGATCCTGATTGAGTTGCTTGGCGATTAGCATGTTTTCGGATTGCCGATGGTCATTGTGGGTGGTTGGACGTTTCCTTCCCCCTCACCTCAATCGACACGACTGAGCTCGTCGCAGGCCTCTCCCTCAGAAAGAGGAGGAGTAATCCGAACGCGGGAGTTGAAATCGAACGCGTCCGTGCCGGCTTTCCGCGACCAGTGCTGTTCCCTCTCCCCAAGGGTGATGGGGCAGGACGCGAGATGTGGTCTGGACTTGATCACTGGCAACGGGTCTGTTGGTTGACTGACGAGGTTTCGCTAGAATCGAAAGCACTGACTAAATCGGCCAACATCAGGTCTATGTCACGACAGGTGAACTCGTCCAGTTCGGGCAAGGGCGCCCGGACATGGAGGGCATCGGCAATGCCGCGTTTTTTCAGGACGTATTTGGTGAGACGCATGCGGTAGATGGCCTGGGATACCAGCAACGGGAGACTGAGACGATAGAGTTTCCGGGCCCGATCGTGATCGCCGCCGACATGGGCCTCATAGAGCGCGACATGCAGATCGGTCAACTCGACCGCCGGAAGTGCGGCGACCGCACCGCGATCAAATTCATCAATGACATAACGCGAGCCGCCTCCTCCAAACAACCCTCTCAAATGAGGAATGTCGGCGTTCTGCAACGCGGTGATGGACGGCCCTGAAGGCAGGGTCTCTTCTTTCACGTATGCGACTGATGGAGTGGCGGCTGCAATCGACAATATCGCATTCGCATTCATTCCCGCACCGATCGGGTTGGGGGCGTTCTGCAGAATGATCTTCGCTTCAGGCAAGGCTGCTGAGATCTCGGCAAAGAATCGGCGCTGGGCATCCAGGTCTTGGCCGAGCCCGTGAGGTGCCATGATCATCAAATGATCAATGTCGTTGTCCAGAGCCTGCCGGCCCGCGGCGATGACCTCGTTGGAAGTCGGCGCACTGGCACCGCCAATGATGGGAACGGATCCGTCGACTTCCTCGGCAACCAGCGCAATGAGTCGGCCTCGTTCATCGGGAGTGAGAAAGTTGTATTCACTGGCGACGCCCGGAAACACAACGCCATGGGCGCCGGCTTCCAGAGCCCAACGTGTGACTTCGCGTTGGGCTTCGAGGTTCAGTGAATTGTCATCGCCGAACAGCGTCGGGATGACGGGGAAGATTCCTTTGAGCATGGTTGATCAGGCGCCGATGTCTCAATCGGGTTTCAGGTATTTCACACCAAGATCACGCGGGAGCGGGGTGACCTGGTTGGCGGCGCCCCATTTGTTCCACGCGGCGGAAAGTTGTTTCACCTTCTTGGGATACTTCGCCGCGAGGTCCTTCATCTCGGTGCGGTCCTTCGTGAGATCGTAGAGTTCCCAAGGTTCGTCGTCGAGGGCGACGAGTTTCCATTTGCCTTGGCGGACGGCGCGGTTGCCCTGGTGTTCGAAGAAGAGGGTTCGGTTCTTTTTGAAACCATTGTTCAACTGGCCGATGAGATCCGTTCCAGGGAGATCGAGTTTGCCTTCATATTTCGTCTGCGCGACGGCGACAGCGGTGGGCAGAAGATCAATGATGTGCGCGGGATTGTGAACGATCGATCCGGCCTTGGTCTTCAGTCCGGCAGGCCAGTGGACGATGCCCGGGGAGGCGATGCCGCCTTCGTGGTTGAAATGTTTGTAGAGACGCCACGGGGTGTTCGACGCATTCGCCCAGGCGGAGCCGACGCTGTGAAACGTACCGGCCTTGCCCATCTCATCGAGCATCTTGCCCTTGTGCAGGATGTTCTGATTGTTGGACTTGATGTCGAAGCCGAAGGGATCCCATTCGAAGCATGCGCCATTGTCGGAAGTGAAAAAGATGAGGGTGTTTTCGAATTCGCCGGTTCCTCTGAGGTATCGGAGGATGCGGCCGAACTGTTGGTCGAGACGATCGATCATCGCGGCATAAATAGCCATGCGTCGGGCTAAATCCAGACGCCGATCCTCGGGAAGGGAACTCCAAGGCGGATTCACGCCGATCTTGGTTTCGCCGTAATTGCGCCAGTGGGAGCGCTTGGAGAGTCTCGTGTGTTGCGGGACAATGCCGATCTTCTTCATGCGCTCAAGGCGCTGCTCCCGCAACTTGTCCCAACCGATGTGGTAGCGGTCCTTGTATTTCGCGATGTCTTCCGGAAACGCGTGCAGGGGAAAATGCGGAGCGTTGTAGGCGAGATAGAGGAACCACGGTTTGTCCGGCGTCTGTCGCGCGAGCTTGAGGAATTGCAGCGCGTGATCCGTCACGGCGTCGGTGGCGTAGAACTTGCCTTCCCGGTATTGGATCTTCTGCCGACCTTCCGGGTAGCGGATCATATGATCGGGATCAAAGAAGCGCTTGGCACTGACCAACGTGCCATACATCTCTTCAAAGCCATGTTTCGTCGGATCAGGAGTGCCCATGTGCCATTTGCCAGACATGTAACAGCGATAGCCGGCAGGTACAAGAGCCTGGGCGATGGTCTGCGCATCCTCTGAAACCACCCCGCGATAACCGGGACGGCCAAGGTCGTTTGTCGTCATGTGACCAAGTCCAACCCGATGCGGATATTGACCGGTGAGCAGCGCGGCGCGCGAAGGGCAGCACCGACCCGTATTGTAGAACTGCGTCAGCCGCACACCGCCGGAGGCAAGTGAATCCAGATTCGGGGTCCTGATCTCACCGCCAAAACAACCGAGGTCACTGAAGCCGAGGTCATCGACGAGAACGTATAGGATGTTTGGTTTCCTGGCTTGGGATGAACCGCAGAGAGCGCAAAGAGCACAGAGAAGGAGGAGCAGGCGTTTCATGGATTGCCGCGAGAGTGTGTTGATGGGCCGGGGAAGTCCAATTCTGATTCCGTGGTTGTTGATCCTTTTTGGTTTTCGCGCTGGAGATACCCGAGGCTCCGCGCACACTCTTCGGCATCGTCATGAGTGAATCGCGTGAATCCATTTTGTCCCGCTTTCGTGAGAAGATTGCCAAGGGGCTGCCGGTCATCGGTGGCGGCGCAGGCACGGGGATCAGTGCCAAGTGTGAGGAGGCCGGCGGGATCGACCTGATCGTGATCTACAATTCGGGACGCTATCGCATGGCCGGGCGCGGTTCGTTGGCGGGTCTGTTGCCCTATGGCAATGCGAACGAGATCGTAAAGGAGATGGCGCATGAGGTGATCACGGCGGTGAAGCACACGCCGGTGTTGGCCGGAGTCTGCGGGACGGATCCATTCATGTTGCGCGATCATTTCCTGCGCGAGCTGAAGTCCATGGGCTTCGCCGGCATCCAGAATTTCCCGACGGTGGGGCTTATCGACGGGACCTTCCGGGCCAATCTGGAAGAGACGGGGATGAGCTACGAGCTGGAGGTGGATTGTATTGCCGCGGCGCATGAACTCGACCTGTTGACCACGCCGTATGCGTTCAATCCGGATGAGGCCCGGCGAATGACGGCGGCCGGCGCGGACATCATCGTGGCCCACATGGGACTGACCACCGGCGGCAGCATTGGTGCCGAGACGGCGAAGACACTTGAAGGTTGCGTGG
The DNA here is from genome assembly GCA_038154405.1 of Verrucomicrobiales bacterium. GTDB lineage: Bacteria > Verrucomicrobiota > Verrucomicrobiia > Limisphaerales > JAYPXF01. The sequence goes on along the minus strand of JAYPXF010000001.1, from coordinate 195,563 downwards.
CGGAGGTGCAGGCGATCACCGATGCCGCGAAAGGGGAATGTTCGGATGTGATGGTGCTTTGTCATGGCGTCCCGATTGCTTCACCCGACTATGCCCAGTTCATCCTTAACAAGTGCGCTTGAGTGGATGGCTTCTACGTTGCCAGTTAGATGGAACGTCTGCCGACGGAAACCGCGCTTACCAACGAGGTGAAACGGTTCGCATCCCTGACGCTCTGACCGTAAATTGAGTGCGGATCCATGTGCTTTTCCATTTTCTCCGGGGGCCGGATTGTCCTGTCGGTGGGACTGTGCCTGCTGGGCGGTCTGCTCGACGGGCAAGCGGTCGAGCTGGAGGAGTTCAAGGAGGAGCTGACATAAGAGCTGAAGGGACTGGACGAGGAATACCGGGAGTGTAAACGCCGCACTTTTCGAGCGGCGTTTACAAGCGACTTGGAATGTCAGGCAAGGGCGTCGTAGTAGAATCCCGGCGCTTCCATCGTGAGCGCATTCCGGGCCGGGTCCATTCGATCATTCCACTTCGGATCGAGTGCGATTTCGTGAATGAGTTTTCGCACTTCGGCGAACGTGCCGCTGGGAATCTGAAAAGCGAGCGCACCGTCAACCTTGGTGGCTGAAATCAGGCGGGAGTGATCGGGAATCCATCGCAGCGCGGCATTGGAGAACACGAGATCCGCCGGAGACTTGGGATTCCATTCGGAGATGTCAGCCGTTTCCCAAGTCTGATCAGGATACTTTTCCCGTGCTGACGCAATCATTCCAGGAGAGTTGTCGAAACCGATCACCTTCGCATTCGGCCAGCGTTGGCGAAGGATCGCCGTGCTGTTGCCGGGGCCGCAGCCGAGGTCGGTGATCGTTGCCGGTGACGACAGGTCGATCCGGGCGACCAGATCCACCGCCGCGCGCGTGCGTTCGTCCCCAAACTTCAGATAGTGGTCGGCGTTCCAGTCTGACATCTTCACCGATTCAATGATCTGAGCCGCCGAACCTCAACCGCAAAGAACACCGGGTGGCGGATCGGCGAAACACCGACAGCGGTAGGGTAGTGCTCAGGAACCTTTCTCACCTGCTGCCCGGCCGGCCTTGTCCAAACGGTTGGTGAGCAGGGTGTCGCGCAGTTGCTTCAATGGCAGGGTGTTGACGATGTCGTATTTCGTGAGCCAGCCCTTGCGCGCGACATGGGCGCCGAAGCGGAGGTATTGACCGTGCTCGGCGCGATGGGAATTCGTGTTCACCGCGCACTTCACACCCTTCTCACGGGCGTAACGCCAAAGGCGCCAGTCCATGTCAAAGCGCCAAGGGCTCGCGTTCAGCTCAATCCACGTGCCGGTCTCAGCACAGGCGTCGATGACGGCTTTCTGGTTGACCTTGTAGCCGTCGCGTTGGAGCAAAAGACGCCCCGTCATATGGCCGATCATGTGGACGTAGCGACTCTCCGCGGCGGCAACCAGGCGGCGCGTCATCTCCGCTTCGCTACCGGACAAGGCCTGGTGGATGCTCGCCACCACGACGTCCAGTTGGGCGAGAATCTCGTCGTCGAAATCCATCTTGCCGCCCGACTTCACGTCCATTTCCGTTCCGGACAACAGACGAAACGGACGATCGGCATCCTGGTAAAGCTGGTTGACCAGTTCGACCTCGTTGATCTGCGCGATCAGGCGCTTTTCATCCAGGCCCTTGCCGGCGAAACAGGAACGCGAATGATCGGTGACCGCCCAATACGAGCAGCCGAGATCGTAGGCGTCGGATGCCATTTCCTTGAGCGATTGCCGACCGTCGCTCCAGTTGGAATGGTTGTGCAATGAGCCCCGCAGCGCGGTCCATTCGACCAAGGGCGGAATCTGGTTTTTTGCCGCGGCGTCAAATTCACCTTCGTTCTCCCGCATTTCGGGAGGAATGAACTGCAGGTCGAGCAGGTTGTAAATGTCCTCCTCGCCATGGCAGCGGACGCGGGCCTTCGGATCGCCAGCATCCAGCTCCGTGCGGGTCATGCCGTATTCGTTCAGCTCGAAGCCTCGTTCCCTCGCACTCTCGCAGAGCGCCTCGAAGTGCGATCCGTTGCCGGTGTACTTCGTGAGCGCAAACGGATACATGCGGTCGCTCACGACGCGCAGGGTGGAACGCAGGCCGCCCTTGAGCACGACGGTCACGGAAGTGTCCTGCCGTTCCGTCACCTCGGCGACCTCGTCTTGAGCGACAAAGTGTTCGAGCACGGCACCCGTGTCCACGGCCGACACGAGGAAGGAAATGCCGGGCACCGTTTCCGTCCAACGACGCAGGGCGCCGGTGACATCGCACCGAATCACTCCCGGCAAATTGCGCAGCCGCTCCAACATCGGATTGGCCTTGGACCAGGCAATGTGAATCTGATGCCGGTCCTTATTGGAACGCCAGAACGTGATGGCATCGAGCATCTCCGCCTCGGAACGTTCATCGAACTCCGAGAGCTCCCGAACCTTCTCTCCATGGCACGCGCCTTCAAGATCTTCGACCGATTCAATGTCCAGTTTCTCGCGCAGAACCCGGATCCGGACGGGACTGAAGCCCGGCAGCTCCAACATTTCCACCAACCCCGGTGGCAGGCTGGAGCGAAGGTCCAGCAGCATCGGCAACGAACCCTGTTCGAGCAGAATGCAGAGGCTGTCGACCACCGCTTCCGGGTTGTCAGCGATCGCCTCCGGCCATTTCTCCCGCGGCATCCACGCCAATTGCCGGGGCAGACCGGTGATCTCCCCACCGAGACGCTGGTAAGCCCGCGAATCGCCGGAGGCACCATCGCGCAATTCCAGCAACCTGCCGGTTTCGAGGATGAGCTTTCCGATCTGCGAATTGTCCATGTCCGATGCGGCCGGGCAGCATCCCGTAATCGCGAAGTGAAGGCAATGCCCACGTCGGTTGAATCGGATATGACAATCGGGCCCGGCTCTTCAGAGTCATTCTCCGGAGATGGTGTGGCAGATCTCGATCATACTGTGTTGGATGCGGACGTGTTCCTTGCGCGCGGAAGACGTGGTGCAGTCGGGCGACACCTTGTCAGCCATCGTGCAGCGATCCTTGGGAAACGCAGAGCGATGGCAGGAGATTGCCCGACTCAACGGCCTCCAAGCGCCGTATCGGATCGCCGTCGGACAACGGTTGCGCCTGCCCGGACAAGTTGTGCCACCACCAACTCCCGTTGCGATGCCGGCGAGCGCGCCGTCGCCTGCGACGATTCCATAACTTCCACCGTCCCCATCGATAACGCATTTGCCGATGTCGGACGATTGGCCTTCTGTTCGCGACGTTTTTGGCTGTGTGACCATCACCGTCCGCTTGACCAATTGCTCCTGGTGGCAGAGCCCGATCGTCTATGTACTCGGACAGGTGTTTGGCGTGGCGGTTGCTATCACCCTCGCCTGGCTGACCGTGTTCGTCGCGTTTGGCGGACTCCCGCTGAACAAGGCATTCAACAAGTAGGACCTTCGCTTGACTCGGTCCCGGGAATTTCCAATACCTGCGGCATGAACCGTCGTTTGTTTCTTTCGTCCGTCGCGTCCCTTGCCCTGCTACCCTCCGCCCTGCACGCCGCTGCGCCGAAGAAACGTCGTGTGGCGGTAATCGGTCACACTGGGCGGGGAAACTACGGACACGGCTTGGACGTGGTCTGGCAGAAAATCCCCAATGCCGAGATCGTCGGAGTGGCGGATGCCAATGCCGCCGGATTGAAGAAGGCGGTCACCCGCCTGAAGACAGCCAAGGGATTCGGAGACTATCGCAAGATGTTGAACGCCGTGAAACCCGAGTTCGTTTCCGTCGCACCTCGACACACCGATCAACATCTGGACATGGCCCTGGCCGCCATCGATGCGGGAGCCAAAGGGCTGTATGTCGAGAAGCCGTTCTGTCGGACACCGGCCGAATGCGACGAGTTGTTGGCCGCAGCGAAAAAGCGGAACGTGAAGATCGCAGTGGCGCACCGGAACCGCTATCATCCCGTGCTTCCGATCATCGAGAAGCTGGTGGCCGATGGTCGCATCGGACGCGTGCTCGAACTACGCGGCCATGGTCTCGGCGATCGTCGCGGCGGCGGACAGGATCTCTGGGTTTTGGGCACCCACGTGCTGAACCTGTTCCACCATTTCGGAGGGTATCCGATCGCCTGCACCGGCACGATGTTGAAGCAGGGCAGACCGGTCACCGGAAAGGACGTGGTGGAGGGCGCGGAAGGTCTGGGCCCGTTGGCGGCTGACGAAGTCCACGCGCGTTGGCGGATGGAGAAAGGCATCACCGCAACCTACACGACCTTCGTGAACGACGGCTCGGACAAGAAGGGTTACGCCGCGCACATGATGGGCACGAAAGGCATGATCAGCATCCACATCGACCGCGATCCGGTGGCCTGGCTCAGCCCGGGAAATCCGTTCGACCCGGCTTCACGTTCGCTACCCCGGGTCCCGATCACAACCGCCGGGCTGGGCCAACCAGAGAACAATCCCGCGTTGGTGGCCAAGGTCCACAATCACGTTCTCGCAATCGAAGACCTGATCGCGGCCGTCGACAACGACCGCGAACCTCTCTGCGACGCCCGACAGGGAGCAACGACCGTCGAAATGATCTGTGCGGTTTTTGAGTCCCATCGCCAAGGTGGTCGTGAAGTCGCCATCCCACTCCAAGGTTTTCGCGGCAACGCCCTCACCAAGCTTTGACCGAACGGTTGGAATATATCTGATCGCAGATCACCGGCCATCATGCCGGCATGATGGCTTCGATGAGATCCGCCACGATCTCAAAGTCTTCTTGTCGATGCGATCCACGGCGCCAACAAACCGCGATGCGGCGGGTGGCTCCGCTCTCCGCCAGTGGCGCATAGCAGATCTTCGGGAAGCATTTCTTCAATGACTTCACGGCGAGTTCCGGCACGAACGTGACGCCCAGGCCGCGATCGATCATTCCGACCAGGGTCATCAGGCTTGCCGCCTCAAAGGACACACTCACGTCCTCCATGGTGAACTTGCATGCCGCAAGTGCCTGGTCTTTCAGGCAATGGCCGTCGTTCAGCAGCAGCAGGTTTTCCTTCTTCAGAGTCGCGGACGTGACTCCTTTCTTGCTGAGTGCAATCGCGGCGTCCTTCCCGTGCGCCACCAGCAGTCGGTCCTCGAACAATTCGCGCACGGCGAGATCACCCATCGCATAGGGCAGGGCAAGCACGGCGCAGTCAATCACCCCCGATCGAATTTTCTCCAACAGCACCGGCGTAAGGTCCTCAGTGAGGGTGGCACTGAGGTCCGGAAAGCTGCGTTTGAGACGCGTAAACAACTCGGGCAGCACAAAGGGCGCGATGGTGGGAATCATCCCCAATCGCAGACCGCCGCTCAGCGGACCCTGCAGGGAGTGCGCCAGATCGGCGACGTCCTCGAGGCGCGCGAGAATGTCCCGGGCATGCACGGCCATGGCATCGCCTTCGCGGGTCAGTGAAACCCGCCGCTTCGTACGTTCGAGCAGCACAGCGTCAAGCGAGTCCTCCAGGTCACTGATGGCGCCCGAGATGGTCGACTGCGAGACATGGCACTTTCGCGCCGCGCGTCCAAAGTTGAGTTCATCGGCCACGGCGAGAAAGTACCGGAGTTGCTGGGGGGTGGGCAGATTTCTCATCGAAATTTCCGATTGTAATAATTCAATTAAACGGTTTTATCAATCATGTGAACGCGGCTATTTTTCCCGCGTCCAATTGGGACATCTCATGAACATACGTACGTCAATAATGTCGGGACTCGCCGCCTTGGTGGCCGGTGGGTCGGCACTCGCCGGTGATCTTTCACTGGAAGGATTTCAACCTCCGCTGCGCCGCACCTGGGATCAGCCGCGCAGTGGCGTGGACAACGCCCGCATCGATCTCGGCAAGAAGCTCTATTTCGACAAGCGTCTCAGCCGCGACAACTCCATCTCCTGCAATTCATGCCATGACCTGAAGACGCATGGCGTGGACGGCCGCGCATTCTCGCTCGGCTTCAAGGATCACGAGGTCGGCCGCAACTCACCCACCGTCTTCAATGCCGCCGGACATATCGCCCAGTTCTGGGACGGACGCGCCACGACGGTGGAAGAACAGGCCAAGGGCCCGATTCTTGCCGCCGGCGAAATGGCCATGCCGTCGCCGGAAGCCGTGGTCAAGAAACTCAAGGGAATTCCCGGCTACGCCCCCCTGTTTGCCGCCGCGTTTCCGCAGGACAAGGACCCGATCAATTACGACAACGTCGGCACCGCCATCGGCAACTTTGAGCGACTGCTCATCACGCCGTCGCGCTGGGACCTGTTCCTGGCCGGCTCCGACGAAGCCCTTTCGCCGCTGGAAAGGCAGGGCGTCAAGTCCTTTACCACCTATGGCTGCACGACCTGTCACACCGGCACGTTGCTCGGCGGCGACCGCTACATGAAGGCGGGTCTCGTGAAGCCCTGGCCGAACAAGGGCGATGTCGGTCGTTTTGCCGTGACCAAGAACGAGGCGGACAAATACGTCTTCAAGGTTCCCAGCCTGCGTAACATCGAGAAGACTGGACCGTATTTTCATGATGCGTCCGAGACCACGCTCGAAGGCGCCATCAGCAAGATGGGACGTCACCAGCTCGGCATTGACATCCCCAAGAAGGACGTCAATGCGATTGCGGCCTTCCTGAAGTCCCTCACCGGTGAGATCCCGGCCGCGTTGGCCGCGACGCCGGAACTGCCCTGATCTGATTGAGAATCAGGAATCGTTTTCCGCAAGGGGCTCCGTAGCAACGCGGAGCCCCAGTTTTTTGTGCAACGCTCCGTTCCCAGCGCCAGCGATCAACAGATTCGGTGGGGAGAGCCTACTCGCGAGCCCACTTCAGAGTCCCGGAGGGACGACACAGATTGATTGTGTTCATTCATCCCTTCGGGATGTTGATGATGGCTCGCGGGGACTCTCGCCCCACCGGAGTTGTTGACCGCTGACGCTACGTGAGTCGGCGTTATTCCGACTCGATTCAACCGTGAACCGTGCGTCATGCTTGGACCACGCATGCGTCTGCATTCGCAAACCACTTTCTCTCCGGCATGAACCTCTGGAACACCATCGGCATCGGTTTCAAGGAGATCTGGGCGCACAAGTTCAGGTCCCTGTTGACTATGCTTGGAATCATCCTGGGCGTATCCAGCCTGGTGGCGATGTCGGCAATGGTGAAGGGGATGGAGAACGGCCTAAAGGAGGCACTCGAGGAAGCCGGCGGACTCAAGGCCATCCGCATCGAATACGAGGACGATCTTCCGCTCCATCAACGCCACCGGTACGCCGAGGCCACCGGCGTGACCATGCACGATGTCTATGCCCTGCAACAGTCCGCGCCGCTGGCGAAACGCATCACGCCCCTGATCGAGATGTGGGGTTTTCGGCGGGCCGCATTGGTGAGCCATCGCGGGCGGCGCTGCCGTCCTCTGAAGTTTGCAGGCACCTGGCCGGACATCCTGACAGTCGAAGAGCACGAGATCGCTCATGGTCGCATGTTCAACGAGTTTGATGACGACGAGGCGCGCAGCGTGTGCGTCATTGGCACGGAGGTCCGGGATGATCTGTTCGGATCACCGGAGAAACTCGGGCGGGAAGAAATCCCGCTCGGAAAAACCATCGTGGTCAACGGTCAGCCACTGACGGTCATCGGCATGTTCAAGCATTACCAGAGCGAGGCCTTCCGCAAGAAGAAGGAGGCCTTGGAGCGGGAGAACGCCGCACTCGCGGCTGCCGGCAAGCCTCCCCGCACGCCGCGGATGCGCGACGACATCATCTACCGCATCAAGAACGACTCCGTCTACATCCCGCTGAACACCATGCTCCTCAAGTTCCGCACGGATGCAAATGCTCGGGCGGGGGCCGACGCACGGTTGACCACGTTGAAGATGGAGATTGACGATGTGGAACACCTCGAGCCGGCCTTGCAGCAGGCCTACAACGTCCTCATGTTCACCCACAAGGGCATCCAAGATTTTGAGTTCCGCACACGGGAGGACGACGCCGGTGAAATCCGCACGGCCATCACCGACGCCCGCACGAGCGGCGGCATCATTGCGGCGATCAGCCTGTTGGTCGGTGGCATCGGCATCATGAACATCATGCTCGCGAGCATTTCTGAACGCGTCCGCGAGATCGGTTTGCGCAAGGCGGTCGGCGCCACCACCACCGATGTGTTCGTGCAAATCCTCGTGGAAAGCACGGTCATCGCCATGCTGGGAGGCATCGCGGGTCTGGTTGCCTCCATGGGGCTCATCGACCTGTTGCGAAACGTCACCCCAGAGTCCAATGACCCCACCCTTACCGTTACCCCGATGGCCATCGCCTTCACCTGCAGTGTTGCCATCGGTGTCCTCGCCGGCCTGTTTCCCGCCGTGAAAGCCAGCCGGCTTCATCCCATCCAGGCCCTTCGCTATGACTGACAGATGAATCTTCTCTTGATCATTCACGTGGGTCTCAAGGAGATCTGGGCGCACAAGGGACGGTCGCTGCTCACGATGTTGGGCATCGTGCTGGGCGTGGCCAGCCTGGTGGCAATGGCGGCAATCGTGAAAGGCATGGAGAACGGGATGAAGGAATCCATCATCGCGTTCGGCGGATTGGACAAAGTCCTGATTCGCGAGGAAGACGTGCCACCGCACCAGGAACATCTCGCGGATCAGGCGACGGGGCGAACGATCATGGATGCCCATGCCCTCAAGCGGGCGCCGCTCGTGAAGGCGGTAAATCCGGAGATCAGTCTCGGACGCGCGATCATCAGCAACGGTGAAAAGAAGGCCCGCGCTTCCGAATGTGTCGGGGTCTGGCCGGATGTCCTGGTGATGAACCTGATGGAAGTTGAGCACGGTCGCTTCTTCACGGATTTGGAGGATCACGAGGCGCGCAATGTCTGCGTCATCGGTAGCGGGATTCGCAATCAGCTGTGGGGTACGCCGGAGGAAACGGGAAAGGAGATCATTCCCATCGGTCGCGAGATCACGATCAACCGTCAGCCCTTCCGCATCGTCGGCATGTATCGCTACTACGAAAGTGAGACAGAGAAGAAAGAGAGGGAACTGGAAGAGAAACTCAAGGAGGAGGACTCCGGACCGAAGCGTCGCAAGGGTTGGGGTGGTTCCCGGACGTCCTACGCGTTCTTTCACAAGAACAACGTGATCCACCTACCTTTGAACACCGCGTGGCTGCGATTCCGCACGGCCTCCGGTCCGAACGGCGAGCCAGACCCGCGGTTGACCGACGTGGACATCAAGGTCGGCAGCATGGAGATGATGGGGCCCGCACTGCAACAGGCACGCAACATCCTCATGATGACCCATCGCGGCATCCAGGACTTCGAATTCCGCACGAATGAAGACCGCATCGAAGACATCAACAAGCGCATCCGCAACGCCCGCATCAGCGGCGCGATCATCGCGGGTCTGAGCCTGTTGATCGGCGGCATCGGCATCATGAACATCATGCTCGCCAGCATCAACGAACGCATCCGCGAGATCGGCACCTGCAAGGCCGTCGGCGCGACCAACACGGTCATCTTCATCCAGATCATCGCCGAAGCTTCAGTCCTTGCCCTGCTGGGTGGGCTGGCCGGGTTGCTCTCCAGCTACGGCCTCGTCGAACTGATCGAGTACCTCTCCCCCTCTGCCAACACCCCGGAGATCACGATGGAAGCCATGACCATCGCCGTCGCCTTCAGCGCGCTGGTCGGAGTTTTCGCCGGCCTTTTTCCCGCGATCAAAGCCGCGCAGTTGGATCCGATTGAGGCGTTGCGTTACGAATAGCTTCGCCTTGCCGGATTCGCAGATCGTAGCGACATGGTTATGAGTCCTTGCTTTGGATGTTGTCGTGCTGAGAACCTGAGGCGCATGAAATATCGATTCTCCCTGCTCGCATGTCTGCTGATTCTGAGCGGTTCCGCCTTCGCCGGTCCGGCTGTTCCCGGTCCGCTCGGTGAGCGTGGTGAACTGCTTTTCGAGGACCGCTTCGAGCGCGATGATCTCGGTGAATGGAAAGTGATCATACCGGGTTTCAAGGTGACGAAGGGGGTGTTGGTGGCCACCCAGGACAGGGCGGATCATGGTTCGGTGGGACGGGTGTACATGCCGATGAAAGACGTGGTCATGTCCTTTCGTTTCAAGCTGGCGGGTTCGCCGCGCTTCAACGTCGTGTTTGACGACAAGAAGCACAATGGTTCCCACGCCGGACACATAGCGCGGGTGGCATACGCGTCGAAACAGATCCGCTTGGGCGACGACAAGGAGGGGATCATGCGCAATGACATCTTCAAGATGCGTCGCAACCCGGAGACGAAGGAGGCGGCGGAAAAGCTGCTGGTGGGAAGGGGTGCGCACGTGAAGGCGAACCTCGAACAGAACCGCTGGTACACGACCACGATCGAGATCGTCGGCGACGAAATGCGCGTGACACTCGACGACGAGCCGATCGGACACCTCAAGTCACCCGGTTTGGCGCACCCCACGAAACAGAGCGTGCACTTCACCGTGAGCGGCAACGCCACCTATTTCGACGATGTGAAGATCTGGCGGGCTAAGCGGTGACCTGGGCATGCCGCAGGAGTTCTTTCAGGCGTCCAATCTCGGTCGCTGATGACTTGGCGACAAAGCCACGGGCATGGGCGAAGTGCACATCTTCCTCCGCTTCGATCCGCGACATGTTCACACCCTGATGATCGCGATAGCGTGACAGGCCGTAGCCTTCGCCTCGTCGATCGGGATACACGAGGGCGACCATGTGCGAGTCCATGCCGATGCGTTCCACGTACCGCTCGATACCCATGGACGGTTCCTGCGGCAACGGATCGGTGCGTTTCAGGAACAGAGCCTCGAATTCGCCATGCGGACCGTCAATGGTCCATCGCTCGGAATGTTCGGCGATGAACTCGAGGCGATCGTGCAGGGTCTGGATGAAATCCAGCAGATCCTCACCGATCATCCGCATCATCTCCCAGATCAGGTCGCCGGATTGGAGTTCGTTCTGCTGGGCGAAGCGCCGCAGCAGGGTGACATCCACAGGGGAAACCATCTGCGTGATCACCCGCCGCTCGATCCCAAGCCACTTGGCGGTTTCACCTGCGCCACGGGCGTCAAACCACTCCGCCGGTTCCAACCAGTCGCAGAAGGCCTTGGCATCCTCGTAGATGCCGAGGTCTTGCAGCACGAGGCTGAGCGAACAGGTGGGTTCGTGATCACGGGGGAATTGGTGATGATCAAAGTTCAGATTCTCGGGCTCGTGCCTTCCGCCAATGTCGATGACCGCGATGTCTGAATCGTTGAGTTCATCGTCGACCGGATCGCGGCGAAAGATCGGAGCGCCGTGTTTTGCGACCAACAGCGCGCAGGCGAGGAAGTCATCCTTATGCGCGCCGCCGGGGTGAGTGAGTATGTATTTCAGTCCCATCTGCGAGGGCGCGGACGGTAGCTGGATTGACGGAGAGAGGAAACGGAAAAGCGGAACCGGTCTGCTTGATTCGTGTCACAGCCAAACCGACAATCAAAAGTATCATCGCCAGAATTGGAATCATTGGTTGCCAGCGGACAATTCGAGGTTTCATCTCGCCTCCATCCCCCTCACCCTGACCGACACGACTGAGCTCGTCGCTGGCCTCTCCCCAAGGGAGGGGATCGAAGTGAGGGGGAAGGGAACCCCCAACGAACCAGGGTTCGCAGATTCAAATCGATTGCCGGCCAGCTGTTACGCACAGCTTTCTCACGACCCCATCGTGAACGCGCCAGCGTCCTGGAGTGCTGCCTCGCAGGCAGCTTTGAGAGAAGTTGATCGCAAATCCAGCAGATTGGGTCATTCGAGCGCCCATGATCGCGCAACAAAGCGGTCTGCAAGACCGCACTCCAAGACGCTGGCGCGTCGATGGACCTCCCAATGGATCGCTAAAATTATTGGGTAGGAATCAGAACAGAGCAATGGCCTCCGACGACGGCGACGTCAGCTGAAGATGGACTTGGCGGCGTGGCCGTGGACGTCGGTGAGGCGATGATCGCGGCCGCCGTGGCGGAAGGTAAGCTGGGTGTGCTCCAGTCCCAGCGCGTAGAGCAGGGTCGCATGCAGGTCGTGGACATGCATCTTGTCGCCCTGCGCGTAGTAGCCGTAGTCATCGGTTGAACCGTAGGCAGTGCCGCCCTTTACCCCGGCGCCGGCGAACCACATGGTGAATCCGTGCGGATTGTGATCGCGGCCGTTTGTGCCTTGCGCAGTTGGCGTCCGTCCGAATTCTCCGCCCCACATAACGAGGGTGTCGTCCAGAAGGCCGCGGCCGCGCAGGTCGCGCAGGAAACCGGCAATGGGTTTGTCGACCTCGGCGGCGTTCTTGGTGTGACCATGATAGAGATCGCTGTGTTGATCCCACTGCACGTAGCTGTCGCTGTGGGTGACCTGCACGAACCGGACTCCGCGTTCCAGAAAGCGTCGGGCCATCAGGCATTGGCGGCCGAAGTCCTCGGTCACGGGATCGTCGATGCCGTAGAGCTTTTTCGTCGTGTCCGATTCACCCGCGATGTCCTGGGCATCCGGCATCGCGGTCTGCATGCGATAGGCGAGTTCAAAGGAATTCAAGCGGCCAAGCAGTGCCTGATCCGCGCTGTTGGCGGTCAGATGATCGCGGTTCATGGCGGCGATCAAATCCAGCTGACGGCGCTGCGAAGCCGCTTTAATCCGGTCATTGTGGATATTATTCACCGTTGCCTGCGTGGCAGGCAGGCTGGCATTGCCCAAGGGCGTGCCCTGGCAGTGCGCGGGAAGAAACTGTGCACCCCAGTTCTGCACACCGCCGTGCGCCAGCGTCGGACAGATGGTGATGAAGGCTGGGAGGTTTTCGTTTTCCGTGCCGAGTCCATAGACCACCCAGGAACCCATGCTCGGGCGGATGAAGTTGTCACTGCCGGTGTGCAGCTTGAGCAGTGCGCCGCCGTGGGAAGGATTGGTTCCGTGCACGGAACGCAACACGCACAGTTCGTCCGCACACTGGGCTACGTTCGGGAACAGGCTGCTGACCGGCAATCCGCCTTGTCCGTACTGGCGGAAAGTCCATGGTGATTTCAACAGGTTGCCCTGCGGGGCAAAGGTCACCTTCGGAAGATCGAAGGGCGGATTCTTGCCGTGATCGCGATCCAGCAACGGCTTGGGATCGAAGGTGTCGACATGCGACGGGCCGCCCTTCATGAAGAGGAACACAACGCGTTTGGCACGCGCGAGCAGGGGCGGTTGCTTGGGGGCCAACGGATTGTCGCCGGTCGCCGCGCCCAACATTGCCGAGAACGCCACGCTGCCAAAACCCACCGCGCTGTGTTGCAGCATCTGTCGGCGATCCAGCAGATCAAGGTGTTCGTGCATGGCTCAGTTCAGATAGATGAATTCATTCGCCGCCAACAGGCTTTGGCAGAGCAACGACCAGATCTGTTGCGGAGACTCCGGAGCAGCCTCAATGAAGCGCACGGCGCGCGCTCGTTCCTTGGCGGTGGGTTGGCGGGCGAGAACCTGTTCGTAGGCCATTGACACGCGCTGACCTGTTTTCAGTTCCTTCGCTTTCAACAACTCGCCGGCCAGCGCATCAGCCGCATCCATGACCAGCGGAGAGTTCATCATCAGGAGCGCCTGCGGCGCCACCACGGTGGTGTGGCGGTTGCCGGTCGGGGTGGCCGGATCCGGATAATCAAACTGTTGAAAGATGTCGCAGAGGTGGTTGCGCACGACTGGAAGATAGACGGAACGTCGGCGGCGTTTGGCATAGGCGGTGTGATCGCGCGAGGTGTGGTTGAAGACGAATTGGCGGTTGCGCAGGGGAATCGTCTTGCCGCCCATCGTGTCGTCCAACAGTCCGGTCACTGCAAGGATTCCATCACGAATCTGTTCGGCCTCGAGCCGGCGAATGTCGTGCCGCCACCACAGACGGTTCTCAGGATCGGCCGCCTTCGCCTTCGCCGCGTCGGGATGACGTGATCCCATGCGATACAGGGATGACTTCATGATCAGCCGATGCAGATGTTTCACGCTCCAGCCGGACTTCATGAATTCGCGTGCCAGCCAGTCGAGCAGTTCCGGATGACTGGGACGATCGCCCAACACGCCGAAGTTGTCCGTGGTCTGCACCAGTCCGCGGCCGAAGTGCCAACGCCAGATGCGATTGACCTGTACGCGGGCGGTGAGCGGATTGCGCGAATCAGCGATCCAACGGGCGAGCTCCAGTCGGCCGCTCTGCTTGTCCGGCAGGATCGGCCGTGTGTTCGACACTCGCAGGACTTGGGGAAACTCACGCTGAACGGATTCACCGGGGCTGTTGTAGTCACCACGAATGTGCAACGCCATGGCGGCCATCACCTTGCCGTCGGTCACACCCATGGCCGCGGATTGATCCGGCGCGGCGCTTTCAAAGACCCGGGCTGCTTCCTCCAGCCGTTCCAACTCGGACAGCTTGTCCGCGTCGAAGGCCAAGGCCGGAATCGGGGGCACGGCAAGGAAACCGGATTTGTTGTGCAAAGCATCGTGTGCGGGACCAAGGCGCGGATCATCGAGGGTCTTCTTCTTGGGATCCTTCTTGTACTGCTTCTGAAAGACCTTCTGTGATTCGACGAACAGCGGGCGGTAGTGCCGGGCGATCGCGTTCGTGTCTCCGCTCAACTGGTGCCACCTTCCAAAGAATGAATCAGCCTGGTGATACTCCAGATGCAACCGGCAATGGTGCAGAATGCGGGGGTGCAGACCAAAGCGCTTCGCAATGGGAGATACGATTTCCAATGACGCATTCGGCGCGAACAAGGTGGACGCGATCAGGTATTCCGTCGCCTTCGAACGTGCTTCGCCGCGCAGACGCACGGTCTCCTTGGATTGAAACGAGGAAGCCGCGCTCTTCAATTTGCTCAATTCGGCGTTCACCTTCTTGAGCCGTTCCGTTTCTTCTTCAGAACTGAACGAGTGCTCGGTCCAATACTTGATCGTCCCGGTCTTTGCATAGAGCGTCTGCGTGCTCTTGAAGATGGCAGCGAGTCCGAAGTAGTCCTTCTGTGAAAATGGATCGGTCTTGTGATCATGGCAGCGGGCGCAAGAGATGGTGACCCCGAGAAACGCCTTGCCGACGGTGTCGATCTGCTCGTCGATCACATCCATGAACAGCTTGTCGAGGTCCTTCTCGGCCAGGACCTTGGCGCCGAGCGCGAGAAATCCGGTGGCGGTTTTCGTTTCCTGATCCGCATCGGGCAAGAGGTCGCCGGCGATCTGTTCGATGACAAAGCGGTCGAAGGGTTTGTCCGCGTTGAAACTGTCGATGACGTAATCGCGGTAACGCCACGCGTGCCCATATGCGAGATTCTCATCCAGGCCGTTCGAATCCGCGTAGCGGGCAACGTCCAGCCAATGCCGACCCCAGCGAACGCCGTAGTGTTTCGAAGCGAGCAGGCGCTCGATCACCTTGTCGAAGGCATTGGTCGACGTGTCGGCAACGAAGGCATCCACCTCCGCCATCGTCGGCGGCAGCCCGGTCAGGTCATAGGTCGCGCGCCGGATCAGCGTGCGGCGGTCGGTTGGCGGTGCGGCTTGAACGCCGCAATCAAGCATTGCTTTCGTGATGAACGCATCGATCGGGGTGATTGCGGTCGCGCCCTTCACCTCGGGAACAGCGGGATCGGATACCGGTTTGAAAGCCCAGAAGTTTCGCCCCTCCGCCACTGTCATGGCTTTCGTCTGAGCGGATGCTGCGACTTCACTCAGACACGTGGCCGCCAAGGCGAACAGCAGGCGAATGAAGTTGTGGCCGGAGTGGTTCATCGGTTAAATGTGACGATATATTGCCGCCCGCATTCACGCTCGAAAAGGGGAAAGACGGGTGCGTTCGCAAGTGAGCGTGACCTCCCTCTCGTAGCTCAGGCGGCTCGCGTGAGGCCACAGGCGGGCCGCCTATGCTACGTTGGCGCAATTGCACTCGCTACCCTCAGAAACGAACGGATCCGGGAAGACGAGCACAGTCAATTCGGAGTGGGAGCGGGAATGTGATTATGATTTGATCCCGCGCATGAAATCGATTGGCGCATTTTTTCTGAGTGTGTTCCTGACTGCAAACGCGATGGCGGATGCGAAACCGAACTTCGTGATCATCTTTGCGGACGACCAGGGATATGGCGACCTGGGGTGTTTCGGCTCGACGAAGATCAAGACACCCAACATCGACCGGATGGCGAAGGAGGGAATGAAGTTCACCAATTTCATGGTGGCCTCGCCCGTGTGTTCGCCATCCCGGGCGGCCTTGTTGACCGGTTGTTATCCACGGCGGGTGGGCATGCACCAGCACGTCATCTTTCCAGCGCATACCAAGGGCTTGCATCCGGACGAATACACGATCGCCGATCATCTGAAGGCGCAGGGCTATGCCACAGCCTGCTACGGCAAGTGGCACCTGGGACATGAACCGGAGGTGCTGCCACGCGCGAACGGCTTCGATCACTACTACGGCATTCCCTACTCGAACGACATGAATCACCCGGATAACAAGGGCAAACCCAAGGTGGGTTCGGACGCCTTGTGGAAGGACCAGGAAAGCGCGATCACGATGTGGAAGACGCCGTTGTTCGAGAACGAAGAGATTGTCGAACTGCCGGTGGATCAACGCACGGTCACACGGCGTTACACGGACAAGGCCGTCGAGTTCATCACGAAGAACAAGGACAACCCGTTCTTCCTCTACGTGCCGCATTCCATGCCGCACATCCCGCTTTACGTGCCGGATGACGTCTATGATCCAAATCCGCTGAACGCCTACACCTGCGTGATCGAACACATCGACGCGGAGGTGGGCCGCATCATGAACACCATCCGCGAACTGGGATTGGCCAAGAACACCTACGTGATCTACACCTCGGACAATGGACCGTGGCTGAGCTTCAAACATCACGGCGGATCGGCCGGCCCGTTGCGTGAAGGCAAGGGCACGACGTTCGAGGGTGGTCAACGCGTTCCCTGCGTGATGTGGGGACCGGGGCGCATTCCCGCCGGCACAGAAAACAAGTCCCTAATGGGAACGATCGATCTGCTGCCGACCATTGCGGCGATCACAAAGACCAAGCTGCCGAAGGATCGCAAGATTGATGGACTGAATGCCGCGGCCTTGTTGCAGAATCCTCAGGCGAAATCACCGCGCAACGAGTTCCTCTATTACACTTCGCGGGGCGAGATCGAGGGCATCCGGCAGGGCAAATGGAAACTGCTGGTCAAGAAGCCCCGCAGACCACGTGGCAAGCGGGCCAAGAACTGGAAGCCGGTTTCGCCGCAGGTGATGTTGTTCGATATCAGCGGTGACATCGGCGAGCAGAACAACCAGGCGTCGGCGAATCCGTCACTCGTGGAGAAACTCACCAAGCGGATGACCAAGCTCCATGCGGAGATTGAGAAGAACGCCCGCCCGATCTGGCAGAAGGCGACGAACTGACAGAGGCGCCCTCGCCGGGCGCCAGAGTGGGCTAGCGAGGACTCTCCAGTGCTCCGCAGGAGCGACTCAACTAAATGATTTACGCCCCTTGGGTCCGCAGTAGGATTCGGTCCAGCCCATGAACCTGCTGCGAACCATCTGTGCTGTTCTTCTCTGTTTCGGTTATACGTGGATGACCACGGCAGCCGAGCTCTTGAACGCCGATCACTGGGCCTATCATCCGCCAATGGAAATCGCCGGCGACGGCATTGATGAATTCGTTCAGCAGCGACTGAAGGCGTCCGGACTCACTCTGAACGAGCAGGCGAATCGCCGGACGCTCATCCGCCGCCTGACGTTTGATCTGCACGGCGTGCCGCCAACTCCATCGGAAGTCGTGGAGTTCTTGGCGGACAAATCTTCGAACGCGGTTTCGCGATTGATCGATCGTTTGCTGAAGTCACCCCGCTACGGTGAGCGCTGGGCGCGGCATTGGCTGGACGTGGTGCGTTTCAGCGAAAGCCAGGGTTACGAACGCGACAAGATTCGACCCGACTCGTGGCACTATCGCGACTACGTGATCCGCAGTCTCAATGCGGACAAACCCTACGATCAGTTTGCCCGCGAACAGATTGCCGGAGATGTCATTCAACCGGTCACGCAAGACTCGATCAAGGCCACGGGCTTTCTGGTGGCCGGCACCTGGGATGATGTGTGCAATGGTCAGAGGAGCCGGATCATGCGAATGCACGTTCGCGAGGAGGAACTGGAAGACATCATCAGCGCGGTTGGCCAGACCTTTCTCGGCGTCACGATCAATTGCGCGCGTTGTCACGACCACAAGACCGATCCCATTCCCCAGGCGGACTACTATTCCGTGAAAGCCGTGTTCGAGGGTGTGTTTCACGGGACGCGAACCTATCTCACACCCGGTGAAGTGAAACAAAGGGAAGCGGACGCCGTTCGCCTGCAGAATGCCTTCAACAAAGCTGAACAGAGACGGCGTCAGCTGAAGCGTCAGGCGATTGAAATTCTCAGTCGACGGAAGACACCTGGGCAATCACCGCTGCGACCAATGCTACGCTGGACTTTTGATGAGGGCCCGGACGATCTGGTGCGCGGCCTGTCCGGGCAATTGCGTGACGGCGCCAAGATCGAGGACGGCCGTCTCATACTTGACGGGAAGAAAGCCCATCTCGTCAGCGCGAAACTGCCCCGGTTG
The DNA here is from genome assembly GCA_038154405.1 of Verrucomicrobiales bacterium. GTDB lineage: Bacteria > Verrucomicrobiota > Verrucomicrobiia > Limisphaerales > JAYPXF01. The sequence continues at coordinate 176,919 of JAYPXF010000001.1, read as the reverse complement.
CCAAAGACCAAGACCTTGGAAGGCTGGGTGCAGTTGAACGACCTCGAACAACGTGCCGGTGCGGTCATCTCGATTCATCACAGCCCCGGCAACGTATTCGACGCGCTTGTCTACGGGGAGCGCCGGCCCCGCGCCTGGATGGTCGGCAGCGACTTCTTCAAACGGACCCTCGATCTGGCGAACAAGGAATCCGAAGCGGATCAACTCGTGCATGTGGCCATCACCTACGGCGATGGAGACACCATCACCCTGTATCGCAATGGTCGCGCCATTGGCTCCTACAAGCCGCGGAATCCGCTCATCGAATTCGAGCAGGAAAAGGCGCTCGTCTACCTCGGCCGCCGAACCGGCAGCGGATACCTCAAAGGTGAAATCGAAGAAATCCGCGTTTACAACCGGGCTCTGACTGCCGAGGAAGTCCGGGGATCATTTGAGAACGGCCCGGTGTTGTTTTCTCGCGATCAGCTGGTGGCTGCCTTGTCCCGCACGGAAGGCAAAGAATACCGGTCACTCATCGAGCAAACCGCCGGCTTGCGACGCCAATTGGCGGAGGCTCGGGCGCGTCCGCTGGTCTATGCAGCACGCACAGCGAAACCCAAGCCGACGCCGTTGCTTGCCCGTGGTGACATCAAGGCTCCCGGTGAGATCATGACCCCGCGCGCCTTGGCGGGAGTGGCTTCCTTGAATCCGCATCTTGGATTGAACAAGGAGTCGTCGGACGCAGATCGCCGCCGTCGCTTCGCCGAATGGCTGACGCATCCGGACAATCCGCTGCTCGCCCGCGTCCTCGTGAATCGGGTTTGGCATTATCATTTCGGAACGGGCCTGGTGGATACGCCAAGTGACTTCGGCGTCAGTGGCGGTCGACCCAGTCATCCGCAGCTGCTGGACTGGCTGGCGCGCCGGTTCAGGGAGGACAGTTGGAGCATCAAGCAACTGCACCGGCGAATCTTGAACTCCGCCGTCTACCTGCAGTCATCCACGTTCAACGAGACCGCGGCGCACAAGGATGCCGACAACCGCCTGCTGTGGCGCTTCCCTCCGAAACGACTGGAAGCTGAAGCGGTGCGGGATTCATTGCTCGCCTTGAGCGGCCAGATCAACTGGGAGATGGGTGGGCCCGGTTATCGTCCGTTCGACCTGGAGATCAACAACACGCACTTCTACCACACCAAGGACAAGATCGGACCGGAGTTCAATCGTCGCACCATCTACCGCATCGGCGTGCAATCATTGCGTGAATCATTGCTGGATTCGCTCGATTGTCCGGATCTCTCCACCAAGACTCCCGTGCGCGGCGTGACCACCACACCCATCCAGGCGCTGGCGTTGATGAACGATTCCTTCGTCCAACGACAGGCACAGTTCCTCGCCAAGCGCCTGCGTGACGATGTCGGCGAAAACCTCCGGAACCAGATCCGTCAGGCCTATCGCCTGGTCTTCGGTCGCTCGCCCACCTTGTCCGAAACCCGCCGGGCCGAAGCGCACGCCAACGAACACGGTCTGCAGCAGGTCTGCTGGGTGCTGATGAACTCCAACGAATTCATTCACGTGCGATGAACGAAGAAACACCCCTCCTTTCGCGCCGCAATTTCCTCTGGCACACCGCCAACGGTTTCGGCGCCGCCGCGCTGTCCTGGATGATGCAGCGGGATGCCTTCGCGGCGGTATCGCCGTACTCCGCCAAGCGCTCGCATTACGCGGGCAAGGCGAAGCGCGTGATCCACATCTGCAGCACGGGCGGTGTTTCCCACGTGGACACCTTCGATCCCAAACCCGAATTGGCGAAGCGTCATGGACAGGAATACAAGGATCCCCGCTACGATCCTTTCTTCGGGCAACCCGGCCGCATTCGCCAGAGCCCTTGGGGTTTCCGCGAATGCGGACAGGCGGGCGTGCCCATCTCCGATCTCTTTCCGCACCTTGCCACCTGTGCTGATGACATCGCGTTCGTGAACTCGATGCACGCGAAGTCATCGAACCACACGCCTGCGACCTTCCAGGAGAACACCGGCTTCACGATCAACGGCTTTCCGAGCCTGGGCGCCTGGCTGTCCTATGGCCTCGGTTCTGAGAATTCCGACCTGCCCGCATACGTGGTACTGCCGGATGCGCGAGGCCTGCCCGCCGGTGGTTCCATAAACTGGACCTCCGGCTTTCTGCCCGCCGTGCATCAGGGCGTCGCCTTCAACACCCAGGCCGGGGTGGAACCGATCCCCAATCTGCGCACACCGGATTCGGTGACCGGGAAGGCGCGACGCGCCGGCTTCGATCTGCTGGCCGACTTCAATGCCGATTTCTCCGCGCAGCATCCGCATGACGATGTGTTGCGCGCCCGGATCCGTTCCTACGAACTCGCCGCGCAGATGCAATTGAGCGTTCCCGGCATCGTGGATGTGGATCGCGAATCACCTGCTACCCGGGAGCTCTACGGCGTCGATGATCCCGATACGCTCGGCTTCGGTCGCAGTTGCCTATTGGCCCGGCGCTTAAGCGAACGCGGCGTGCGTTTCCTACAGCTGTTCAACGGGGGCGCCTTCGGTGGTCGACCCCGCGTGAACTGGGATGCGCACGAAGATCTTGTCGACAATCACGGCCGTCAGGCACGCACGCTCGACAAACCCGTGGCCGGTCTCATCAAGGACCTCAAGTCCCGGGGTCTGTTGGACGAGACCCTGATCCTGTGGACCAGCGAATTTGGTCGCACGCCCGTGACTCAGGGACTGACCGGCAAGGGCCGCGACCATCACCCCGATGCCTTCACCGTGTGGATGGCCGGGGGCGGTATCAAGGGCGGCATGCGCCACGGCAGCACCGACGAACTCGGCTTCTACGTCGCCGAGAAACCAGCGCAGTTCTACGACATCCACGCCACCATGCTGCACCTCAACGGCATGGACCACACCCGCCTCACCTACTACCACAACGGCATCCAACGCCGCCTGACGGATGTCCACGGCCACGTCCTCCACGACCTGCTGGTGTAGCGCGCTCACCCCGTCGCGGAATTTGCAAAAAATTCCGACTGATCGAGGCGGCAACAATCGGAAGATTTTGCATCTTCCGCTACGATCCAGTGAAGTCCCTGACTTGATTTCACCGGTGGACGAACGCACGTTCGTCCGATCGCCCCTACGGGCCCGAAAAGGAAGACGCAGTCCAAGTCCCATTAGCCGGAATGAATATGAGCTCCCGCAAAATGCACAACCTCCCCATCCTCAACACTTCGCCCGCATTACCCATGATATCCCCGCTGAATGCGCAGAAGTATGCAAACATCAACGGCCTATACTACGCTGGTAGGCCATGACCAAGATAGCGATTAGGCGATGGCGGATGCTCTGGGGCGCATTACAGGTTGGCGCCGTTGGCCTACCAATCGGGTCGCCGGGAGTGATTCGCTCCCGGCTCCCACACCACCCGGCATGCGGGTCCGCACCAGGCGGTTCCGATCAGTGTTTTCCTGGGTCAGGATAGTGGGTGGTGATCCGCTGTTGCTGCAGGTCAGGAACTCCTTGCTCCGACAACCAGATCTTGTTAACGCCACCGGCACAACACCCCACGTTCGTAGCATCAGCGCCGTAGCGAGGACTTTCAGTCACCGAGGCAGGTGGGGTTGCCTTCAACGGCGACGTGGAAGTCACCGCTATGGTTTTGGCGCTGAATTCAGCCGTCTTGACGAATCAAGTCGGCGTCTCGCTAAAACGTTTGCTCCCAAGCTTTGAACGTGTTGGCGAGGTCGGTGACGCGGGCGGGATGTTGCTGGGCGAGGTTGTTCTTCTCCGCCAGGTCCGCGCTCAGATTGAAGAGTTGCCAGGGATGTTCCGGTCGTTCGCGCACGATCTTCCAGTCACCTTTCCGCAGGGCGGCGTGGCGACGGAAGATGAAGTAGAAGGACTCGTGTGCGGACTTCGCGCCCTGTGTGAGCAGGGGCAGCGGATCTTTGCCGTCGAAGACCGTCTTCTGCGGGAGTTCAGCACCGGACAACCTGGCGCAGGCCTGCAGAATGTCAGGTGACCAGAACGCTTCGCCGTTCACCGTACCGGGCTTGATCCGTCCTGGCCAACGGGCGAAGGCGACCACCCGGATGCCGCCTTCCCAACAGGTGATTCCGCCACTGCGCAGGGGATCATTGATGCCGATGTCCAGTCCCTTGCGATTGAGGCGAAAGCCACCGTTGTCGGACATGAAGAAGACGAAGGTGTTGTCCGCCGCGCCGCTCTCCTCAAGGGCGTCCAGCACCTGACCGACGCCGCGGTCCAAGGCGGTGACGACAGCGGCGTAGCGTTTGACCGGATCCGATTCATCGGGTGAAAAACCGTATTCCTTGAATGCCCAATCAGGTGCCTGCCATTCATTCTTCTGGCCGGGCCTCTTGTTCTTGGCACTGGGAAAATGAGGCGCATTGAACGGCACGTAGCAGAACCACGGTTTGCCGGTCTTGGTGCGGCGCTTGATATATTCCACTGCGGCCTCGGCGAAGATGTCGGTCGCGTATTCGCCCTGGCGATGCAGCTCCTTGATACCCTGATACAGGTCATGCTTGCCGCCGTAGATGTGGCTGTAGTAATCGCAGTTTCCCGAGGCGTGACCGATGAATTCATCGAAGCCGCGTTCGGTGGGACGCGAACCCTCGGCAAAGCCGATGTTCCACTTGCCGAAACAGGCGGTGTGATAAGGCACGGATGCGCGCTTGAGCAGTTGCGGAATGAGCAGTTCCCCGGGGTTCAATCCGACGCCGTAGTTGCCCTTCAATCCCGGCAGTTGGTTCACCAATTTGTGCCGCTGCGGAATGCGGCCGGTCAACAGGCAGGCCCGCGAGACGGTGCAGGTGGAAGACGCCGTATAGAAGCTGTTCAACCGCACTCCTTCTTCCGCCAGCCGATCCAGGCGTGGTGTCTTGATGTGCGACTTCGCGTTGTAGACCTGCAGGTCCCCGTATCCGAGATTGTCACAGGTGATGATGAGGATGTTGGGCGGACCGGCTGCGGGGGAGGCAAGGCAGAACGTAGCCGCGAAGAGCAGGATGAGAGGGCGGGTCATTTGGAAAACGGTTTGTCGGCGAGGGTGTCCTCCTCGCGCTTGCGGGCGGGCATGATGGAACAGGCTTCCCCGCAACCGAACCAGCGGCTCAGCAGATGACGGTTGCGGCTGATCCATTGGTAGACGATCTCGGCAATCCAGATCACGCCGGGAATCCACAGAAAAAATGCGAGTGGAACCAGCAGCGGCATGCGCAGACCAAGGAAGCGGATGCAACGGGCGCCGCGGTGGATACGGTGGGAGGGGGTGACGCAATGAATGGCTTCCAACAGATCCTTCCGCGTCAGGGTCGGTGCCACCTGGGCGACTTCCGGATCCTTGATCGGCAACAGGCGTACGCGGTTGAACCAGTCCAACCACGTCAGCAACTTCATCTGGAAGGTGCAGAGCGGGCAGTCGCTGTCATAGATCAGAATGTTCTTCAGCGCGGCCATTCGTCAGGCAAAATAATGCCGCTCGCCAAATGGGAAAGTAAACAATTGCAGATCATGGAATCCGTCACGCACGGCAGGACCTTTGAAATCGCAGCGCCCTTGGCAGAACTGTTTCCGCTGTTCAATCCGGAAGGAGAAAAGGCGTGGGTGCCGGGTTGGGACTACGAGAACGTGATGGGCACGACGGAATTGTCCGAGGATTACGTCTTCCTCAAAAACTCACAACCACGCGGCGGCCGAAGCCGTCTGGATCGTCAAGCGACACGAACCGGACAATCATCTGGTCCAGTTCTACAAGATCGAACCGGGAGAAAAACTCGGGATCATTACGGTGAAATGCGCGGACCTTGGGAGTGAACGATCCTCGGTGAATGTCACCTATGAATATCGAGCCTTGTCGGAAGCCGGACGACGGTTCATCGCCGGCTTTGACGAGACCACGTACGAATTTTTCATCGGCGAATGGGAGGAATTGCTGCTCCGCCATTTCGCGGAAAAGGGATGATCCTCGTCAACTGAGTTTCGTCCCGATGGGACTTTGAAGTGGGCTCGCGGGGATGCTCGCCCCACCGAATCTGTTGACAGCTCACGCCAATAGCTCGGACGTTTCCGAAAACTCTGACCGTTTCATTACCAGCGACGGCGGTCCAAACCTCGGTGTGGCGAGAGTCCTCGCGAGCCCACTTCAAAGCCAGGAACGGGCGTCCCTCATTCACAGATTCTCGTGCAACACCTGACCGAGGAGGCGGATGCCTTTGCGGATGTTCTTCAGGCTGGCGGCGCCGAAGCTGATGCGCAGTTCGTGGTCCGGTTTGCGGCGGGTGGAATCGTCGGCGTAACACAGTGAACCGGGGACGTAGAACACCCCAGCATCCAAGGCGGCGTTGAAGATTTTCGATTTCAAACCGGTCTTGGCGTGCTGAGGCAACACCCCCCAGTAGTAAAGCCCGCCGCGGGTGTCCGGCCAGGTGACGGCGTCGGGAAAGTGCCGGCGCATTTCGGTGAGCATCACCTCGGCCTTGGCGGCATAGCGGTGCTGGATCTGCGCGAGATGCTTCTCGTATTTGCCGCTCTTCAGGGCGCGGGTGAGGACATGTTGCACGACGTTCGCCGTGCCAAAGTCGTGATTGCCCTTGATGCGGGTGACGATGGTGAAGAGATCCTCGGGCAGGATCCCGAAGCCGGCGCGAACGCCGGTCGCGAACGGTTTGCTGTAGGTGCCCGTATAGATGACGCGGTCCTCGGCACCCTTGAGCGTCAAGGCAGCCGGAGGGTCTTCACCGGTGAAACAGAGTTCCCGATAGGCGGAATCTTCGAGCAGGTAGATTGGATGGCCGGCGGACTTCTCGTATTTCGCGAGAAGTGCGAGCGCGGCGCGTTTCTTGGCAAGAGAGGTCGTAAGGCACGCGGGGTTCTGGTGGTAGGCCACCAGGTAGAGCATCTTCAGTCGCTTGATGTCGCCGGACTTCTTGAGCTCCTGCAAGCAGAACTCCAAGTGTTCCAGATCGATGCCGTCAGGCTGCATGCGAATGCCGCGACAACGCAGGCCGTGACTCTGGGCGATGCCGAGATAGACGAAGTAGGTGGGGTCCTCGACGAGCGCGATGTCACCGGGATCGAACAGCGCCTCGGTCAACATGTACAACAGCTGCTGGGAGCCGTTGGTGATGATCGTGCGGTCGACGTCATAGCGCCGCTTCGCAATGCGACCACCGGAGGCCTGATCGAGATGCAACACGCGGTCGGCCGTCAATTGCCGCAACTCGGGATCGCCCGGTGTGGGTCCATATTGCAGGGCCGGTTGGCCGCGCTTGGCGTGACGGAGGATCTCGTTCACCAGGTCGCGGGTGAGATCGACGGGCAGCGATTCGTTGTCCGTAAATCCGGCGGCGAGGGAGATCAGATTGGGCCGACTGAGTGCGAGGTTCATCAGCCAGGAGATGGGCGGCGCTTCCGTGCGACGTCCGAGGGAGGAAAGCGCGGATTTCATTTCCTGGCCTGCGCCATTTCCAACGCTGCTTCAGCGCCCGCGATGTATTTCTTTTCGTTCACGTAAATCGCGTCGTTGTGTCCGCCGTCGAGTTCGACGAAGCGTTTGGGTTCGTTGGCCTTCTCAAAATTCTTCTGGCCGTGATGGTAGGGAATGATTTCGTCGTCCTTGCCGTGCATCACGACGACGGGACAGTCGATCTCCGGCATTCGTTCGTGGGTGTGGTAATGGATCGAGGCGATGAGTTTCACGGGGAGGAAGGGAAATATCTCGGCGCCGATGTCCGGGACGCTGGTGAAGGTGCTCTGCAACACGAGCGCACCGATGTGTTTGGTGTGCGCAATCTTGCTGGCAATGCCGCCGCCGAGGGATTCACCCCAGGCGATGACGTGGTAGGGTTTCACGCCGCGCTCCATCAGCCAGTCATAGGCAGCGAAGGCGTCCTGGTAAGTGCCTTCCTCGGCCGGTTCGCCGTCGCTCTTGCCATAGCCGCGATAGTCGAAGGCCATCACGCTGGCGCCGGTGGCGAGCAAGGCACGGTAGGCGGTGGGACGGCCGGTGAGGTTTCCGCCATTGCCATGGCAGAAGAGGAACACGTAATCACGATTCGGCGAGTCGGCCTTGCCCGGCATGAACCACGCGTGAATCTTCACGCCGTCCGAGCTGGTGAGAAACAGGTCTTCCCCTTCGGCGTGAATATCGGTCACCGCGTATTCCGAATCCTTCGAAGGATGATAAACCTGGCTGTGTTCGAATGCCTTCAACATGAGCAAAAATACGCCCGCTGCCACGCACACTACGGCGATGAATCTCCCGACGCGAGCAGCTTCGGCCTTCACCGCCGCAAGATAGCGCCGGAAAACGATGTTCGCACGCTGTTCCTTTAAATCAGACGGAAAGCAGAAACCTTCAATGCCCGGCTGCTGTTCACTTGCGCATATCGCGTGTCATCTGGCGGGCATCGCTCCATCCTGACTCAAGACGAGGTGGCATACTTTTCCAATTCCACGGGAGGAACTCCATTGGGATTCTGGAGCTGTGGTTTCAACGAGGCGGGAAGCTTAACTAGCCAAAGAGTGGTCACGCTTCTGCGTCGGCAGCTGTCTGCTTCCGAAGATTTGAAGCAAATCCCTCTGCGTCGCGTCCCTTTATCTCCCGCAGAACAGGGTGCGGGAGAGAAAATTTCAGACGCGTTGACATTCATCGGAAAAATACGAGTTCTGGCCGTGTCCGGCCTGCTGGCTTGTGCCATTGCCGGCGGGGCGGCGGATTCCATTCCTCCGACTTTGAACGGCTTCCTGGAACGGAACTGTGTCGATTGCCATGACGATTCCGTGACGAAGGGCAATCTGAACATCGCGGATCTGAAGTTTGACCTGAGCGGTCACGGGCAGTTTGCGACCTGGAAACGGATTTACGACCGGGTGTTGACCGACGAGATGCCGCCGAAGAAGAAGTCGCGGCCGGCGACCGCAGCGAGGCAGGCGTTTCTGGACAGCATGGAACGTCGCCTCATGAAGGCTGACGAGGCCGACAGGGAATCCTTGGGACGCGTGCATGTGCGGCGACTGACGAGGCGGGAATACGAACACACGATCCACGACCTGCTGGGTGTGGACATGCCGTTGGACGAGATGCTGCCGGAAGATCCGGCCACGCACGGATTCGAGACGGTGGCCCATGGGCAACAGCTTTCGCATCACAAT
>JAYPXF010000001.1:129030-167736 GCA_038154405.1 Verrucomicrobiales bacterium | reverse complement strand
TCACAATCTGGGTCGCTACCTGGAAACCGCCGACCACGTGCTGTATGACGCATTCGAACGGGCGACGATCGGAGAGCGGGACATGAAGCTGAAACTGTCTCCGTGGCAACTGGCCCGACGAACTGGAGGAAATTATCGGGGTCCGCAGGATCGTGGAAGCGTCTGCCATTTCTGGCCGATCACGTTGCAGTTCTACGGTCGCATGCCGATGACGCAGGTACGTCGTTCGGGTTGGTACCGGATCAAGTTGAAGGATGTGAAAGCGGTCAATCCCCAAAGCCCGTCGGTATGGGCTACGTTGCGTTCCGGAGCCTGCAATTCCGCCTCTCCGATGCTGTATACGATCGGTCTGGTGGAGGCGACGCGGGAGAAACGGGATCTGACCTACACCGCGTGGATCCGTGCCGGGCACATGCTGGAGCTGAAACCGAATGATGCGAGCATGCGGCGGGCGCGAACCGGCGCGCGTGGTGGCAATGTCGGTTACAACGACGACCGGTCGATGTTTCGTGAGCGGGTATCGGGCTTTGAAATCAGCGGCCTTGAGATCGAGCGCATCTATCCGAACAGCACCGGTGAGGAGTTGCGGCAGAAACTGTTCGGCGGGATCACCCCGGCGGACATCGAGGTGTTGAAGAAGGATCCGAAGAATCGGCGCGTTTACGAAAAAGTGGTCGGCAACTTTGCCGATCGCGCTTTTCGCCGACCGACGAGTCCCGGACAGGTGGCGCCGTATGTCGATCTCGCGTTGGCCACGTTGGACGAATCGGGCCAGCGACCGAAAGACGCGCTGCGGGCTGCTTATCGCGCGATCCTTTGCTCGCCCCGCTTCCTGACCTTTGTCGAGAAGCCCGGACGGTTGGACAACGATGCAATGGCTTCCCGTCTCAGCTTCGCTCTTTGGAATTCCCTGCCGGATACGACGTTGCGCGAGGCCGATCTGAGTGACGGGGAGGAACTGCGGAGACAGATTCGGCGGATGCTGAATGATCCCCGGTCGGAGCGCTTCATCCGGAGCTTTGCCGACCAGTGGCTGAACCTGAAGGAGATTGATTTCACCCAACCCGATCGCCGCATGTATCGCACGTTTGACGAGGTGGTGAAGTATTCCATGTTGGCGGAGACGCGCGGCTTCCTGAGAGATCTGCTCGATCGGGATGCATCGATTGCGAACGTCATCCATTCGGATCACGCCATGTTGAACGAACGGCTCCGGCGGTTCTACGGCATGGAATCGGTGAAGCTGGAGCCGGGCAAGGGCCTCCAGAAGGTCAGCCTGAAAGGACACCCGCGCGGCGGACTCATCACGCAGGGTTCCGTCCTCAAAGTGACGGCGAACGGCACAACCACCTCACCCGTCGTGCGTGGTGTGTGGGTGAGCGAGCGCATTCTCGGCATGGAGATCCCACCGCCGCCCGCAGACGTGCCCGCCGTGGAACCGGACATCCGCGGCGCGGTCAGCATTCGCGATCAATTGGACAAGCACCGCAACAGCGAGTCCTGCGCCGGCTGTCATCGCAACATTGATCCCGCCGGTTTTGCGCTGGAGAACTTTGATCCTGTCGGGCTGTACCGATCTCGTTACGGATCGCGCAGTTCCTCGGCCCGCATCAATCCATCCGGGGTGACACCGGAGGGCGAAGAGTTCGGTGGCATCCGTGATTGGAAACAGATTTATAAGGACAAACCGGAAGTCCTTGCCCGCGCCTTCGCGAAGCACCTGCTGACCTATGCGACAGGGGCCGCTCCCCGATTCAGTGACCGGCCGGCGTTGGATCGCATTGTTGCCGAATCCCGGAAGCAGGGATTCGGCATGAGATCCACACTGGAGGCGGCGTTCGACAGTGATATATTCCGCACGAAGTAAGCGTATGAAAAATGTGACCCTCACCATCGGCAAGAAACTCTCCCGGCGCACGGTTTTGCGCGGCGCGGGTGTCGCCATAAGCCTGCCGTTCCTCGATGCCATGCGCCCGGCCCTGGCTGCCGGTCGGTCTGCACCGAAGGCGCGCCGATTCGTCGGGGTGAGCCTCGCGCTCGGACTCCATGGTCCCAACCTGGTCCCGGAAAACGCGGGCACGGATTACCGGCCTTCGCAATACCTGAAGCCGTTGCAGGACATCCGCAACGATTTCACGGTCGTGTCCGGTTCCTCCCATCCCCGCGTCACGGGCGGTCATACGGCCGAGGGCAGCATCTTCACCGCCTGTCCGAATTCACGGGGAGCGACCACCCGCAACACGATTTCACTGGATCAGTTGATGGCCAAACATCTGGGACACGAGACGCGTTTCCCGTCGTTGGTCCTGAACACGGGATCCAGCTCAAGCCCGTCCTACACCGAGAACGGTGCGATGATCCCCGCGCACGGCGATGTGATGCGGGTGTTTGCCAAGCTGTTCGTCGACGACTCCGAGAAGGAGCAAGAACGGCAGGCGCAGATGATTCGCGCCGGGCGGAGCGTGATGGATGTGATCGGCGCCGAGGCGAAGGCGCTGCGACGCGAACTGGGCGCCGGCGATCGCGACAAGCTGGACGCTTGGTTCACCAGTGTCCGTGAATTGGAATCCCGTCTGCAGGCCAACGAGGACTGGGTCCGCAAACCGAAGCCCAAGGTGCGCACGAAGTTCAACGTCGACCGCAACAACTCCATCACGGTAGAGCGGGCGATGTTGGAGATTGTCCGTCTCGCCTTGCAGACCGATTCAACGCGCTTCGTCACCCTGCACATGCCCGGCAATGCCCGTGTGAGCACGCTTGAGGGAGTCGATGAAGGTTACCACGGACTGAGCCATCATGGTCGCGACGATGAAAAGCTGCGTCAGCTCGCCATCGTCGAACAGGCGGTGATCAACGAGTGGGCGGACTTCCTCCGCAAGTTGAAGACCGCACAGGAAGGCGAGCAAAGTCTGCTGGACGAGACCATGGTGATCCTCACCTCCAATCTCGGCAACGCTTCCAGCCACAACAACAAGAACATGCCGGTGCTCTTCGGCGGCGGCGGTTTCAAGCACGGCCGGCACCTGGCGTTCGATCAACGCAACAATTACCCCTTGCCCAACCTGTATCTGAACGCGCTGCACCAGCTGGGACTGCAACAGGAGAGTTTCGCCACCAGCACCGGCGGGATGACCGGATTGGTCTGACCCAGGCCCGTCCCTGACCGGTTGATCATCGTTGCTCCGCGACTTGTCGCAAAGCCTGTGCTACTCGAGAAGCGATCATTCGCAGCGCCTTCGCGTTTGGATGGCCATCCTTTTCCCAGACCCGCAGCTCGCTCCAATCCGGATGGGTCGCCAAGATCGGCAGCACGTCCTCGAAGGGAAGTTCCAGCTCCTTGGCCCAAGCGGCCACGTCCTGATGAATCAGTCGATACTCGTATTCCTCGGGTGAACCGTTCAACGCGGGAATGAGATACGCCAGCAAGGGGGTGTTCTTCTCGCGGCAAAATGTCACCAAGTCCCGCAATGCGGCTTGGGCCTCTCCTCGCTTGGGTCCGGTGGTCCAGCCCTCAAGCAGATGGGGAGAGCCGATGTGTCCGCGATCCGGCAACCAGAGTCTGTCCATCGGCAGGTCGCGGAGCCAGGGCCAGTCGATTCCCATCGAGGCGACCAAGTTGTTGAGCTGGCGATAGGTCGCCATCATGACCAAGCGCGTCGGTTTCTTGCTCCGCTCCAGAAACCATGAGTTCAACGGGGCGTAACGGTAGTAGCGTTCCGGATTGGGCACCTGGAGGGAAAACGGCGGCTCGGCGTCATTGATACAATAGCCCAGAACGATGACGTCCGGATCCACCTCGTCGAAGCGGCGGCGCAATCGACGCAACTCCTGGCGGGTGTTGTAGCCGGGGACGGCGAGGTTGAAGCACCGCGCCGGTAAGCCATCTTTCCGCAGTCGGGCTTCCACCATCGCGGGCAGCGTTTCGTGTTCGGCAACCCCCCAGCCGAACGTCATTGAATCTCCGACGAACGCCACACGAAACTCGTCTTCCGAATGCGCTGTCGTAACGGCCGACTTGCCGCGATATCCCTCAGAGTTTATGTGATGCGCCCAGGTGCGATGGTGCGTGGGAATTCCCGCGTGGCTCTCGGCCGGTGTCAGCATCCAATGCCCACCGGACACATCGGCTCCAGGGGGGAATTCATAATCCATGGCCAAGACCCAGGATCCGGAGTTCGGATCGGCAGCATCGGTCGCGGATTCCGACAACTTCGTGACGTCCGGCGTCGGTTGCCGTGGGTTCAGGGCATCGATCAACCAAGGCCGAACCGACTCAGCGTTGGATGACATCAGGATTTCCCAGCGACCACCCAAGGCCGGCAGTTCGCTGTTGTCCGGCAAGAACCGATGCGCGAGATACCGCCGGACCACGCCATTGGTTTCGATGAGATGCCAGCCTTGGTTCAGCAGTTGGTAGGTGGTGTGTTCGTGGCGGATCCATTGTCCGTCCAGTTGTGGAATGGTTCGACTGATGTTCGACGCGAGGACGAACTCGATCGGATCATCGACCGTCGCGAAATAGGATCTGAACGCCGGCTCCGGCCGTTGTTGCCAGGACGGATCGTTGTATGCCTTCACGCCGGTGCGATACTCCTTCCATGCCTGCGTGCGGCTGAGCGGTTCCGCAATGCAGAGAATGAAGAGCGGGACGGAGATTGTCAGGCTCAGGAAAATGGTGACCGTGCCCAGCAGAATCTTTCGCCGCCGATCTGCAACCCAGGTCACGAGAGACCGGGCACGTTCCGGGATTGAGCGGGATTCAGACACAAGAGTGATCCTTGCAATCAACCGGGATTCACTGCCTTCGTCGCAGCCGGCCGGCAGGAAATGTTCTGTCGCCCGGTCGAAAAGTCTGCTCGTTCGCGTCCCTGGGTTGCACGCCTCCCGAGGACAGGTCCTAACGCGAAGCCTTGAAGTCGCTGGAGGCAGAGAAGTCGGGGGGCATGACTTCCTCGGGTTCGACTTCGGCTTCTTCAGGCGCGGATTTCAGTCCGAGCCGTTCCAGTAATTCCATGGCCAGCACCTCGTAGGCGGCGGCACCCGCGGAGTAGGGATCGTAGTAGACGATCGGTTTGCCGAAGCTGGGTGCCTCGGCAAGACGGGTGGTACGGGGAATGTTGGTTTCGAAGACGCGGTCGCCGAAGTGATCACGCACTTCGGCAACGACCTGACGGGAGAGCCGGGTGCGGCCGTCGAACATCGTCATGATCACGCCGAGCAGATCGAGGTCCGGGTTCACATTGGAATCGCGGATCTGGTTGAGCACTTTGGTGATCATCGAGATGCCTTCGAGCGCGTAGTATTCACACTGCAGCGGCACGACGAGGTGTTCAGTCGCGGCAAAGACATTCAAAGTGAGCGTGTTCAGCGACGGGCCGCAGTCAATGATGACGAGGTCGTAACGGTCGGATTCCTTGAGCGGTCGCAGGGCGTTGCGCAACCGGACGAGGTGATCGGCGAGGCCGACGAGTTCCATTTCAGCACCGCAGAGATCGACCTCGCTGGGAATGAGGTCGAGATTGTCGTACGCGGTCCGGATGATCCGGGATTCGAGATTGGTCTGCCCGAGCAGGGCCGGGTAGATGCTGGCGCCGGGGGTCTTTTCCATGCCGAGGCCGCTGGTCGCCTGGGGGTCCATGTCGATCATCAGCACGCGCGGGCCGAGAGAGGCGACGCAGGCGGCGAGATTCACGGCCGTGGTGGTCTTTCCGACGCCGCCCTTCTGGTTGGCAATGGCGATGACTTTGGCGGGCACGGTCAGCATTTAAGGTGAGCGTGCGGGCCGGCGCAAGGATTCAAGTTGCCGGGGCGCGATTGCGGAGGTATGTACCCGTCGCTGCGTTTGGCGGTCGCGACGGCCGTCCGCAGGTTCTGACATGAGTGAAGTCCTCGTCATCGGACACCGCAACCCGGACACCGACGCCATCTGTTCCGCCATCGGCTACGCCGAATTCAAACGCCGCACCGGCATGCCCGAGGCGGTCGCCGCCCGTTGTGGCGACACCAACGACCGGATCAATTTCGTCCTCCGCCATTTCGGCATGACGCCACCGCGTTTCGTGTCCGATGTGTCGCCGAAGATTTCGGACGTGATGCGGACGGACGTGATCAGTGTGGAACCGCAGACAACCGTGGCCCAGGCGCTTTCCATCATGGACAAGGGCCGCCTGCGCGTGTTGCCGGTTCTGCAGCCGGACGGCAAATGCGCGGGCCTGGTGTCGATGTTCAAGCTCAGCCGCGTGTTCGTGCCTTCCGGAGGCAGCGAGACCGACTCCCGCCGGCTGCTGACCTCGCTGAACGGCCTGGTCGAAACGCTGGGCGGCAAGTGTCTCCATGGCAAGCGGCAGGGTGAAGAAGAGGAGCTGACCATGGTCATCGGCGCGATGAGCGACAAGGCCTTCGCTTCGCGTCTCGAGAAGTATCACGCCGACCGGCTCGTGGTGATCGTGGGTGATCGTTGGGACATCCAGAATCTTGCCATCCGCGAGAAGGCGCGTTGCCTGATCGTGACCGGTGGGTTGAGCCTGGAGGACCGAACCCTCGAAGCCGCCAAGGAAGCCGGCGTCAGTGTGATTCTCTCTCCGCATGACACCGCCACCACCGCGAACCTTTGTCGTACTGCGATGCCCGTCCGTCACATCCTCCGCACGGAGTATTTGACTTTCCCGCGCGACATGCGGCTTGAGCTGGCGCAACGGCAGGCGGCGGAGACCTCGTTGCACGCATTTCCGGTGGTGGACAAGGAAGACCGCATGGTCGGGTTTCTGTCCAAGTCGGACTTCCTCAAACCGATCGACCGCCGCCTCATCCTGGTGGATCACAATGAGCTTTCCCAGGCCGTAAAGGGAGCGGACAAGGTGGACGTGATCGAGATCATTGATCACCACCGCGTCGGGGCGTTCTCCACCTCGCAACCGATTCTGTTTCGTAACGAACCGGTGGGCAGCACCAGCACCATCGTGGCGGACAGCTTCTTTCGTTATGGAGTTGAACTGCCGGAGAAGATTGCAGGTCTGCTCCTGGCCGGACTGGTGTCTGACACGCTGAACCTGACCTCTCCGACGGCGACCAGCCGCGATGCCGACGTGTTGAAGAAGCTGGAAGAGATCTCCGGCGTCAGTGCGCGGGACTTCACGGAGAAGCTGTTTGCCTCGGGCTCGGTGCTCACGTCCAAGGCCGCGGACGAAGCCATCACCACCGATTGCAAGGAATACGAGGAGGACGGGAAAAAGTTCAGCGTGGCGCAGATCGAGGAGATCGGTTTTGACCAGTTCGAGAAGCGCAAATCGGAGGTCAAGGATGCGCTGGAGAAGTATCGGGCAGAAAATGGTTACTACTTCTCCTCGTTGCTGGTCACCGATGTCGTGCGGCAGAACTCGCTTTTGGTGCTGACCGGCGCGGAATCGATGCTGGCCCAGGTCAAGTATCCGGAACTGGAGCCCGGCGTGTATGATTTCCACGGCGTCGTCTCGCGCAAAAAACAACTGATGCCCTTCCTCTCGCGCTGTCTCGAGAACGTCTCGGATTGAGCGCCCGGAATCCCTGATTGGAGTTTGCAAGCGGCCGGGCATGGCCTAACGTGAACGGGTTCGCACCACCCTTTATGAAGTTCACGTTTCTGTTCGCATCCTTGTTGGCCGCCTTGGTGATCCCCCCCGTGGCAGAAGCCGCGGAGTCCTCCCGCTATCAGACCGGGCTGAAGACCCGCGACGGAATCGGCAAGTACTACATGGGACGGGAGCTGGCGCATTTCATGTCCCATCGCGGTGCACCCTGGCTGGAACGCGGCGAGCGGGAGAAGGAGGAACGGCCGGACCTGTTGATGAAGGCGCTGGAGCTGAAGCCCGGGATGAAGGTCGCGGACATTGGCTGCGGTTCCGGCTACTACTCGCGACGGATTGCCAAGGAGATCGGTCCCAAGGGAACGGTGTACGGAGTGGACATCCAGAAGGAGATGCTCGCGATTCTGCATCGCAACATGTCGGCGAACAACCTGACCAATTACCAGGCCGTGCTCGGCACGACCACCGACCCCAAGCTGCCGGCGATCACCATCGACCTGGCGCTCTTTGTCGACGTCTATCACGAGTTCGATCATCCCTACGAGATGATGCGGAAGATCTGCGCCTCGTTGGCGCCCGGCGGCCGGATCGTGCTGGTTGAATACCGCATGGAAGATCGGCGCGTGCCGATCAAGCTCCTGCACAAGATGACCGAGGCACAGGTGAAGAAGGAAATGACCGTGCAACCGTTGAAGTATGTGAAGACTGTCCGCGAGTTGCCGTGGCAACACGTGATCATTTTCGAAAAGAAACAGGAGCAGTCCAATGGCAGCCAGTGATCCACCCCCGGAGAGCGAAGAGTCCCGGGAATCTTCCCAACCAAGCGAAGCCGGTTCCAATCAGTACCTCATCTGGGTGGTGTGTGTAATCGGGCTGGCGATCGGGGCGGTGGTCTTCGCCCCGAAACCGGCCAAGCGGGTGAGAGCGCCGTATCTACCGCCAACAGAGCGGCCGCAACTTCCGGCCGTCAAGGAACCAGTCACTCCTCCCGATCCGCAGGTGGACATGCGTCCGGTGGGGGCCGTGCCCAAGTATCCGAACCGCTGGCGGTTGGATGCCACCATCCGCCATTGGTGGGGCGCCGTGCCGGACGGGGCGAAGGCGGGAACCGTCTCAACGGATGAGCACAGCAACGTCATGCGCGAGGATTACGCCGGCGCGGAGAGCTGTCGCAAGTGCCATCCCGGAAACTACGAAGACTGGTCGGACCATTCGCACCGCTGGATGAACGCGATTGCGAACGACGAGACGGTTCAGGGCGACTTCTCCGGAAAGCAGAGCATGGATTACCTGGGCGGCACGGTGAAGTTCGTCACCGAGGGCGGCCACCGAAAGATGAAACTCAAACGTGGAGACCGCTTCTTCAATTACCGCGTCACCCGCACGATCGGTTCCCGCTTCTTCCAGTATTACGCCGGACTGTTGGAAGAAACCAACCACGACCGCCTGTTCAGCCGCAAGGAACGGCAGACCATCGAACACGTGCTGCCCTTCGGCTACTGGATGGGGAACGATGAGTGGGTGCCGACCGTGCATGTCTTCCGCGAAGCGGACCAGGATGAACGGGAGGAGGACCCGTTCGGCCAGTGGGGGTTTGTCGACTATGACCTCGGTTGTTCGGAGTGCCACACAACGTGGGCTTTCGGGGATTGGATGACCAAGTCCACCGGTTCGGAAAACTTCGCCCGCTATACGCCTCGGCGCGTCGAGACCCATCTGGGCGCCCTGATGAATGCGTCCCGTCCGCAACGCATGCCTGCCGGCGAGGACTATCGGACGCTTCCGAAGTTGGAGATGGAGAAGTTTGTCGCCTCCGAAATCCGGACACCCCATCCCGAAGATCGCCCCTCGCTCGGTGTCGCCTGCGAAAACTGTCATCTGGGATCCGCCGAACACGCCCGGCGCAGCACCAAGGATGAATCCGAAGTGCTGCCTTCCTTCTTTCCCGTGCATCCGCACATCCATTCCGCAGCCGGCTCCGCGGAAGAGCTGACCGAACGCTCGGATCTCAATGTGAACTTCATGTGCGCCAAATGCCACGCCGGTGACCGGCCGAGATACGCCAACGGCTCACACACCTGGAACTCGACCGAGTTCGCCGACGCGGTCCAAGGTTTCTGCTACCATCCGGCCAAGGCCGCCTCCCGCGACATGAATCACCTCACCTGTGTGACCTGCCACGACCCGCACAAGGCCATCGGTATGAAATGGCCGAACACCGCGGCTCAGGACGACAAGTCCTGCATCCAGTGTCACGAACAGTTCAAGACCCCCGAAGCCCAGGCCGCGCATTCCCATCACGACGCCGGCACAGCCGGCAGCCATTGCATGGACTGCCACATGCCCAAGATCTATGAAGGCCTGCAGGAGATGGTGCGCACGCATCGCATCCAGAATCCGGTGGAGAAAGACCTGGTGGAAGCCAACCAGCCAAACGCCTGCAACCTCTGCCATCTCGACAAGTCGGTGAACTGGACCCTGCGGCACATGAACGAATGGTACGGTGGTCCGGCCGTCGTCGGTTCCGATTTCCGGAAGAACAATCCGAACCCGGACGCCCCGGCCGGATTGGAATGGTTGGAGACCGCTCACGGTCCCACCCGACTGGCGGCCGGCGAGGCCCTGGCCTTGAACGATCCCCGGCCGCACCTTTCCGCCCTCATGGACCTGCTCATTGAGGACAGCCAGCTCATCAACCGCCAGTTCGTCCAGCGCGGCCTCAAGAACTCACTCGGTCTGGACCTCAAGGCGATGGGCTACCAGTTCTACATGCAGCACGCCGAACGCCAGGAAGTCATCAACCGGTTGCGCGCGGACATCATCCGGAAACACGGCAAGTCCACCGTGGCACAGAAGAAACCGTGACTTTCTCACTTCCAGGCTCTCGCTAGACTTCTGGTTACAACGGGCCGAAGGCGAATGGCGACGATGGCTTCTTCGATGTGCTGCCGCATTTGCGCGGATTCGTCTTGGAAACGGCTCTTGCGCTGACTCCATTTGTTGGCGAAAGCGGTCTGCAAGACCACACTCCAAGACGCTGCCGCGCCCCCCACCTTGCTACGTTTCAACGACCGGAACCCGGACACCCGTTGGAACGTCGATGAGCTCCAATCGTCGCGCTTACGCGATTTTCCCGTGACGTATTGCGGTGATGGGTAAGACTCTGGAAATGCGGGTTGGTTCGGCATTGATCGCTTTTCTATTGGTGGGTTTCGTTTCGGCGGCGGAGCCGTTGCGGGTTGGCGACCGGGCCGAACTGTTCGTCGATGATCACCTCGTCCAAGGCATGACGGGGCTGACCCGCGTGTTGCATCAACCACAGGACATCGACGCGAATCCGGTCATGAAGCCGGAACATCCGTGGGAGCATCGGCGGATACCGTTCGGCTCGGTGCTTTGGTTTCCGGAGGAGGAGAAGTTCAAGTGCTGGTATCTGGCAATGAACATCTACGACTCGCGGCCGGGCGGGCGCGGCTATCGCAAGGAGTTTCATGTTCCCATCCGGGAGGTAGCGTTCATCTGTTATGCGGAATCGACCGACGGGATTCACTGGACCAAGCCCGAGTTGGGATTGCATGATTTTCGCCGGTCGAAACGGAACAACATCCTGCTGACCTGTCCCGGAACACACTTTGACAGCACGTCCGTGATATATCTTCCGCATGACCGAGAGTGGCCTTATCGAATGATGACCTTCATTGGCCGCTGGCCTTACCGGGACGATCTGGTGAAGAAGCAATGGGGAGATCCACCGCCGTTCGACATTGGCCGGCATGGTCACTACGCCTTCGGCTCCAAGGACGGCATCCACTGGCAGGAACTCAATGACAACGAACCCGTTCTGCGGGCGCATGATCGGAGCATGTCTTGGTGGGATGCGGAACGGCGCATCTTCGTCGGTTCCGCCAAGCAGAGTCGCGAAGGCAAGCGTGCCCAGAGGTATGCCTGGAGTCGTGACATGATCAACTGGACGTTGACCGGATACTGGATTCATCACGCGGATGATCGGGACCATGCGGGCGACGAGGGTGAGGCGGCATATGGATTCCCTTACGGCTCTCAGTGGCTCGGCTTCGGCGAAATGCGTCGCGTGCGAACCGGCAAGGGATGGCGGGAGACGAAGATCAACTGGGAGCTGCTGACAAGTCGTGATGGCCGCAAGTGGTCGCGACCCTTACGCGAGATGTTCTTTGCCGATGCGGGCGAGGAGTCCTGACGTTATCAGGTGTTCAAGGAATTTGCGAATCCTCCGATCGAGCGGAAAGGGAAACTGCTCATCTACTACGGCGGCAAGACCGGCACCGTCTCGCTCGACGAAGGCGATGAGCCATTTCAGGCCATGTGCCTGGCGACATTGCGAAAGGACGGTTTCGTGTCATTGCGCGCCGGTGCTGACGAAGGAGAACTGATCACCCGCCCGCTGCTGGTAACCGGGCGCAAACTTCGGGTGAACGTGAAGGGTCCGTTGAAGGTGGAGGTTCAGGACCGCGATGGGGTACCAATCGCGGGTTACACCTCGAACGAATGTGACCCGCTGCCGGAGGACGGACTGGATCTGGTCATGCGCTGGCAGGGCAATGATCTCAATCGGCTGCTTGGGACCGCGATTCGCCTGCGGTTTACGTTGCGAAACGCCGATCTGTTTTCCCTCCGTTTTACCCGCGATTGAGATTGATTTTTGCTTCCTTCAAACAATCTGCCGTTGCCGGACAACGAGTTGTTGACCTATGACGGAAAAGGCCAATGATGCCCGGGCTATGCGCGACTGGCGACTGATTGAACGACTTGCTTCCGTTTCCCTGATCGGCGTGCTGCTCCTCGGCGCCACCGGTTGCCAGACTGTCGGTAATGCCGCCAAGTCCGCCTATCGGTCCGCCTATTACGCCACTGTTGAGACCTTCGGCGTGCACAAGCGCGACATTCTCAAGAAGAAGGTCACCCAGGCCCGCGACGAGCAATCCGAGGCGGAGGAGGAATTCACGGACGCACTGATCAAATTGAAACAGATTTACGCCTTCGACGGCGGGGACTTGGAAAAGCACTACAACGCACTGAACGACAAGTATGAATCCGCCGCGGAAAAAGCCGCGGACGTGAAAGAGCGGATCATCTCCATTGAGACGGTAGCCGGCGACCTGTTCAAGGAATGGGAAGCCGAGATCGACGAAATCAAGACGGTCTCGCTGCAGGTGAAGAGCAAGAAGACGCTCATCACCACCAAGGAACGCTACAACGGCATGCTCGCCGCCTTGAAGAAGACCGAGATCAGCATAGGGCCCGTGCTCACCAAATTCAAAGACCACGTCCTCTTCCTGAAGCACAACCTGAACGCGGCCGCCATCGCCTCGCTCAATGGCGAGGCGTTGAACATTCAAGGTGACATCTCCGCGCTGATCGCCGAGATGAACTCCTCCATCAAAACTGCGAACGCCTTCATCGATTCGCTGTAGGCCGCGCCATTCGGCCGGCCTTGGAAGCATTGCTCATCCATCTCCGTTTCCCGTGCTGACGTGACGATGAAACATGCTTCCTCACCCGTCCGCGAACTCCGCCGCGCCTATGACCTGATGCGCCAGGCGCACGGGCATCAACATTGGTGGCCGGGCGACACGCCCTTTGAAATCTGCGTCGGTGCGATCCTGACGCAGAACACCGCCTGGACAAACGTTGAGAAAGCCATCGCCAATCTGAAAGGCGCGAAGGTGTTGTCCCCGCGGAAGATGTATTCCCTGCCAGTAGCGGAATTGGCGGAACTCATCCGACCGGCCGGCTACTACAACATGAAGGCGAACCGCCTGCGCTGTTTCCTGAGTGTGCTGCTCGGAGTATTCGGCGGCAGCCTGAAACGCATGTTCACGGGCACGACGGCCGAAGTCCGGGAACGCCTTCTCGCCATCAACGGCATCGGACCCGAGACGGCCGACAGCATGCTGCTCTATGCCGGCGATCATCCCAGCTTTGTGATCGACGCCTACACCAAGCGCGTGTTTCAACGCCACAACTGGTGGCGCGGCAAGGGCGAACAGGCCAAAGCCAAGGCCCACACCGCCGACGAATACGATTCCCTCCAACGCCTATGCGAATCCGCGCTGTCCCAGAGAAAAGGAGATGAACGGCTCGACTACTGGCAGGACTACCACGCCCAGCTCGTCGTCATCGGCAAGGACTTCTGCAAGACGAATAATCCGGATTGTGAGGGCTGTCCACTCAAGGTGTTGTTGCCGACGGAAGGCGAATGACGAAGGACCCAATTACCCAAACACCCAAGGAATTCCGAATTGCCGAAGACCGAATGTCGAAAACCTGGCGGCAGCCAGCGGATGGCTCGTTCACGGCGTTCTCGTTCCTATCTGTGGCGGGTCGCACGACGACGTCAGTGACTCCGTCTCAGCGCAGACTCGGCGATTTGCTCTTGTTCGTTTCGTCGCTCGAACCATTTGTGTCCGCACCATCCGCAGATGCAGGCTTTCGGTTTCGCAACGATCTTGTGGCAGGCTTCGCAGCGATTGACATAGAATCGATCCGGACACTCTTCGCTGACCCTTTTCAAGACGCGATCTGTGAAGGCATCGAATCCATCGCGGAGCTGATCGGCAATGTGGGTTCATCCCGATCACAAAACGATGCTCGTAGAAGGTGGTCTTGCTGGGCAATTGGCTGCCTTGAGGAGACCCCAATTCGCGCGATAGACGCGTTGTTCTTCGTCCGTGCAAGTCATGGAGAACTGCCCTCAGAGATACCTCCGCAATTCGGACTGTTCGTCGTAATCCCTCACGGGCGCTAAAGAAACAACGTCATCTCAAGAATTGCGATCTCCATCTTGAAACTCAATGAGTTGTCACTGATGTTTCTGAATTCAAATTTCCCTGGGTATTTGGGTATTTCGTCATTGCGCGCGGCGCGGCCGCGCGACCACCCTTGCGCATGTCCCAGGTGCTTCGCTGGTCCACAAATCTGTTTCCCGTGTGGGTGGTTGTATGCGGCGCGTTGGCGTTGGTGCAACCGGTGTGGTTCACGTGGTTCGACAAGCCCAAGATCATCTGGGGACTCGGGGTGATCATGCTGGGCATGGGCGTCACGCTGACGTTCGATGATTTCAAACGGGTGATAAAGATGCCGAAGCCGATCCTGGCGGGCTTCACCGCGCAGTTCGTCATCATGCCGATGCTGGGATTCCTCGTGGCATGGGCGACAAATCTGCCGCGCGAGTTTGCGGTGGGGCTGATTCTCGTCTCGTGTTGTCCCGGCGGGACAGCTTCAAACGTGGTCACCTTTCTCGCCCGCGCAAATCTGCCGTTGTCGTTGCTGATGACAATGGTGTCGACCTTTAGCGCGATCCTGATGACGCCGCTGCTGACGGAGTTTTATGCGGGTGCGATCGTGGACGTGCCAGCGGTGGGTCTGTTGCTGACGACCGCTAAGGTCGTGTTGCTGCCATTGGTGCTGGGCATTGGACTGCATCACCTGTTTCCTAGGCTGGTGGATGCGGTGTCGGATGTCGCGCCGTTGGTGTCGGTGATCACGATCGCCTTGATCTGTGCCAGCATCATCGGCAGCAACGTGGAGCCGTTGAAGGAACATGGCGCTTCGCTGGTGTTGGCGGTGGGTCTGTTGCATGGCCTGGCTTTCCTGCTCGGCTACCTGTTTGCGAAGGCGCTGGGATATGAGGAACTTGTCCGGCGCACGGTTGCCATCGAGGTGGGGATGCAGAACTCGGGATTGGGAACGGTGCTGGCGCAGAAGCATTTCAGTGTCGCGGGTATTTCCCTGGCGGCGGTGCCGTGTGCGATCTCGGCCACCTTTCATTCCGTGATCGGGAGCGCCCTCGCGGCGTATTGGCGGAATCGATTGCCGAAGGTTGCGAACGATGGCGAAGGTTCGGAGTCCGATCCGGAATCGGCCCAGCGTGACTGATTCGGTCGAAGCGTTTCCAGTCTCACATGCACGCCGCATGTTGCTATACCGCTTGCCAAAAATGATTGCGGGAAAACTCTGGTTCACCGGTGTGTGGAATGTCGAGCAGTGGGAATCGATCGTGACCCCACAAGCCCAGAGATGCTGGTGATAGAAGTTCTACGTGGATTTGGAAACTCTGATTGGTTGAACGTTTCCTTTCCCCTCACTTGCGGAGAGGAGGAATATTCCGCGCGCGGGAGTTGAAACCGAAAGTGGCCGTGCCAGTTTTCCGTGGCCAGTGCTTTACCCTTTCCCCAAGGGAGAGGGTTAGGGTGAGGGGAAAGCACGCCACCAATTGATCGAACTGGTTTACCCATCAACGAAGGTTTTCGAATTCCCACAATCACTTTTGGCTATCGGTATGGTCCTCAAAGGACGGGCACACGCGAATGAACTGACGACGATTCATCGTAAGAATCCGGTTTCGCGCGCGGAGAATGGGTGGGATTTCCCCCCTTTTTGCTTGTTTGGATCGGGGGCGTTCCACATTTTTCCGATTCAATCTGCGGCCCACAATCCGGAGCAATTCCATGGACGAAAAACTGAGCTATCTCGAACGCAAACGACTGAAGGAGAAAAAGGAAGAGCAATCGACCGAGGAAGTGACCAAGGCCGGTGGCGCGGCGGCGGCGTTTGCGGTGAAGTCCAAGTCCAAGACGCCGAAGCCGGCGGCACGTCCGGATGATCCGGTGGTCAACAAGAAGCCCGAACGCGTGCAGCTGGTGCAGAGCGTGCCGCAGACGCGCAAGCTGCTCGCCACGGCAACGGCCGAACTGGAGGACCTGGTCAAGAACCGTTGAGCCCCGGACCCATTCCCATGGACGAAAAGACATCTTTCAAGGCGGCGCTGTTGCAGGCGCGCAAGGCGGAACTGGCATTGCGCGCCGAGTGTCTCGAATCACTCGAGGACATGACGGCACTGGAGAAATTCAACAAGGATCTGGACAGTGCGCTGGAGTCGTTGCGGCAGGAGGGCACGGTCGGTGCGGATCCGCTGAGCGAGTTCCTGGAGCAATGTGTCCGTGTGGTCGGTTGGCAGACCAAGCTGGAGGAGCAGGAGGAGTGGTTCGACAAGCGGATCGCCGATGCGTCAAAGGCCGTGGATGACCTCGTGGGCAAGGGTTTGCCGGCCGATGAATGGGCGGCGCTGCAATCCGAGATCGCCGGACTGGAACCCGAGTTCACCGCCTCCCACGACGAATGGCAGCAGAGCCTGCCGGACGGGCTCTGGTCGATCGCCGACGACGGCACGCGACGGGCCGAGGTGTTGGAGCAGTTGGAAGCCTGTCTAATCCATGCCCGCAATGACAACCGCCTGACCCGCGACATCGGCTGGGAGGACTGGCCGGTCGAGGCGGGTGACACGAACTCCGTACGCAAACGCGGCATGGGCGATCGCGAGATTCAGTTCAACTGTGAGTTCTGCAACGAGCAGCTGCGGTTCAGCATCAGTCTGGCCGGCAAGACGGTCGAATGTCACGAGTGCCACACCGAAGTGAAGTTCCCCGGCCCGAACGAGCTGGTGAATCACGAGCGCTTCAAACTGGTCGATAAGGAAGGAAACGTCACGTCGGAGAAACAATCGCAAGGTCTGCCCAATGGTTGGAAGGACCACTTTGACAGCGCGGAAGAGGCACGCACGCGCCTGGCCCAACGTCCGTCATTCGATGCCGAAAAACTTTTCGCCCTGCAACAGAAGGTTCAGGGCACGGAGGCGATGGCCGACACGTGGCGGAAGTATTTTCCCCGCATCGAGGCGACCGGGTTGCCGTTCAACGCGTCCAAGGCGTGGGATCTCATCCAGCAGGATCCGGCGGCGCTGATGGGGCGCATCGCCGATGAATGGCCGGAAAGCGACTGGGCATTGTCCGCGCGGGTGGCGCGGATGTTCTCCGGCGGTGACATGGGTCTCGGTGAAGGCGTCGCCCTGCTTGCCACGGACAAGGAGGAACTGGAGCGGCACACGCGCAACGAACTGCGCGATCGCATCGCCGCGATGCCGCCGATCCTGTCCGCCGACGATTACACCTGGAAGTGTGCCGAAACCCAGCGGGTGAAGATGACCTATACCCGTGTGCTGGAATCCAAGTGCCGGGATTACAACTGGAAACACAGCGTCGAGGTGGACGAGGAACTGCAGGAGTTTTTCTCCGAGGGCGTTGAGGTGACGGAGGGCCTGAACGAAATGCTCAAGGGCAAGTCTCAAAAGCAGGAATTGCCCGACGAAGATGTGGCCAAGATCTTTGACCGGATCCGCCTGTTGCCGGAGATCGCGTCGGACCTTTACTGCCACGATGGATCCTCCTTGGAGAACTGCCGCACGTTGCCGGCGGACTGGCGCTTCCACTATTGGGAACCGACCGAGTTCGAGAAGCCGGAATGGATCACCATGCATCCGATCGTGGCGGTGCGTTTGTTGCAGAGCGAGCTGCCGCAGGTCATCGTGGAATACACCGGGCGCACCCAACTGCTTGAATGGGCGCAGCAAGTGCAGGGGCTGCTTGCAGATCCGGATCTTACCCTCAACCGCAAGGCGATGCTGCTTCCCGTGGCGCTTGGGTTTTCACAGGAGATTCTCTTCATTCGCGAGGAGCGATCGGAGGAAGATGCGTTGGCCAATCTCGGCAAGCAACCGGAACCGTTGCGGGATGAGGTCACCAAGGCCTTCCGCACGGGTGAGATCCGCAAGCTGATGGAATCTGATTTTCCGGACAAGGTGGCGCTCTACTGCGACCAGCACTGGATCCGAGAGCAGTTGGACAACGAGCAGGAGACGCGCAAGAAGGGCATGAGCATCGGCCTGAAAGCCGCGGCGGTAATCGGCACGATTGTGGTGATCGGCGCCGGTGTCAGCTACGCGTTGAAGGTGGCGCATGACAAGAAGTTCGCCGAGAAGATGGCCAAGGCCGAAGCGGAAGCGGCGGCGCAGGCCACGATGGTGCTGAAGTTCGAGATCGATTACTCGGGCATCTCCACCAACATCGACCGCAAGGACATCGTCATCGAACTCGATGGCAAGACGGTTCAGCCCAACGCCAAGCTGACCGAGGGCAATCACGAGGTGGTGATCTCGCATCCGCAACTGGGCTCCTTTCGCAAGTCATTCAGCACCGGTTATGGCGAGGGCATGGACCTCGGAACGATCTCGCTGACTTCAGCCACCGGTTCCGTCTCCGTGGAATCCGATCCCCCCGGAGCCGATGTGGCCATCGGCGGAAAGCCGGTCGGCAAGACACCGTTGAAACTCGGCAAACTGCCGGTCGGTCCGGTGGAGATATCGTTGACCGCGGCGGGTTACGGCACTTGGAAGACGAACGCCAACGTGCCGAAGGAACAGACCTTGTCCGTGGCTTATCGCTTCGGACGCGGCACGGCGAAGTTTAGCACCACGCCCGCCGGGTTCTACCTGGGCGTCGGAGCGGCGAGCGCCGGAGTGGCCGGTCTGGATTTCAACGGCGATCAGACGCCCAAGACCCCGGTGGATCGCGTCATGTTGCCCGGGGATTACCTCGCCGCCTTTGTCCATCCCACCATGGGTGCGTCGGGTGAGACCGGCTTCGTCATTGCCGACAAGGATGAGGCGCCGGTCTCGCGAAACTTTTCGGTGGCCGCCGCGTCCCTCGCCGGAATCGAAACCGGAACCAAGTTCTGGCGCGGCTCACTCTCTCTGGGCGGCTGGATGAGCTGGGATCCGAGTTGGAAGTTTTCCACCGCCCAAGCGATGACACTGTTTCGCCTATGGCAACCGGGCCGTCAACCGGGCCTTTATGCGTTGCAATATCAGGGCGGGGCATTCTCCACCCCATTCAAGTCGGCTTTGGAACCGGCCGCGACCATCGAATGTTGGGGCAGTGACAGTCGTGGACAATGCTCCGTTCCCGACGCGATCAAGGGACGCAAGTTCATCGACATCGCGGCGGGCGAAAACCACACCGTCGCTCTGCTGGGTGATCTGACGGTTGCCTGCTGGGGCGACAACAGTTCCGGTCAATGCGGCGTGCCGAGTGACCTCGGTCCCTGCATGGCGATCGCCGCCGGAGCCAATCACACGGTGGCGTTGAAGACGGATGGCACGGTGGTCTGCTGGGGCAACAACCAGGTTGGCCAGTCCGTCGTGCCCGCCAACCTCGGTCCCTGCGTGGCCATTTCGGCGGACGGCAATCGCACCGCCACCATTCGCGCGGATGGCGGGATCAGCGGTTGGGGCTATGCTCCTTACAACCTTCCGCCCAAGACACCTTGGCAGCCCTACATCTCCGTGGACCTCGGGGCCTTCTACATCACGGCGATCGATGACCAGGGATCGCCCGGGATCTTCACGCAGACCCAGAGCGGGGTTGGCAGTCCGTCTGCCGAAGCGACGGCTGCATCCGCCGCCGGACCGTGTGTGCAGGTGACCGGCGGAACGGCCTATACCATCTGGCTGAAACCGGACGGATCACTGGTCGGTGTTGGCAATGATCGCAACGCGGAGAAGATGCCCAACGCCGTCGGGAGATTCCGCTCGGTGGTGGGTGCCTACAAGCGTGTGATCGGCATCACGCAATCCGGTGAAGCATTGATCTGGGGCCGCCGGACCGGCATGACCACGCGCGGCGAATTTGCACGCAAGACAGATGAGTCGACCCGCCTGGTCTATTGGTATCGCAAGGGCGCCTACCTGCGCGCCGTCGCCGGCGAAAACCACTACGTCGCCCTGAAGCGTTGATTTAGCCGTAGCGGAATTTGCAGAATCTTCCGCCTCTGGCAGGTACAAGCTGCCGCTTGTCCGCGGACGCGCAGGCGCTCCAACATCTGTGTCGGGGCCGACTGTATCCTGAATCGGAAGATTTCGCATCTTCCGCTACATGCCGTGAAACGCTCGGACACCCATATTTGTTCTCACACGATTCGACCAGAATCAGGCTCCCAGCAAGACCATCGTCGGGGTTGCTATGCCGGCATGTTGGAGTAGTGTCCGGATCAAATCGGGGACGCCAAGGTGAAGACCACTTACAAGGTTCTGTTGGGACTGCTGGTCGTGGCGGTGATCTGGATATTCCTGGACCGGGCGGTGGCGCAGGGCAGTGTGGCCACATTGCGAGCCGAACTGGTCGCCAAGCATGCTCAACCGCCCTTGCGACCGGAAAAGGATTACGACGTGTTCACCGCTTCGTTCGCCCTGTCATCTTCGGTTGATCTGAGCGGACTTTGGGAAGACCTCGACAAGCTGCTGCAACTGATGCGGCTCATGCCCGGCGGACGCGCCCACGTGACATGGCAGGAGGAAGCCTTGCACACCCAACAATCCATGAACGTCTGGCCGGAAACCCTGGAGCGTCTCACCAGCGTCGACACCGAGCTTCGGTTGCTCATTGATGCCGTGGACGATTCATCCGGCATGTCCGAAGCCGATCGGACCGCCGTCCTGCAGCAAGGCCAGATCGCCCATGCCTGGCTCGGCGTGGCCGCGAGTGCGCAGTTGCACTCGCAGGATCCCACTGCGGCGCTGCCTTATCTCAAGACGATGCTACGTCACGCCAACAAGACAAACCTGAACTGGATGTGGGCCCAGGATGACATCGGCGCCTATGGGGCACACTCCTTCATCCGCTCGATGGTAAACCGCTGCGATATGAGCGAAAGCAGGACGGCGGATTCAAACTTTATTCCATCGGCTGCTACGACGGCGACAATGGTGGTGACGGCGGTCACAAGTTTCCCTCCACCACGCCGACGCCATTCTGGGGCATGACATCCGACTGGCCGGCCCGACTGGACTGGATCTGGCCCGAAGTCGCAACCCGCAAAGAAGTGGAGGCGGACAATGCCTCCATGAAGGGCGGCGGAGGGCCGGTCATCCATTCGGTCACCGTGCCCTGACGTTCAGCTTCTCAGGGTCTATTCCCAAGGTTCGAACGTCATTGGTGAGTGAAACCGGGCCCGATCATGAAACGCCTTCGCGATTGCCAACTGTCGGTCGTGATCGAGCGTTGTGAGTTTCTTTACGAGTTCACGGACCACGGCCCGTGAATCGGCTCTGGGTTTCTGGAGGGATATTTTCGCAGCTTCGGGGAACTGTTTCTCAATCGCTTGTCGGGCAAGATACACACTGCCGACTCGATCTGACGCCAGTGCCTGGATGATGGGATCGATGGGTTGCGGTCGAACTCCCTGCTTGGAAATGCCGGCAGCCGTTCTCGCGCGCAGCACGTTCGACTCTTGCGTATGGTCTTCCAACCGCCAATTAACCAGACGGTCGTCTGGCGCGAAGTAGAGTTGCAACAGCTTGTTCGGTGTCTCCTTCACAGCAGATTGGTCCAATACCCGATCATGCAGGGGGTAGAATTCGTGGCGTGAAATGACAAGACGGCGCTGCCTGCCTTGTTCATTGCTGACGTGAAACTTCACCGACGGTTCATACAGTGTGGTGCTGTAGCGGGAAGCCGAGAAATCGAACGTTTTCACGATTTCGTCTCGAGACATGCCGATGCTTACTGGGTCAATCTCCTCACGGCGTAGATGAAACTCGGTCGCGAGGGACTTCCACTTCAATTCCCCGCGGGAATTGTAGGTGAGCCGAATCCCAGCATTTCGATAACTTCCTATCGGATGGGATTCATGACGAAAGTGTTGATCCCTTCGATCTGTCCTCCACAGGACATCCCATTCCGTGGTGCGTGGTTTCCCGATCGCGGCGATGATTTCATCGCGTTTCATTCCCGCATTGATCCGCTAATACGCGCGTCGCACCTGCCCGACATCATCCTGATCTCTCGGAGACACTGAGGGGAACAGGGGATCAACCTGGGCGCCGTCGTTGCGCGATCCCAAGTATTGATAAATCGCCCGTCCCAATGCCCGTCCGTAATCCATGTATCCCTTCGGTGTGCTCTGGAAGGTATTCCACGAGGTTTCCAAAGTGAGGGCCACGGCTCGCTTGGCGGTGTTCTCCGCCACCCAGTTCTTGCTGATGGCGCGCCAGAGGGGGTGATAGCCGGGACCGGACACGCGGATGGTCTTGGAGAAGCCGAACGGTTCCTTGCCGAGAGTTTCAAGACACTCCTGGTGGAATCGTTTCTGATTCTGTTCGCGGAGCGGATTCAGGTGAGTCTTGGGCGAGCCGAAGAAGAAGGGAACGCTGTCACGAGGGGCGGGATTGTGCAGATCGAGGAAGAGGTCGAATTCTCCGTCGGCATCCATCTTGCGGATCATCTTTTGTGCGGCCGCAACCTCGGCGTAGACCGGCTTGTCGCTCCAGTCGCGATTGTGATCGTGCGGAATCTGGCCCTTGCCGCCGGCACCGCGTTCTACGTTGTCCAAGTCCATGATCGGGACCACCACAATGCGCGCCCGGTCGCGCAGAGTCTTGGCATCGTGTTCGTCTGATGCGAGCCACTCCAGCAGTCCCCGGCAGACCCAGCTTGAGCCGCTCTCCCAGGCGTGCTGACGCGCTTCTATCCAGATGCCCGGTCGCTTTCCGGCGGTCTTTGGATTCCAACGAAGGGCGGGAACGGACCTGCCTTCGTTGCTCCTGCAAAGTTCGAATTTCTCGGCGCCGACATCCGCATCGGCGACTCGTGAAGTCAGTTCATGCGCATCCGACAATTGGAACGGTGGCCCCCAGGCAAAGTGGATCGTGTCGCTCGTCGACTTGTGCGAGTAGCGGACATTGGTTCCCTTTGCCGCCCCAGGTTCGGTGTGCTGCCAGGTCTTACCATCGTGGCTAAACATTGCCCGGACCGGGCGACCGAAGGAACTTCTGGATTCCAGATTGAGAACAACCGGTTTGTCGATGTCCACGCCGGTCAGTTTGAAATGCCACCAACAGGCCCAGCCCCGGTTCTTGAAGTTGGCGGGGGCGAAGGTGATGGATTGATTTGCCTGATCAAGTTTGCGCAGTTCCATCGCGCCACCCGGGAAGTTGGTGTGGATGGTGAGTTGGGCGGCGGAGGTGATGGGGAGAGTGAGAAGGAACAGTCCCAAGATCCATGCGCATTTGGTGTCGCGCCTTTGGGGCTCCGGCTTGGGCTCGAGGGGACTCTCGCGAGCCCAAGCCGGAGCCCCGACAGGGGTGACACAATCCGTCTCCATACCTCTTGGATTCATAGCCCCGGAATCTCCCGCAACGCCTTCTCAAAATGATTGGCCTGCCGCCAGAAGCCGAGGTCGTTCGGATGGGAACTGTCGACCGTTCCATCGTGATCATCACCCAACATGTTCTTTCCTTCCAAATAGTAGAGGTCCTTCAACCCGGCCTTGCGCAGTTTCTCAAACTCCGCCTTCAACGCGGCCTGGCTGGTCTCATTGCGTTGGCGCCGCGACGGGATGAGGAAGGAGTTGCTGTAATTGCGATCTTCCACCAGCAGGATGGGAGTGTCCGGCTTGGCTTCACGCAGATGTTTCACCAAGGCGGCCGTCCGGGCCGTCACGGTCTTGGCGTCAATGTTCGGGAGGCAGTCGATGATGTAGACCGCCGCATCCACCTCGGCGATGAGGCGCGCGAGTTCGATTTCCATGCGGCCATTGCCGGAGAAACCTAGGTTGACGATCGGTCGTTGGAATCGGCGCCCCAGCATCGCCGAATGAGTCATACCCGGGCGCGAAGCGCAGGCGCCATGAGTGATCGAAGTGCCGTAGAAGAACAACGGCTTGCGCTTGGACTTCGGGTAGGCGGGAGCTTTGGCGACCTTGGCGCCGTCATTGACTGCGATCTCCACCTTCTTTACGCCATTGTACAGCGGCAGGTAGAGCAGGTATTCGCGCTTCCCGGCCGGGATGCCGCTGGCCAGTGTGGATTCATTGATCGGGTACTTCTTCGGCCGACCAACCCCGAGCCAGCGCCACTTGCCGTCCTCGCCTTTCACGTAAAGATCCAGACCACTGACACCGGTGGCCGGCATGTGGTCCATCGCCAGACCGGCATCTTTCAATTCCCACCGCGCCTTGATGGTCGTGGCGTCGGTCACAAAGCGAACGGCCATCCCTGCGGAGTCGCGACTCAAAGACCACACCGCGCCGCGAACCAGCTTCTTCGCGCGAGCGGGAAGGCGATCGTAATACACCTCGGTGTCATCAAACGGGCGGCCTTCGACACCGAAATCGCGGATGTCATGCCATTGGGTCTTGCTGTCCGCAGCGGCGACAAAGACAGCCGTGCAAAGGAAGAGGGAAAGAGGACGAATCATGCGCCCGGATGTAGCACAATTCGAAGCGGGAGAAAGGCAATTGTAGCTGCGAGCCAATGGAGGGCTTTGCTCTGTCCTGACCATTACCCAAGTCTTTCAAGGCGTCCGCCAACGCGGCAGCGTGTGGAGCGCGGGCAACTTTGCCCGGTTGCCAAGACGCTGGCGCGTTGATGAATATACGTATTGAGTCAGTCAGAAATGTGGGTAAGAGGAAGACTCCGGCGAGGCCGGATTGACGCATTGAATACCATTGCACCAAAGCGATGACCTTCGGAGCCGTTCCCTCCGGCTGTCTGCGTCACTTCAGCGAGAGACAGACGAGATCGCCGCGCGAATTACGGCAATAGAGATTGCCGTTGGCCAGGACCGGTAGCGTCCAGCAGAGACCACCCAATGCCTGGGTGTTCAACTCGGGACGAAAGCCCTTAGGTGAAGCCGTTCCGATCGCCAACTGTCCGCGCGCACCGAGGACAATCAGTTTTCCATCGGCGGCGGTCAGCGCGCCGCATCCGTAACGCGTGGTGGACCACTTCTTCTCACCCGTGGCGAAATCGAGGCAGGCCAGGGAAGCCGTGCCACGATGACTGTTGCCGTCGAAGCCATAGAGATGGCCGTCAACAAGCAGGCAGGTGTTGAAGTGGTTGCGCATGTTGCGGTTGTCCCAGATGACCTTCGGCTTGGTGCCGGAAATGTCGAGCAGGGCCCCACCGCGATTGTAGCCGGATGAAATGAACATCTTGTTGTCCCGGATGATCGGATCGGCGGAATTGATGTCCCATGAAGTCCGCCACGGATGCTGCCACAAAACCTTCCCGTCCTTGGCGGCCACGGCGTAGACCGCGGTCGCGCCGAAGATGATGTAGGCCTTGGTGCCACGATGAACGTGGATGAAGGGAGTCGAGTAACCGGAGGTGGAGGAACCGGTCTTCCAGATCAGTTTCCCGGTGCGCTTGTTCACCTTCACGCCGGCCGTGCCGACATTGAGTACGAGCGCGTCCCCATCCACGAACGGCGAGCCCGCATATCCCCATTCCGGATAATCCGCCTTGATCTCGGCGGCGATGTTCTTGCTCCAGATGATGTCGCCGGAACCGACCTTGAACGCAAATAGATCACCCTGTCTTCCCAGTGTGTAGACCACGTCACCATCCACGGTCGGGGTGCAACTCGGCCCACCATCATAGTAACGCGGTGCCAGCGGGCTCGGATAGGTGTGCTGCCAGAGCGGTCGCCCGGTCTTCTCGTTGAGACAGAAGACAGTGTCCTTGTTCCGCGCGTTGCCCATGGTATAGAGCCGTCCATCAGCCACGGAGACGGACGAGAATCCCGTGCCGACCCGTGCCTGCCAGACCCGTCGAGGAGGCGTGGCCGTCCAATCAGTTTCGCGGCTGATACCATCACGATGTGGTCCCCGCCAATGCGGCCAGTCCGTGGCAACCACACCGGTTGCGAGCGTCAACAATCCCAAGATGATTCCGGAGGTTCTGTTCATGAGTTCGAGTTCAATTGCTTGAGGGCAAAGACGATCAGCCCAATGTAGATCAATGCCAACAACACACCGCCCGCGTTAATCACGCCACCTTGAATGATCGCGTAGCCAAGGCAACCTGGTACCAAGGCGTAGTAGACGAAGGCCGGCAGGGTCTTGCGAATGACCAATCCCTCGCGACCCACCAGTCCCACTACGGCGGACGCTGCCACGACATTGTGAACGCAGATGATGTTGCCGGACGCACCGCCCACTGCCTGCAAAGCAACAACCCACGTCGGATCTGCGCCGATGCGTTCTCCCACGCCGAACTGAAACAGCGAGAACATCATGTTGCTCACCGTGTTGCTGCCGGCAACGAAGGCCCCGAATCCGCCAATGAACGGCGCAAAGATCGGCCAGGCGCCTCCGGCCATTGACGCGACACCATCCGCCAAGGCGATCGGCATCTTCTCGAACCCGGCCGTCCCGCCGGTCGAATTGATGAACACCTGCACCATGGGAACGGTGAATATCAGTGCCACGGAGGCGCGGATGATCGTTCGGCCGGACGTTGACCACGCACGAGAGTAAGCCGCGCCTTTCATACCATGGAGAAAGAACGTGATGACCGATACCAATACGAAGATTGTTCCCGGGAGGTAGAGGATCTGCACCTTGGAATCGATCTCAGTCCCGAGCACACCCTTCCAGAGAATGGTCACCGCTTCGCCGGTAAGCAGAGGTTTCACACCGAGCTCGGGCACACGGGTGATGATGAGGAATGCCGCCACCAGCAGGTACGGCATCCAGGCGGCGAACAAACCGATCTTGGGAATTTCCTCCGACGTATCCTTGATCTCGATGGTGCCGATCCATTCGGGTTGCCATTCTTCCCGTGGCTCGAACTCCCATGCGTCCTCCTTCTTTGGCACGAGGATGCCCTTGCGGGCGGCCGTCACGACGATGGCCAGACCGATCAGGCCACCGAGGATCGAGGGGAACTCCGGCCCGAGGGTGTTTGCCACGATCAGGTAGGGAACAGTCATCGACAGCGAGGCAAAGATGGCGAACGGCCACACCCGCAGGCCATCAGCGAACGAACGTTTCGGGCCGAAGAAACGGGTCATCAGCGAAACAACGAAGAGCGGAATGAAGATGCCGGCCACCGCATGCAACAAGGCAACTTTCGTTCCGATGAGGGCGAGGAATTCCGGCCATTGCTCGAAGCCGTTCGCCGCCGCGTAGACCTGCACGGCCTCGTCTCCACTCAGGCCGGAGTTGACTCCCACCAGAATGGGCGTGCCCAGGGCGCCGAACGAAACCGGTGTGGATTGGATCACCATGCCGGCGACCACGGCGGCCATTGCCGGGAAACCGAGTCCGACCATGAGGGGCACGGCGACCGCGGCCGGCGTGCCAAAACCGGCGGACCCCTCGATGAACGAACCGAACAACCAGGCGATGATGATCACCTGCACCCGCCGGTCTGGTGAGATGTCCGTAAACCCCTGCCGGATCACGCGGATGGCGCCGCTTTCCTGCAACGTGTTCAGCAACAGGATGGCGCCGAAGATGATGTAGAGCAGCGAGGCTGCGACGATGAGCCCCTTGATGCTGGCCGCCGCAACCTGCGTGCCGGGCAGTTTCCAGACCATCAAGCCGAGTACGACGACCGTGAGATAGGACAACGGCATCGCCCGACTTGCCGGCCAACGCAACACGACGAGGAACAAGGCCACGACGGCGATCGGCAGAAAGGCGAGCAGCGCCAACATGGTGGGAGACATGCGGAGGATTTAACCAAGCTCATCGTTCGCAGCAACAGCAAACCCGACGAGACCCGACCGGGAGCACAGCCCCAACGCCGGAAGGTCGTGGGCGGAAAAGCCGCGATTTATTCCGCGCTAACAAATCGGGTTCACGGGTGTCATACTCATGATGTCAATGAACCGCCTCATGAACCGAACCCTTCTCACCGCGCTGATCTTGTCGATATGCGCCCAGTTGGGAATGGGTGCTGACGGCATCGTCCTCCGATCCACCGGAGAGGTCGTGCCGCTCAAGATCGACCGGGCCGAGCTCGTGTCCCGCGCCAACGACAATTCCCGGCTGCGCCTCACCCTCGATCGCAACCGACCGTTTTCGCACGATTATGGCAAGCTGGCGCTGTCCATCGGCGGGAAGATCATTCCGTTCGATTCAGGCGGCCATCATTCGCCCACCAATCACACCGTCGGCACAACGATCTGGGGCGAGAAACAGGCGGCGGCGGTGGCGCGTCATTTCAAGATCAAACCCGAACTTCGAACTCATCCGGGACATCGGCTGATCGTGCAGTTCAAAGCGGAGAAGGAATCCCATGCCAAGAACGAACCTGTCTGGGTGACACTTCTCATTCGCAACGTCGGATCCAAGGACTTCACATTCCTGCAGGGCGGACCGCGCGACAATCAGTTTGCTTTCAGCTGCGAGCGGTACGACCAGGCGTTGCCCGACATCGGTGATCCGAGGCATTTCGGAGGAATCGCCGGCTTCACCCGCATCGCGCCGGGCAAGACACACAAGATCCGCGTCGAGCTGACCAAGTGGTTTCGTTTCAGCGAGCCCGGGCACCACTCGTTGCGGGGGAGTTACTACGTTGAGATCATCGAATCAGTCTACCGTTCTCGAACCATCTGGGAGGACGTGCTCGCGGCCGAGTTCACTCTGACCATCAAGTAGTTCGAAAACCGGCCGCCGCCACATCGGGGCGGCAAAACGTTCGACAGCGTTGCATTACCCGGTCATGCCAAGGGTGAGCCATGACCCTGCAACAAACTGTCATCGCCCTTACCTGCTTTCTCGTCCCTCTCCAAGGTGACGCGGCCGATGTTACCGTCGATTTCGACTGGGATATCCGACCGATCCTTTCGGAGAATTGCTTCTTCTGCCACGGCCCTGATGAAGAGGATCGCAAGGCGAAACTGAGGCTGGATGTCGATTTCTCTGCGAGTGCCGACATCGTCGTTCCGGGTGATCCGGCTTGTCACGAATTCCGATCCGGACAAAGCGCATGCCGCCGCCGGAAGCCAAGATCGCGCTCAGTCTAAGGGACAAGAAGCTGCTGGCCACATGGGTGAATCAGGGCGCGAAATTCGGCGGCCATTGGGCGTTTGAAACGCCGAACCAATCACAGCTGCCAACCCTCTCCCCAAGCAATCGAAAATGGGCGCGGAACGAAATCGATCACTTCATCGCCAAGCGGTTGGAACGGGAAGGGTTGAAACCATCCCCGGCAGCATCCAAGGAAACGCTCATTCGGCGGGCTGCGTTGGACCTGACGGGCCTGCCGCCGAGCTTGAAGGACGTCGACACTTTCCTTGCGGACAAGAGCCCGGAGGCATATGAGCGGATATTGGATCGGCTGTTGGCATCCGAACACTAAGGCGAACGCATGGCATTGGTCTGGCTGAATGCGGCCCGCTACGCCGACACCAGCGGCTACCAGGGCGATGTGCAGAAGACCCAATGGTCGTGGCGCGACTGGGTCGTGAAGGCCTACAACCGCAACCTGTCCTTCAGGGATTTCACCATCCAGCAACTCGCGGGTGACCTCCTGCCGGACCGAACGCGCGACATGCTGCTGGCGAGTGCGTTCAACCGCAACCACCGCATCAACAACGAAGGCGGGATCATCCCGGAAGAATGGCGCGTCGAGTACGTGGCCGACCGGGTAGAGACGACTGCCACCACCTGGATGGGATTGACGGTCGGTTGCGCCCGTTGTCACAGCCACAAGTACGATCCGATTTCGCAGAAGCGATTTTTATCGGATGTTTGCTTTCTTCAACAACGTGCCGGAGAAGGGCAAGGATGGCGCCTTGGCTCCGGAACCTAACATGGAGGTCTACACGGGTGGTTCGGAAGGCGAGCACGAACATCTGAAACAGAACGTGGAAGAGCTGAAGACGCAGGAACCCGGACTCAAGAAGGCGAAACAGAAACTGGTCGACGGTTGGGTGGCAGAGGAGCGCGAACGCCTGGCAAAGGTGCCGAGTTCCTGATTCATCTTCCGGCGTTGGCCAAGGACGACGAGACCTGCGGCGGCGGCAACGCCCAGGAATTGCCGTCCGGCAAGGAGCACATTCTGCTCGTCGAAGATGAAGCGGGCGTCCGCCGCATCACCCGTAGCGTCCTGACCCGCCTCGGTTATCAGGTCACGGATGCCGCCAACGCAGGCGAAGCGCTCCGACTTTGGTCCGACCCCAAGGACGAGTTCGACCTGTTGCTCACCGACGTGATCATGCCCGGCGGCGTAAACGGTGTGCAAATGGCCTTTCGCCTCACGGAGGAGCGGCCCGACCTGAAAGTCATCTTCATGAGCTGACATACCGACAAGGTGGAAGAAGACCCTGACATCGAGCGACTCGGCGGACGATTGCTCGACAAACCGTTCGCGCAGGCGGACCTGGCCGTCACAGTCCGCAGCGTGCTCGATGGTGTCGTGGTCGAATCCGCAGTGTGATTGATGGCGGCCGGCGACCTGAGTCAGAGTCCGCGCGGGAACGCTCCGTCCATCGACATGTCCGAAAAGCCGGACAGCCGGCACCGATCATTGCCTCACGGGTGCCGGAGATGCTGATGATCGACGATCAATGGTGTTTTGAAATTCCTGATTGGCCAGAGGTCATCAGTCGGCCGGACTTGTTAACCGGCTATCGAGGGTTTTCAAGTTTTCGCTGCTGCTTCTGGCATTCGATCTACGACTGCCCCGATCGCTCGCGTGAGAAAAACCACGACAAACAGAACCGGGGCGGCTATCCCTTTTCGCCATTCGTCATGCTGAATTCCCTACGCACCCGTCTGGCTTCGTTCCTCTGCCTGTTCACATTGGCCACCACCGCGTCGACCGTGGAGCGCCCGAATATCCTGTTCATCTTCCTGGACGACTACGGCTGGAAAGACGCCGGTTTCATGGGGTCGGACTTCTACGAGACCCCGAACATCGACCGGTTGGCTGCTGAAGGAATGATCTTCACCGACGCCTATTCGTCCGCCGCGAACTGCGCGCCAGCACGTGCCTGCCTGCTTTCCGGGCAATACACGCCGCGCCATAAGATTTTCAATGTCGGCACCTCGCCGCGCGGCAAGGCACAGCATCGCCGACTCGAACACATCGCCGGCACGGCCACGCTCGATCCCAAGATCAAGACCTGGGCGCATTGCCTGCAGGATGCCGGATATCGCACGGCCACCATGGGCAAATGGCACCTGAGCAACGATCCGTTGCCGTATGGATTCGATATCAACGTGGGCGGTACGCATTCGGGAAGCCCGCCCCGCGGCTATTACCCACCGCATCCGAAGGCTCCAGGCCTGCAGGATGTGTCCAAGGACGAATATCTCACCACCACCATCTGCAATCGCGCCATCGACTTCATTCGGGAGAACAAGAAACGTAAATGGGCGCTTTATCTCACGCTTTTTGCGGTTCACACCCCGCTCAATGCGAACAAGGGACTGGTGGCCAAGTACGAAGCCAAGCCACCTGGCAAACTCCACAACCACGTCGCCATGGCCACGATGGTCCAGTCCGTCGATGACGGGGTCGGCCGCATCCGGCAGACGCTCGATGAACTGGATCTGGCCGACAACACTGTCGTGATCTTCTTCAGTGACAACGGTGGCTACGGCCCGGCCACGGACATGGCTCCTTTGAAAGGGTACAAGGGCACCTACTACGAGGGTGGCATCCGCGAGCCCTTCTTCATCAAGTGGCCCGGCAAAGTGAAGCCCGGCACCGGCTCATCCGAGCCCATCATCGGCGTCGACATCTATCCCACGCTCTGCGAGATCGCCGGAGCAAGTCTCCCGGATCAGCCATTGGATGGCATAAGCCTGGTACCGCTGGTTTCCGGCAAGGTGAAGGACCTCGACGATCGTCCGTTATTCTGGCATTTCCCTGCCTATCTTCAATCCTACCAGGTCATCAACGAACAGCGCGATCCGCTCTTTCGCTCGCGACCGTGCGGGATCATCCGCGTCGGCGACTGGAAACTGCACGAGTATTTCGAGGACGGTGGGCTGGAGCTCTACAACCTCCGCCAAGACATCGGCGAAACCAGAAACCTGTCTAGGTCAAATCCCGAGAAGACCGCCGAGCTGCTGGATCTCATGAGACAATGGCGATCACGGGTGGACGCCCCTGTCCCCACGGCCAAGAATCCGGAATTCGACGCTGCGAGCGAAGCTGCGGCAATCGCCGCCATGCTCAAGAAAAGGGGCGAGAAATAACCGATACGGACTTCCGCATCACTTCGCGTTCTGCAACACGGCCGCCGGAGCACCGGCGTTCATCTGTTTGACGAGCTCCTCGGTCAGATCCGGCAGCCCGTCGTGGAACAACAGGAACGGGGTCGTCTTCATGCCGGGGGCGGGAGGCAGCGGCGCGGATGAGTCAAACACACCGTTGTAGCCCTTAGCCTTGGCCATGACACCCAAGGCTTCGCGGATCTCGCCGA
This sequence comes from Verrucomicrobiales bacterium, assembly GCA_038154405.1. Taxonomy (GTDB): domain Bacteria; phylum Verrucomicrobiota; class Verrucomicrobiia; order Limisphaerales; family JAYPXF01. The sequence goes on along the minus strand of JAYPXF010000001.1, from coordinate 135,080 downwards.
CCAGCTTGTCCCGCAAATTGCGTTGCTGCTCGCCGATCTGCGCGCGGGCACTGCGATCGAACTGCTTGATGCTCTCTTCAATCTCACGCATCTCGCGAAGCTTGGCCTCGGCGCTGGCCTTGCGGCGGTCCCGCTCGGTCAAGGACACGGCCTTGTCATTAGCGCTCTCCAGCAGCTGTTTGTAACTTTCATTGGCCTTCTTGTGGTCGTCGATCATCTCTTTGCGACGATCGTCGAGCTCGTTGGCACGTTCCTTCAGGTTGAGATTCGCCTGCTTGGTCTTCCAGTAGCCGTCAAAGACCTTCTGCAGGTTGACAACGGCGATCTGCTGCGACTGTGCCTCGGCAGACAGGCCGGAGCCCAACAGGCAGATTGCGGCGGCGAAAATGGCGATGGTTTTCTTCATGTCAGATGGAGATCAGAAATCGCGGGTGAAACCGACGTCAAAGTTGAACCGACCGCTGCCGGAATTGTTGCGGTCGTATTGAATCGGGAAACCGTAATCCAGACGCAGCGGACCGAGCTGAGGGATGTTCAGGCGGATGCCGACGCCGACGTCGTCCTGAATCATCTGCTCACCCTTGCCCGTGTTGGGATTGAAGCTGAATGAACTGCTGTACACGTTACCAATGTCATAGAACGTCGCGAAGCTCAGACGTTCAATGATCGGGATAGTGTATTCCGCGGAGCCGAACCAGTAGGTATTGCCGCCAAACGGTTCACCCAGCGAATCCCGCGGTGCGACGCGCGAGAAACGATAGCCGCGCAGGGTTCGGGGACCGCCCATGAAATACCGGTTGAACAGGCGGACCGTATGACCGCTGTAGCCTTGGATCGTTCCGATCCGGCCAAGCAGTTCGATATAGTGGTCATCGAAGAAGCCGGGGAAGTATTTGGATCCGCGAAGTTCAAACCGATAGAAATCCGCCTCCCCGCCGATGGGTCCGCCGGCGAACTCGGAAACGAATTCGCCACGATAACCTGAGGTCGGCACCAGACCGGGACCGCGGCGATCGAGCACCACGTTCAAACCCATCTTTGAAACCAACTGCGTTCCTGATTCAGCGGCCAGTTCGGGAGAGGCCACCCTGGTGTCCACGTCCTCAATTCCCACGTCTTCAAACGTGTAGCTCACGCGACCGCTCAGCCCGGGAATTCCCAATTCCCTGCGTAAGCCGATCGATCCGCCGGTCTGGCGCTCGTCATAGACCGCACTGCGGAAGCTGGTCTGGCGATGGTAGAGACTGACATCGAACTCCAGTCGTCGATCCAGGAAATAGGGCTCGATGAAGTTGATCAGGTAGTCCTGCCGGGAACCGCCGACGGTCGCCCGGGCGCGGGCTTTCTGACCGCCACCGGTGAAGTACGGCGGATTGAACAGGTCGAAGTTGCCCTGGGTGACCTCGACAAAGCCCACCAGATTGTCGATCGTGCTGAAGCCGGCACCGGCCGAGATGTTGCCGGTGTTCTTCTCTTCGACGTTGATGACGAGATTGCGACGGTTGGGCACGTCCGTCGGCTCCGGGGTCGCGTCGACCTTCTCGAAGTAGTTCATACCTTCGAGTTTCTGTCGGCTCACGCGTACGCGAACCATGTCAAACACCTCACCCGGAGACACCGCTAGTTCGCGGCGGATGACCTTGTCCTTCGTCTTGGTGTTGCCGCGGATTTCAATCTTCTCGACAAAGGCCTTGTCACCTTCGTCAATCTCGTAGTTCAGGTCGATGTTGCCGGTCTGTACATTGGGCGTCTTCCGCGCATTCACGCGGGCATCGATGTAGCCCTGCGTGCCGTACACATCCTCGATCGCCTCCGTGTCAGACTGCAGGCCCCTGGGGGTGAAGGTGTCACCGGACTTCATCCTCAAGCCGCCGACCGTTTCGCCGGTGGCCGCTTCGACGCCATGCTCAATCTGTTCGGTCGGAACGATCTGGTTGCCCTTCACCGCCACGTTGCCCACCTGATACTTCGAGCCTTCGAAGACGTGGATCTTGATGACCATCCACTTCTCCTCCGGGTAGTCGAAGGTGATGTCGCGGATCTGAAAGTCGATGTATCCGTTCTCGTGATAGAACTCGGCTAGCTTGTCCTTGTCCTCCTCAAACTTGTCTTCCTTGAGAATGCCGCTGCCGGTGAGCCACGAAAACGCCCAACGCTTGCGCGTCTTGATGACCTTGCGCAGCTTCTTCTCAGGGAACACCTCGGCGCCGACAAAGTCGACCCGCTGAATCTTCACCTTCGGTGCCTCGACGACCTCAAAGGTCACCGTGCCGCGTCCGGTCGATTCCACCACTGATGGCGGCAGGTACCGCACGGTGGTTTTCTGGTAGCCGGCCTTGCGATACATCTCCTGCATCGCCTGGGCATCGGCAAAGAGTTTCCGTTCATCCAGCGGCTCACCGATCTTGGAGGACGCCTTCTTGAGCAGCTTCTTGTCTTTGTACTTCTTGTTGCCCTTGAACTGAATGTCCGTGAGCGTCGGCTTGCCCTGAACGACGTAGATAAGCTTCACGCCCTCCTGCACCCGTTCCTCGGCGACGCGGATGTTGTAGAAAAAGCCCGTGCCGTACAGATTCCGTACGTCGTCGTTCACGCCGTTCTTGTTCAGCGCGTCGCCGACTTTCACCCGGATGTTCGCGCGAACCAGCTCGTCGCTGACGGCGGGCGGGCCGACGTGCTTGATCTCGATGCGTTGAACGACCGGGGTCGACTGCGCGTATCCGTATTGCGGCCCCCAGAAGAGGAGCAGCGCGAGAATGATACTGTATCGCTTGAGCAAGAGTTTCATTTTTTGGTTCTGCCGGGTCAGGCGTCATCCGCCACGCGGGTGACGCTTTCGTAGCGCGTATAGCCTTTGAGAAACGTGAGGTTCACGTCGCCGGTGGGGCCGTTACGTTGTTTGGCGATGAGAAGATTCACGGGTACCCCATCATAATCACCCGGCTCAGCACCCTCCTCGTCGGTGTTCACTTTCGGTCGGTAAAGCATACCGACCAGATCGGCATCCTGCTCGATTGAGCCCGATTCCCGAAGATCCGACAGTTTCGGGGCGGCGCCGGATTCACGTTTCTCCAGCTCACGATTGAGCTGTGCCAACACGATTACGGGAACGTCGAGTTCTTTCGCCAACGCCTTGATGCCATTGGAAATATCAGCGATTTCCTGTTGACGGTTCTCGGCGCGGGTCGCAGTAGACTTGAGGAGTTGGAGGTAGTCAATGACGAAAAGTTTGATGCCATGTTGCTTGTGCATGCGCCTCGCTTTGGCCCGTAATTGCAGGATGGAAAGGCCCGCCGTGTCGTCAATCACGAGCGGCGCCTTGGACATTTTGCTGGCCGCCATCGTGAGCTTTGGGAAGTCCCTTTCGGCCAGAAATCCTTCGCGCACATTCCGCAGATTCACCTTCGCCTTGGAGCACAACATACGCATGACGAGCGAGTCCGCCGACATTTCCAGGCTGAAAACCCCGACGGCGAGATTCGTGTCGATCGCCACATACTCCGCGATGTTCATCGCCAACGACGTCTTGCCCATGGAAGGGCGTGCAGCGATGACGATCATTTCCCCGCCATGCAGGCCGGTTGTCATCTTGTCCAGGTCCGGGAAGCCCGTTGACACACCGGTGGTCTCACCCGCCTGCTGATGAAACTTCTCGATCTGCTCGATCGCGTCATGCACGAGCATCTTCATCCCCTTCATCGCGTCGTCATTGGCGTCTTCACTGATGGCCAACACCTCGCGCTCGACGTCGTCCATCAACGAATCCACATCCGCCGCCTGCTCCTTGTCGTACACGCGTTGCACCACCGAGCTGCAGGTCTGCACCATGCGGCGCAACATGTACTTCTCGCGAACAATGTCGAGATAGTAGGGAAGGTTCAGCGGCGAAGGCGTCGCCTCCTGCAATGACATCAGGAACTCCACGCCTCCAACCGCTTCGAGTCGTCCCTTGTCCTTCAACCGTTGACGAACGGTGAGCAGATCGATCCCCTCCTGCGCGTCATACATCTCGCACAGCTGCTCGTACAACTCCTGGTGCCGCAGATCATAAAAGGTCTCCTTGTTCCCCTTCAGCTTCTCCAGGCACAGTCCGGTCGCCTCCACCGGATCCAACAGGATACAACCCAACACCCCACGCTCCGCTTCAAGTGAATGCGGCGGCACGCGATCCAGACTGATCTCCCCGCCGCCCCGTTGACGACGACGCCCATCCGCCAGATCCTCCGGCGGAATCTCTATCACAGTTTCCGGGTGTTCGGACATCCGCTCAGATTGACATCAATCGGAGTGCGGATTGAAACACAAGTTTTCCAACGCTGTTTACAACTTATTCGCAGTCACGCCTTGGCAGGCTGTTCAAGTCGTTCATTCGCCGTAGGAAAATTACGGGTAACACTTTCGCATTGTGTCACTAAGGTCCCGTGTTAGCTTCTTGCAGCCTCTGCTGCGGGGCGTCTTATGGCTGATGACACGGCAAATCCGGGTGACGACGATTGGGTGAAGAACTCTTCTCTTTACCGGGAGTTCCTTGCGGAACGCGAAGAGATTCTCAAGCACAAGTGGATCGAGTCGGAGAAGGCCGGCAAGGACATCGGCTTCGAACGCGCCCTGACCGACTGGATCGTCAAGCATCGCGGCAAGTGGCGTCGCTCCCGGCAGAACGAAAGCACGGCCGATTCCGAGAAGGCCTGAATCGTTGCCTTCTTATCCCTGCTGCGTGGGCCAACCGGCTTCCACCAACCCCTTATAACCGCCTTTGATCGAGGCCACATTCGTGTAGCCCATCTTCTGCGCGACATCACAGGTCAGGATCGACCGATAACCCCCCCCGCAATACATCAGGATTTCGCGATCCGTTTCCGGGAACAGTTTCTCGATATCGCGCTCGAGGACGCCTTTGCCAAGATGCTCGGCTTCCGCAATGTGTCTGCCGATCCATTCGGTGTCCTCTCGGACATCGAGGAGCACGACGCGATTGTTGGCATCCATGCGCTCCTGCGCCTCGGCCGGGGTGACCTCCGTCACCCGCGAACGCGCTTCATCGACGACTTTCAGGAATCCGGGGGAATGTTGCACGACGCGAAAGTATCCTGCGGACCGTCGCGGTCAAGAACTCGCCGTCAATCCTGCGGATTGCTCTTGGTCAGAAACGGTTCACTCATGACCACCGCCTGGATCACCGCGTGCATGCGATAATCACCGGCTGCAACCTGCTTGGTGATCTTGTCCAATGCCGGTGAATCCGCCGCAGTGATCTCCCGCCCGAGGGCAAATGCGAGCAGATGCCCGGCAAATGCGCGGGTGAATCGGTCTTTCTCGGTGAGAATCGCGTCCTTGAATTCGACGATGTTCGTGAACTTGTGCCGGCGGAACAGCTCGCCGCCGGAATCAACCGGGCGGGCGTTTTCGTATTTGTCCCGCCAGAAACCGGTGGCGTCATAGTTTTCCAGCGCGAATCCCAGCGGGTCGATCTTGGCATGGCAGCCGGCGCAGTCGGGTCGTTCACGATGGACGGCCAGCTTCTCGCGGATGGTGAGGTGCGCCGTATCCTTGTCGTGCTCAGGCAGCGGTGGAACGTCGGCCGGCGGTGGAGGCGGCGGATTGTTGAAGATCACCGACGCCATCCACGCACCGCGCGTGATCGGCTGCGAGCGCACGGGCGATGACGTCATGGTCATCACCGCGGCCGTCGTGATCACGCCGCCTTGCCGACGATCGGTCACGGATACGCGCTTGAAGGGCACCACGGTCGGCTGAATCCGGCTCTTCGTCTTCCCGCGATCCTTGTACCAGGCAGACAGTGCGCCGCTGCGGTACGAATAGTCGGAATCGATCAGGTCCAGTATCGGTCGGTTCTCCACGAGGATCGTTTCGAACAACAACAGTGGTTCCAGCATCATGTGCATGCTCAGGCGGTACTTCGCGAAGTAGAATTCGGGGAACAGTTCCTTGTCCGGCACGGACGCGATGATCCGTTCCAATTGCAGCCACTGTGCCGGAAAGCTGTCCGCGAACCGTTTCAGTTTCCGGTCACGCAACATCCGGTCGAC
>JAYPXF010000001.1:115122-129020 GCA_038154405.1 Verrucomicrobiales bacterium | reverse complement strand
CCTCCAACATGGCCGGATTCCGCAGACGTTTTTGGTTCGCCAGGTCGATCAGTTCCCGGTCCGGGCCGCTGCCCCACAGGAAAAACGACAACCGGGAAGCGAGTTCCAGATCGGTGAGTGGTTCCACGCCTGCTCCCGTTCCCGCTCCATCGAAGAGATACAGGAAGCGTGGCGAACACATTACCGCTGCGGCCGCTCCCTTCATGGCATCCGCGAATGTTGCACCCACACCGATCCGCCCCGTCACCTGTCGGACGTAACGCGTCAGGAGTTTCTCCGAAACCGGTGCGCGAAATGCGCGCGTGAGAAAGATCTGCAACCTTTCCTTCACTGCCGTCTCCGTGTCCGCGGATGCCGATGGTGCGGAAAAGAACTCCTTCCAGATCCCGACGTTGCGTGAATTGAAATCGTGGCTCTCCAGAATCGTCTGGCTCAACCGGAAGAACGACTCCAACAGCAGCGGCGACAGTGTGAGATGATCACCCCGATTGTCGAAGCCGTGCTCGGCACGCAGGTCCTGCGGAAAGGGCGCGACGTCACCGCCCAAGCGGCGGCCGATCAACTGCGACTTGCCCAACGGCCGGCTGCCTACCCGCATGTCGTCCGGCATCTCGCCGGTCTCCGGTTTGAAATAGACGCCGTGCTCACGCAACATCCGTTCCGGCAGACCGAACACGTCGATCTTCAGACCGAACAGATCCTGCACGGCGTTGTTGTACTGGAAACGGTTCATCCGGCGGATGGGTGTGCGGGCGAACTTCCTTGCCCCTACGACGGCTTCCTCCAGCATTGATTTCAGCCGCTTGACCAGGTCATCCCGGGTCGCAACCGGCAAGGCGGATTCGCTCTCGGGCGGCATGTCTCCGGCATCCAGCACGGCGATGACATCCTGGAGCAGTTCCGGTTTCTCCATGAGTCCCACGGCACTCGTGATCTTAAGGAGATCCACCTTCCCCTTCACCTTGCCGTCCCGGCCATGACATTTCACGCAGTGCCGGTCAAAGACCGGACGCAACAATTCGTCAAAGGAATCGCCCGCAACGGGTGAGACGAACAACGTCATTACCACAAGCGCCCCGAACAACTGTTTCTGCGTCCTTAATGTCATGCGTGAACGCACACAATAACAAATCCATTTGGCCTGACAATCACGCGGCATTGCGTTCGTTGGCAGTTTGCCTGCATGCTGCTCTGCGTTCTCATGCATTTCCGTTTCTTCATGTTGTGGACAGTCTGCCTGGCGGCCGTATCGACGGGCAGCGCCGCGGACGATCCCTGGTTCGGCATCAAGGTCGTGGATCAGGACACCGGCCGTGGCGTGCCCATGATCGAGTTGAAGACAGTGAACCACGTTCGTCACCTCACCGACAGCAACGGCTACATCGCCTTCCATGAACCAGGCCTGATGGGCAGCAACCTGTTCTTTCACGTGAGCGGCCACGGCTACGAGTTCCGCAAAGATGGATTCGGTTTTCGTGGGGTTCGACTCCAGGCCATCCCCGGGGGCGAGGCGAGGATCAAAGTCAAACGGGTCAACATCGCCGAACGCCTCTATCGCATCACCGGTGCCGGAATCTATCGCGACAGTCTGCTGCTGAAGAAACCAGTGCCAATCACGGCACCGGTTCTGAACGGATCCGTGTTCGGGCAGGATTCCGTGAATGCTATTCCTTATCGCGGCCGCATCCACTGGTTCTGGGGCAACAGTAACCGGCCGGACTATCCCCTCGGCAATTTTCAAACCTCGGGTGCGACATCATTGCCGCCCGGCAAAGGCGGCCTGAACCCAAGCCAAGGGATCGACCTCAACTACTTCGTGAACGACAAAGGCTTCAGCCGTCGGATGGCCCCGTTAAAGGGGAAAGGCGTCGTATGGATCTTTGGACTGGTCGAGGTTGATGGCAATTTGATCGGCCACTACACGCGCATGAAAAACCTGGGCACCATGCTCGAACACGGACTGGTGCGTTTCAACGATGAGCGGAACGAATTCGAGAAGCTGAAGGAGTTCGGCCTGGCCAATCGCCGGGCCACTCTCAAGGCCCATCCGATCCGTCATCATGACGCCGGCCGGGACTGGTTCATCATCCCTCAACCTTTGCCCAACCTCCGTGTTCCAGCCAATTTGAAATCCGTTCAGGATCAGAATTCATACGAAGGATACTCTTGTCTGGAACCGGGCGAAGGATTTGCCGGCAAAGAATCCAAGGTCCACCGCAATGACGACGGACAAGTGGTCTATGACTGGAAACGGGGAACACAACCGACCGGACCAGCCGAGGAACGACAGTTGATCCAGCGTGGTTTGCTGGATGCGGACGACGCCAGCTTTCTTCCCAAGAACGTCGCGTCCGGAAAGATCGTCGCGATCCATTTCAGCACGGTGAGGTGGAATGAATTCCGTCAACGCTGGGTCATGATCGGTACCCAGGCCGGAGGAGATTCGTACCTTGGCGAAGTCTGGTATGGCGAGGCGAAGCAGCCGACCGGACCGTGGCGCAAGGTCCGCAAGATCGTCACGCATGACAGCTATTCGTTCTACAATCCCTGTCACCACGCCTTCTTCGATCAGGACAACGGCCGCCGAATCTATTTCGAAGGGACCTACACGTCGATGTTCTCAGCGGCCAAATCGAAGACGCCGCGCTACGACTACAACCAGATCATGTATCGCCTTGATCTCGCCGATCCACGGTTGCGGGATGCACGAGTTGACTAGGACATCATGAAGCAACTGGCCCTATTGCTGTTCCTGACCGGATCGTCGCTGGCGACCGACCGACCAAGCGCCAACGAAATCTTCGCCGCGGCGATCGGCCGGGCCCGAACCGTGGCCGACAACACCAATGCGCCGGTCTATCTCTATGACAAGCGCACGACCATCGACACGCTCGACTCCGAGGGCAAACGGATCAAACGCAAGGTGAAGCTCTTTCTCGTGACGATGACCGGAGGCGTGCCGCAAGAGAAGTTGATCGGACTTGAAGGGGAGAAACTGTCCGCGAAAGAGATTGCCAAGGAGCAGGAGAAGTCGAGCCGATGGCGGCGCAAATTCATCGACCAGAAAGACGCCTCGACGAAGCGCACGTTCGTCCCGGCCGATCTCACAAAGAAGTTCCGACTGGATTATCTGCGCTCGGAGAAACGAAGTTCCCGCCAGACCCATGTGATCGGATTCCGCCCACACCCAAAGGGCCCCCAACCGAAGGGATTCTCAGACCGGATCATCAATCAGTTGTCAGGGACATTGTGGATCGATGCGGCAGATTCCGAAATCACCCGCATCGAGGTGAAACTTGGACAGAAGGTAAACCTGTGGGGTGGATTGCTGGCCTCGCTCTACGGATTCGAATTCAGACTCGACCGCAAACGCAGCCCAACGGGCGTCTGGTTCAACCATGTTTCCGACATCAGCCTGGATGCCCGCGGATTGTTCAAGCGCCTGCGGATGAAGATCAACGAACGATCGAGCAATCTCAGACCAGCCCGCTGATCCGGTTGGAAGGGAGCGTTATACTCATGATCTCCAGTCATCTCACGTCAATGTGATCAGATGCTTGATCAGGTCCGAACTGGTGACGATACCCGCAACGTCGCCGATGCGATCCACGATGATCACCGAGTGTTGGTTGTGTTCGATCAGGGTTTCCGCGGCTTCACGGATGGATCCTCCCAACGGCAGCAGTGTCAGCTCCTTCGACATCACGTCTTCAATCGAAAACATGTCGTCCAGCATGTGGTCGATCGCCCGTGAATCCGTGTGGTCCGCATCATAGATCAGCCGCATGATGTCACTTTGAGAAATCATGCCCACCGGCTTCCGCTCGTCCAACACCGGCACATGCTGAAAGTCCTGTTCGCGAAACAACCTGGCGACCTCGCTGAGCGCCTGACCCTTCTGCACGGTTTCGATGTCGGGGGTGAGAATGGAATCGAGGGTGTTGTTCTTCTTCATGGCTTTTGAAACCAGCCTAGCGAACGGCATTGCCCGCGCTCAATCAGGACCGCCCGTTTGGACAAGGAAGGGGCCGTCTTCACCAAGAGAAGGTTCCGCCGGACATGATCAGTTCAACGGATCCGGGCAGACATCCCGTCGACCGCAGTTCTTGCAAAGGTCGCCCAGGTAAAAGGTGTCGAAGAACTCCATCAACCGGTTGATCGTTTCGGGTTCATCGGTCACGAACCCGGCTTCGAAGTTCCGCTTCCGGGGCGACTTCGCACCCATGCCCGCGCCGGTCAGATTTGCCGAACCGACAAACGCGATTCGTCCGTCGATAAACACGCATTTCATGTGATTGCGCGGACAAAGAAAGCGCTCGAAATGTTCCGATTCGATCAGCTCCGGAAAGCGATCAAAGTCTTCACGAAATCTCGGTCCCGGCTCCTTCGCGTGGATCAGTCGGATGTCGACCCCTTCCCGGACGAGGTCGGCAAACACTCCCAGGAAGGTGTCAAATCGCCCCGGGCTCCGCTCCACATGCATGTCCTTGATGTCCGCCGTGGCGATCCACACGAACTTCTCCGCCGCCGGCAGCAAATCACGGATGACTCGTTGATGAATCTGTTCGTTGAGCAGCAGTTCGTTCATCCGGCTGAAAGCAGTTTTCGGCCCAACGACAACCCCGTAGCGGAATCTGCAAAAAATTCCGACCGTGTGGTCATCAATGCATCGAAAGATTTCGCATCTTCCGCTATCGGATCGAGAAGCTCTTCGGCGTGAGTTTCATCTTCGTCCAAGCCTCGTCCGAATGATTGCCTGTGGGCCGGGGATCAAACGGCTCCACGAAGTCGACGTTGGTCTTGGCGGGAATTTCCTGCTCATGGCCCGTCAATGAGAGCATCGCATTGACCATCAGACGCCGGAGATCTTCGTTCACAAAATCGAGCGACGCGCCTGCGGTGGTGGTGAAGGAGCGACCCGTCTTACCGTAGGGCGCGGTGTAGTTGCGGAACCAAGCCCATGGCATCCGCACACCCTTGCGCTTGTCGGTCACCAGCGGATCGGTCCGCTTGAGTCCGGCGAGCACGCGGCCGCTGAACAACACGGTGTCATCGGGTTTCAACCGAACGACGGAATTGACATCCGTGTGCACGAAGATGGTCTCCGCCACCCCACGAAGAACCGGATGACTCTTCTGCTTCGGATTCACGTCCGCCCGCGTGGATTCCTTCTGAAACTTGCCGTAATGCGCCACCCAGGTGTCGCCGAGAATCTGCTGACCGAATCCACCGGGCCATTCCTTGTCACGAAAATGCCATTTCTTGTAAGGGCTCGGGCTGTTCGCCGGATACTTGAATGCATGCGTCGCATTGCGGATTCCGAACACCGGCTTTCCCGCATTCACAAAGTCCGCAATGTGCTTCATGTCCGCGTCCGGCAGATGACGGAACCGAGCAAAGATCACCATCAGGTCGGCCGACTTGAGCGCCGCAAGACCGGGCAGGCTTTCAGCCTTGTTGGGATTGATGAAACCCGTCTCCGGATCGATCGCGAACAACACCGTGCATTTGAATCCATGTCGCTGGGACAGAATCTTTGCAAACATGCTCATGCCCTCTTCGGACCGGTAATACTCCTCCCCGGTCACGAAGACAATGTGCTGACCTCTGCCCAAACCTTCGCCGCCTTCAAAAACCAGACCCGGTACAGCCGCCAAGTTTGAGGTGGACGGGAACAGGCAGCAATACGCCGCCAGCATGAGGACAGCGGAACGAAACAGGTTGCGTAGAAGCGATGTCATGTCGGTCGCCCACGAATAACACCACCCCCTGATCCGCGGCAACCGTATTGCACGAAGCAGCACGCTATCGGGCCTGCGGACCATTTGCGGAATCCAGTCGCTCGCGAATCACCCCCATGAGCGCGTCCATACCGAAGGGCTTGCACACGTAGTCGACGTCTTCCACAAGCTCGCCACCTTCCTCGAGGAGATCCTCGCTGTAGCCGGTCATGAACAGGACTTTCAGCTCCGGGCGCTTCTCCCGCAGCCGGCGGGCAAGCTCCAGCCCGTTGAATCCGTTGGGCATGCGCAGGTCGGTCAGCAGAAGGTCAATCTCTGCAGATTGCTCGGACCAGGTAGTCTCCGCCTCGGGGCCGTCTTCAGCTTCAATCACTTCGTAGCCCTGACGCTTGAGCTTGCGGAGGCTCACTTCGTCGTCGACGACCATGATGCTCCGCGCGCCGGAAGGGCTCGAAGTTTCTACATCCATTATGGTTTCGGGTATCCGTAGGGATGGTCTGTATGCTTTCTGTGACGACCTGTCTGGTGAAAGCGGGATGTGTCGCTCTGTTAACGAGCATAAGACCAGATGATGGAAATTTGAAAGCGGTATGTTGCCTACTTCCCGAGGCGTGATTTGATCCGTGCCCGCAGTTGCTTGACGAGATCGGGATTCTGATCGGCCACATTGAGGGTCTCTCCGGCCTTCGTCGTGTGATCGTACAACTCCATGTGACCGCTCTTGTGCGCGATCAGGCGATGGGTATCCGTCCGAATGGTCTGGGCATTGCCACGGTATGCCAGCGCGGCATGTCCAGCCGCCTTGGGATTGCGCAGGATCGGCATGAGTGAAACCCCATCGACAAATCCGGGTTTGGGCAAACCCGCCACTTCACACAGCGTGGGAAAGACATCCAAGGTCTCCACCATGGACGAAGTCGGCTGACCCGGTTTCGCGATTCCGGGGAAATTGATGATCAACGGTGAATGCAGCGACTCCTCGAACAGCGCGTGCTTGCCCCAGATGGAATGCTCGCCGAGATGCCAGCCGTGGTCCCCCCAAACGACGATGATGGTGTTCTCCCGCTGCCCGATCGCCTCGAGCTTCTTCAGGATGCGACCGATCAACGCATCGGCGTACGTGACGCAGGCGGCGTAGTGCTTGCGCACCTCGATCGCGAACTCAGCGTCGGTGTTCGGATTCCTTCCCCAGCGATTGTACTTCATGAACTCGCCGGAACCGTGCCAGGTGGTCTTGCCGGTCGGTTTCTGCGGATGGGCGATCGTGGGGAGCTTGGCGTTGCGGTAGGGCGCCAGGTATTTCGCCGGCGCCCCGAACGGCAGATGCGGGCGAATGATGCCGACCGCCAGAAAGAACGGTTTGCCCGGTTCCCTGGCCAGTTCATCCATCTGCTTCAACGCCTCCGCCGTGATCAGGCCATCCGGGTAGATGGAGTCGGACCCCGCTGCCGCCTGATACACATCCATGTCCTTCGCGTTCGCACGGATCTGCCCATTGGCGAGTCCGTGCATGACGCCGCGCGGGTGCTGCCAGTTGCCCGAAGGACACAGATGACGATCCCAGGACAACGGCATTTCGGGAATATCCGGATCGTTCCAATCCCTGCCTCCCCGGCTGCCGGGATGATGTGAAACCTTGCCGACGGAAACCGTCGTGTAGCCGTGCTTGCGGAACCATCCCGGCATGCTGGGCGGCACGGATACCGGATCCTTCTCAATCTGTTTGGCGCGGCTGAACAACGCGCCATTGCTGGAGGGGCCGTAACGACCGGTCAAGAGGGTATACCTCGAAGCCCCACAGGTCGGCGCCTGAACATAGTGCCGGAAGAACGGCCGCCCACCCGCCGCCAAGCGGTCGATATTCGGCGACTTGATGTGGGACTTGCCGAAGCAGTTCAACTCCGGCCGCAGATCATCGACACAGAGCAACAGCACATTCGGACGCTTCTTCGCCGCAAACAGCGGGAAGGAAATCGCCACGATGGCGATGGCGACAACACGGAAGATTCGCATGGCGCTAGTTGTTAACCACGGAAAGGCCGGAATACACGGAAATTGTGTTGGGGTTCACGAACGCATGTTTGCAACATGGCGGGCACTGCAGAAAATGAACAAGGACCGTGATTGAATTGAGAGACCTGCAGCCGGACGATCTGGCCGAGGTGTCGGCATTGGGAATCCGTTCCAAGGCGAGTTGGGGATACGGCGCGGACGAAATGGAAATCTTCTCCGGCGAGCTGACGCTTGATGACAGTTCGCTGGCCGAATGCCCTACCGCGAAGGTGGCAATTCGTGACGAGCAGATCGTTGGCCATTACACGCTGCGCCGCCATGCCAATGCAGGCGTGGAACTGGAACACATGTTCGTGGATCCGGATCACTTTCGGCACGGCATCGGCAGACAACTGTTCGCCTCCGCCTTGGAAACGGCGAGAGCCGCCGGGGCGGAAGAACTCATGTTGATCAGTGATCCCAACGCAGGCGGTTTTTACGAAAACCAGGGCGCCCGAATCACCGGCGAACATCATTCCAGCATCCCCGGTCGCACCATTCCGATCATGACCATTGGGTTGCGTACGCAGGGATGAAGCAAACCGCAGAATAGCGTTGCCTCCGGGATGGTTTGCCCCCTTCATTGCCCTCTCCCAACCCGATGGCGGACCGGTATGCCCGTCGATCGAACGTCTGCAAGAACCGTCAATTGTCAGCCCTTAGTTCACACATGAAACGACTCCATCTCCTCCTGTGCGCGATTGCTTCCATTGCGCTGTCCACCACGAACGTCACCGCCGATCATCACGGCAAGGCCTTGAATCCGGGCGACGTGAACCTCCAGTCCATCGGGCCGCTCGCGTTTGGTCCGGACGGCATCCTGCTCGTCTCCGATCCCAAGGCGGCCACCATCTATGCGGTGGCGACCGCGGACAAGAAGGCCGGCAAGGGCATCAACATCAAGAACGTGAACCAGAAGATCGCGGCCCTGCTCGGCACCAGTCCCGACCAGATCATCATCGTCGACATGGCCGTGAATCCCGCGTCGAAGAATGCCTACCTAGCCGTTTCCCGTGGTCGCGGCCCCGATGCCCGATCCGTCATCGTCAAGGCCGCCGCCGGTGGCAAGCTGTCCACCGTTTCGCTCAAGGGTGTCAAGATGGCCAAGGCCAAGTTGCCGGATCCTCCGGCAGACCGACTGGTGCGCCGTGGTCGGCGGAGCTCGAATCCCCGCAGTTCCTCCATCACCGACATGTCCTTCACCGATGGTCGCGTGATTGTCGCCGGGCTCGCCAACGAAGAGTTCGCCTCCACTCTGCGTGCCATTCCATTCCCCTTCAAGAAGGTGGCCAAGGGTACGACCGTCGAGATCTTCCACGGCGCCCACGGCAAGCTTGAGACGCATTCCCCGATCCGCACGTTCGTGCCGTTTGAGATTGATAAGGAAACGAGGTTGCTCGCCGCCTACACCTGCACGCCACTGGTGGAATTCCCGGTGTCGGATCTCAAGCCGGCCGCGAAGATCACCGGTCGCACCATTGCCGAACTGGGCAACCGCAATCGTCCGATCGACATGATCGTCTACAACCGGGGCGGCGAGGATTACCTGCTCATCGCCAACAGCTCGCGCGGCATCATGAAGGTGACCACCGACAAAATCGCGAGCATCAAGGGCATCAAAAAACGGATCAGCGGCACGGCCGGTGTGAAGTATGAGACCATCAAGGACTGGCAGGGCATCGATCAGCTCGACAAGTTCAATGACAAGCTCGCAATCGTGGTCCGCCGGACTGACAGCGGTTCCGACCTGGAAACGCTTCCGCTTCCGTGAGCGGCCGGCAACAATTCGAAGAGAGGGTGGCCGGGCTTGTCCTGGCCGCCCTTTTCTTCGCCGAATCGGCTGCGTTCAGCGCTCCGGAGATCACCTTGCGGTGGGTCGACTTCGCAACGAAGACCCCGGCTGTCGTGATCGAATCAAACGATCCGGACGGCCCGAACCCGGTGCATGTTTATCTCAAGCAGGTGGATCACCCCTCCAAGATCCTCTCCCTGCGCGTGCAATTTGATTCAGGTGCCGATGAGGAACTGCCGGCGTTGAGCGGAAAATGGACGCGCGTTCCCGACGGATTGAAGTTTACCCCTGAGTTTCCACTGACTCCGGGTCTGAAATACGAGGCGGCATTTCGTTCACCAGACGGCAAGACGCTCTTGCGCACATCCCGACGGATGCCAAAGAGGGACATGAAGCCGCGGGCCGTTGTCTCCGCCGTCTATCCCAGTTCGGATGTGCTGCCAGAGAACCTGCTGAAATTCTACCTGCACTTTTCGCATCCGATGAGCCGGGGAGACGTTTATCGGCACATCACGTTGCTGGATGCGAAGGAGCAACCAATCGAATTGCCGTTTCTCGAAATCGGCGAGGAGCTCTGGGATCCGGAACAACGCCGTTTGACGCTCCTGATCGATCCCGGACGTATCAAGCGCGGCGTGCGGCCCGTGGAAGACATCGGGCCGGCCATTGAATCAGGCAAGCGTTACACCCTGCAGATCAGCCGCAAATGGAATGACGCACGCGGCGTGCCGTTGAAAAGCGATTTTCTCAAACCGTTTCGCGTGGGACCTCCGGATCGCAGTCCGCCCAATCCGGTTCATTGGCATCTGACCCGACCCGAGGTTGGGACACGGGATCCGCTGAAGATCCGGTTCCCGGAATCACTGGATCATGCGTTGGCTTCGCGGGCGATCTGGATCGACGATGCAAACAGCAAAGCCGTGATGGGCGAGATCAGGCTGGAAAACGAGGAACGCCTCTGGTCACTCAAACCGGACCAGCCGTGGATGGCGGGGAAATATAATCTCCGGGCGGAACTGATCTTGGAAGACCTGGCCGGCAACAGTATCGGTCGCCCGTTCGAAGTGGATATCTTCAACCGCGTTGACGACGGCATCAAAGAACTGCCCCTCGGCCGTTCATTCAAGATCGGCGACTGATTTTGACTCGTAGCGGATTCCGATCAATCGAGTACACAGGTCTGAATTTTCTGCAAATTCCGCTACCGGAACTGCCTGCTACTTCCCGCCGGCGTTGGCAGGATTGCCGAACTTCAGCAAACCCAAGAGCCGGAAGATCCAGCACACCCAGTAGCCCATGTCGATCTCCCAGAACTTTACGGAGAACTTGGCACTGCCGGGATCGTGATGGTGATTGTTCTGGAAGCCTTCACCCAGCGTCGCCCACGCCACCAGGGTGTTGTTGCGGGAGTTGTCTTCCAGATTGAAGTTGCGATAGCCGATGGCGTGACCGAAGGCGTTCACCAGCCAACCCTGCAGCGGATGGCTCATCATGCCGAGGAAGTAGGCCACGGAGATCCAAGGGTTGTCGAGCCAGTAGCCAATGCCGACCGCGATGGCCAGGTGCAGCACGTAGGGTACGAACCAGAGCTTCTTCTTGAACAGCCAGCTCACCGAAAAGTCCATGTCCGCCACCACGTCGGTGTACTGCTTCCGGTTCATGATCAGGCCGACGAGATTCTTTTCGTATGATCGCAGCTGCCCGAAGAAGGTTCCGAACAGTCCGTAGTGCACCGGGCTGTGCGGATCGTTTTCGGTGTCGGATTCCAAGTGATGGGTCCGGTGCATGCAGGACCACGCCTTCGGATCAATGCCCGTCAGCCAGACACCAGAATGAATCACAAACTTCCGCAACCAGGGAGTAAGTGTCACGGCTCCATGCGCAAGCGCCCGATGGTAGAAGATCGAGATGTAAATGATGTTGACGAGGTAAGCGATGACGAAAACCAGCAACGGAATCAGCCAGATCAGCACGCGGTTTCTTTCGTAGAGTATGTTACCACTGCGCGGACTATGACGATGGCGGGCGGTCGCGTCAAAGACTCCCGCCATAAGAATTCTTCATCGGAGTGCGAAACCATCCGATTTGCTCGGGATTTCACGAAATCGTTTCGAAATACCCGACGTGATGTAGGATGAGTCCGTGGCCGATCCCAACGACCCTGCCATCGATTCCAACGCGCCGCCGGATGAAGCCGACGTCACATTGCCGGTTTCCGACAAGACCGCCGCTCCCGGCAGCGATTCCGGCAACCGGCCGGAGATCCGGATGAACACGGAGAAGTCCTTCGGCGATTACGAACTGCTCGACGAAATCGCGCGAGGTGGCATGGGAGCCGTCTACAAGGCCAAGCACACCGCGCTCAACCGCACGGTCGCCCTGAAAATGATTCTCAGTGGTCGGTTTGCGGCGGCGAAAGATGTGCGTCGCTTTCGCCAAGAAGCGGAGGCGGCCGCCAATCTGGATCACTCTGCCATCGTGCCGATCTACGATGTGGGCGAACACGAAGGGCGGCACTTCTTCTCGATGAAGTTCATCGAAAGCGGCTCGCTCGCGGACAAACTGCCCGAACTGCGTAAGGATCGCGAAACGGTCGTGCGACTGATCGCCGACATCGCCAACGCGGAATTCTGCATCGTGATCTCAAGCCGGCGAACATTCTGTTGGATGAGCATGGCCGTCCGTTGGTTTCCGATCTTGGTCTGGCCAAACAGATCCAAGGCGACGGCGCACTCACCAACACCGGCGCCGTCGTCGATACTCCCGCTTACATGCCACCCGAACAGGCCGCCGCCAAAAAGGAGATCACCACGGCGGCCGACATCTACTCGATCGGCGCCATTCTCTACGAAGCGCTGACCGGTCAACCGCCTCACAAGGCGGACTCGCCCATGGCAACCATGGTGCAGGTCCTGAATGAAG
Organism: Verrucomicrobiales bacterium; assembly: GCA_038154405.1. GTDB lineage: Bacteria > Verrucomicrobiota > Verrucomicrobiia > Limisphaerales > JAYPXF01. Next base: position 116,513 of record JAYPXF010000001.1, on the reverse strand, counting down.
AGGTCGTTCGTCCGCGGGAGATTGACAGATCCATCGACACGTCCTTGGAACTGATCTGTCTCAAGTGCCTCGAGAAAGAGCCGGATCAGCGATATTCTTCCGCGGCCGCATTGGCTGAGGATCTGGAGAACTGGGCCAATGGCGATCCGGTGTCCGTGCGGCCACCATCGATCGGCAGTGCATTGACCACAGCGGTCGTCGCGCATATGCATCCTCGCCAGTATCGGTTTTGCGTACGGCCTCAGCCTGATGTACGAATTCAATGACGTCGTAGCGAATCCTTCCGCCACGATCTACGGGAAACTGCCGGGAGAGATCCCGAAATACCAGTCGTTGGTCTTTATCAGCGATACCGAGACGGGGAATCTGAGCATTGTGCTGGGCACAGTTGGCGTGATGGGGACATTGATGTTCGTCGGGCTGATCGTGGCGGTGGTCACCCAACCCAAGCCGGGCAGTGAAGCGTTGGCGATGGGACTGGTGACGTCCGTGATGATGCGATAGCGATGTTCAGCCTGAACATCGGCATGGCCGGAATGGGCGGCATTCTGGGACAATCACGAGACGTGATTGATTTGCTGACGACAGCCACGTTTGGGGAAGAACCGAATGCCGGAAACGCGCGCCAGGAGATCATCGAAAACCATCCAGGTCTTCTGGATCTGCCGGCAGCGGAGCGCGGCAACACGCTTGCGTATCGCGTGTATTACGAAGGACTTTGTTCCACCCCGACAATGTGGAATCAGGGAATGGCGATCTCGGCTCTCATCTGTGCGCTGCCCGGGTTGTTGGGAATCACCTTTGGCAGCAAACTCCTGAACCAACGAAGATCTGTGTGGAGAATTCTCTTAGCGTATGGCGAGTTCATGCTGCTCACCATCGTTCTGGCCTTTGTGTTCTTCCTGCAGACCGTGGTAACGTATATCGCTCCGGACGCGGGCTTACCGCCGCTTGGATTGGTGAGGAACTACGTCCGTCAGTTCTTCGTCTATGGCTTCATGGCCTTCATGGCGACGATGATCTATCGCGGCAAACTCTTCCGCGGCCGACGCGCGCTTCTCTATGGACTCTTCGCCCTTTGCTGCATCTTCTTCTAAGCCCGCATCCCCATCACCAGCGGTCGACCCACCAAAGTGGTTGATCGCTGTCGCCACGATTGGAGGTTGGCCCACAAAATGAGTGACCGGCCCCGTTTCGTCGTGTTCCATTCGCGAACCCATGAAAGCGCGCATCGTTCTCTTCTTGTCTCTGCTGCTGGTTGCGACGTCCGGATTTGCAGAGAAAGCTCGCGGCAAATACAATGTCCTGTTCATCATTTCGGATGACCTGACTTCCACCGCCTTGTCCTGCTATGGCAACAAGATCTGTCACACACCGAACATTGACAGGTT
>JAYPXF010000001.1:103055-115112 GCA_038154405.1 Verrucomicrobiales bacterium | reverse complement strand
TTGTCAGGGAACGTACTGCGGTCCTTCGCGTGCTTCGTTCATGTCCGGTTACTATCCACATGCGATCAAGACGCTCGGGTATAAGAATCCTCGACCGTTGCTTGGGGATCGCGCGATGTGGTCACAGCATTTCAAAAACGCCGGCTATTACTCGGCGCGCGTTTCCAAGATCTTTCACATGGGCGTGCCCGGTGGTGTCGAACTTGGCACGGATCCCAAGCGGCATGATAACTTCAACGGTGCCGACGATGCCGCGTCCTGGACCGAACGCTTCAACACCCCCGGTCCGGAATGGAAGGCCAAAGGTGACGGGGAAACACTCGAGAACAATCCCGATGGAAAGAAGCCTGCCGTAGGTGGCAACACCTTCGTCGTCGTGGAAGCGGACGGAGACGACCTCATTCATGCCGACGGCAAGGCGGCCAAGAAAGCGGTCGAACTCATTCACAAGCACAAGGACAAACGCTTCTGGTTGGGCGTGGGTTTTGTGCGGCCACACGTCCCCTTTGTTGCTCCCCGTCCTTACTACAAAGCCTTCAAACCGTATTCCAACATGATCCTGCCGCCAAAGATTGATGGCGACTGGGACGATATTCCCAAAGCCGGCATCAACTACAAGACGAGCAAGAACATGAAGATGGACATCCGCCGGCAGAAGAAGGCCGTCGGCGGCTACTACGCTTCGGTGGCGTTCATGGATCGGCAGGTCGGCAAGGTACTGAACGCTCTCAAGGAAGCGGGTTTGCGTGACAACACGATCGTCATTTTCACCAGCGACCACGGCTACCATCTCGGCGAACACGACTTCTGGGCCAAGGTCAGCCTGCTTGACGAGTCCTCCCAGGTGCCGCTGATCATCTGCGTGCCGGGCAAGAAGCCGGCAGTCTGTCATTCGCTCGTCGAATTGCTGGACCTGTATCCCACCACCGCGAAGCTCTGTGGACTCGAGGTTCCCAAACGTCTGCAAGGCAAGGACCTCGGCCCGCTGTTGGACAATCCGGGGAAGACCGTTCGCGACACGGCTTTCAGCACCAGTGCCGGCCGGAGAGGGCTGCTGTTGCGCAACGACGACTGGGCCTACATTCAATATGGAGAAGATGCATCGCGAGGAATCGAGCTCTACGACATCCGCAAGGATCCCAAGCAGTACACCAACCTCGCGGAGAATCCCAAGTACGCCAAGGTGGTGGATGACTTCAAATTGCAGGTGGCCGCCAAGATGCGCGACCTCCGCGACAATGATCTCGGCCTCGATTACCCGCAGCCCAAGAAACCGAAAAAGAAGAAGTGACGGCATGAGCGATCTTGCCAGGAAGTTCCAGGTAAAGCTGGAGATGAAAGGCGGCGCGTTCCGTTGTCCCAAGGATGTCTCGAATTGCCGTTCCCGTCATTGGCAAACCTGAAACGGAAGAATCTCGACTACGTGGTGGTGTTCGTGAAGGACGTCGCCGATATCTCGAAATACGCCAAGCCGGCAACCGAGGTCTTGCGCGAGGACGGCATTCTCTGGTTCAGCTATCCCAAGAAGACCGGCGCCATCAAGACGGACATCAGCCGCGATCATGGCTGGAAACCCGTGACCGATCTCGGCTTCGAAGGCTGCCGCCAGATCGCGATCAACGATACCTGGTCTTCGCTCCGATTCCGTGAACCCCGCTTCAGCAAGAAGGCTTGATCCCAATGTTACTACGAGCGTGAGCGAGTAGACTTCGGGATCCACACCTCTACTCGCCTACGCTCGCAGCCAGATTCCATCCGATCACCTGCCGCGCAGTTTCTGGAACTCCTGCCAGCCTTCCCACGCAATTCGCTGCAGGTCCACCCGATCCTTGGCATTGAACTTCCGCGTGATGGGTTTGCCGTCGCGATCCTTGGTCTTGTCGTTGCCGAAGAAACGGATGTCCGTGATGGAATCGATCGGCAGCCCCTGTGGACTCTTCTCAAAGATCGCTGCGTAAATCGTGCAGGCGCTGAGGTAGGCCAGCGTCTTGTTAAGATGCGCGTCATTGATGAAACGCAAGGTGAAGTCGGGACGTTGTGATTGGCAACGATGCGCGACGAGTGCCATTGGTGCCGCATTGGCCTTGATGTCATTGGCGAGTTTGGCAATGGACTTGGTCTTCTTCAGGATCGGCGCCTTGTCCGGGGTTGATGTGAGCGGCTTGGCGTTCTGGTTGGTCGGAGTGGTGACGTAAAGTATCACGCGGGAATCTTGCTTCTTCGCGAGTTCGGCATAACGAGGAGCGAACTTGTGATAGCGAGACGCGGCACCTTTGAGGTCATCCCGATAGGACTGCAGAACGATGATGTCCCACTTGGAACGCTTGGATTCAAAATCCTTGCGAAGTGCCTGCATACGCTTGAGGCCGGCTCGCGCATACTTGTCCTTGGGATCCTTCACCGCCTGTTTCAAAGACGCAATCGTGCCATCAATGTCCTCCGCCGTCGTGGCATGTTGATTGACAATGTGCTGCGTCCCCAGCCGCCAGTGATCCGACAAGGTCCGCCCGCCATAAATGACCTGCGTGATGTTGAAGGTCAGACCGGGATTGCCAGCTTCCGCCATCGACTTCACGACCTTCGCGAGATTGTGACGAGCGGTGTAGCTGTTGCCAACGAAAAGGACGTTGAGAGAGCTCTTCGGTGACCGGGCGAACGAATCAACTGCAAGTGCCGCGAGAGAAAAGAGAATCAGCAATCGGAGTTTCATAGGTGGCCGGCATTGAATCACGCCGATTCATCGTTCGCACGGAATTGTGAAACATGTGCGTTCGGGAGAATCCGTTTTCGCTTTCACCTGGATTAAGGAATCCGGAGGATGTCGCTCCATGCCGGAATGGCTGCCCATCTACGAGATTGAATCCGCGATTGTCGACGAGCTGAAGACGGCGCGGAAGCTCGTGCTGTCGGCGCCGACCGGTTCCGGCAAATCCACCCAGGTGCCGCAGATGTTGCTCAGGCATGGCCTGCTGGATGCGCCGAACAAGGGACAGGTGATCGTGCTGCAACCGCGGCGGATTGCCGCGCGCATGTTGGCGACCCGTGTGGCGAAGGAACTTGGGGTAAGACTGGGGGACGAGGTCGGTTACCAGATTCGATTTGAGAATGCCTGCGGGCCGAAGACCCGGATCAAGTTCGTCACCGAGGGCATCCTGTTGCGTCAGATGATCCGTGACCCGCAACTCAAAGACGTGGCGGCGATCATGTTCGATGAGTTTCATGAGCGTCATCTCTACGGCGACATCACGCTGGCGCGTGCCTTGGACATCAAGGAAGCGCAACGGCCCGATCTGCAGTTGCTCGTGACGTCCGCGACGATCGATTCGGATCAGATCGCGAGCTATCTCGGAGACGACTGCCGGGTGTTGCATTCGGAGGGACGCACGTATCCGGTCGAGATGCGATATGCTCGCAAGCCGTCTTACGAGAATCGGGCGCCGATCTGGGAACAGGCCGCGGATGCGTTCTGCGACTACACGCGCACGGAAGAACCAGGTGATGTGTTGGTCTTCATGCCCGGCTCCTACGAGATTCACAAGACGCTGGAAACGCTTGGTCATCGTCGTGAGGCGCGGAGCTTTGAACGGATGCCGTTGCATGGGGAACTGAGCCCCAAGGATCAGGACGCCGCCGTCGAGCGCCGGGGCAAACCCAAGATCGTGGTGGCCACCAATGTCGCCGAAACTTCGCTTACCATTGATGGCGTGCGACTCGTGATTGATTCCGGACTGGCCCGCATTCCGCGTCACGACCCCTATCGCGGCATCAACACCCTGCTCATCGAAAAGATCTCGCAAGCCTCGGCCGCTCAACGCGCCGGCCGGGCGGGCCGGACGCAATCGGGTGTCTGTCTGCGACTCTGGGCCGAGTCGGAACATCAGGACCGGCCGCAACAGGAAAAACCGGAAGTGCAGCGGCTCGATCTTTCCGAGGTCATTCTCACGCTTAAGGCAGCCGGTATTGATGATCTCGACGCCTTTCGATGGTTGGAACATCCCGGTGAAAAACGATTGGGAGCCGCCGAGGAACTGTTGCTCGATCTGGGTGCTCTTGACCGACATGAGGACGGTCCATCGACAATCAGTGGGACCGGGAGACGCATGCTCGCATTTCCGCTGCATCCTCGCTACGCCCGAATGCTGCTCGCCGCTGAAGAATACAGATGCGTTTCCGAGGCCTGCCTCGCCGCCGCGCTCACCCAGGGACGCGACGTGCTCATCCGCAAGGTGGATCGCCGCACCAAAGAACTGCGAGCTGACATGTTCGGCACCAAGGCACGCTCGGATCTGTTCGTCCTCATGAAGGCCTGGAGTCATGCCGCAAACCATCGGTTCAATATCGATGAATGCCGCAAGCTCGGCATCCACGCCCAAGCAGCCCGACAGGTGGGTCCGTTGTTTCAGCAGTTCCTCGACATCGCCAAGCGCGAGAAACTCAGTGTGCACGAGGAACCGGCGACCGATGAGGCCTTGCAGAAAGCGATCATCCTGGGATTCAGCGATCGGATCGCGCGGCGGATGGATTCCGGAACGTTGCGCTGCGAGATGGTGCATGGTCGCAAGGGCACGTTGGCCCGCGAAAGCCAGGTGCATCACGCGGATCTCATCGCAGTGTCCGAGGTCAGCGAGATCGGAAAATCCGATGGCGATGTGAACACCATCCTGTCGCTGGTCACCGCGATTGAAACTGACTGGCTACGGGAACTTTTCCCGTCCGACTTCAGCAGCAAGATCGAGGTCTGGTTCGACGCCCAAGCGCGCCGGGTTTACGCCCACGAAGCCCGCTTCTTTCGCGACATCCGCCTCGGCAAGAAAATGGTCGAACCTCCCCCGCTCGAAGAATCCGCCCGACTGCTGGCGGACGAGGTGAGCGCCGGACGGTTGGAATTGAAGGACTGGGACAACCATGTCGAACAATGGATCTCACGCCTCAATTGCCTGGCCCAGTGGTGCCCCGAATTCGAGCTGCCGCCACTCACGGAAGAGGACCGTCGTGCGGTGGTGGAACAGATCTGTCACGGAGCCTTCAGCTACAAGACGATCCGCGACAAACAGGTGAAGGGGATCGTGAAGGATTGGTTGAGTGATCTGCAGAAGACGATGCTCAACGACCACGCGCCGGAGCGGCTGAAACTTTCCAATGGCCGCACGCCGAAGGTGAAGTACGAGGAGAACAAACCGCCGCTGATCTCCCTTCGCATCCAGGAACTATACGACGTGAAAGAGACCCCGACCGTGGCCATGGGACGCCAACCGGTTTTGATCCACATCCTCGCTCCGAACATGCGCCCGGTACAGGTCACCCAGGATTTGGCGAATTTCTGGAAGGAGCACTATCCCGCGATCAAGTCGCAACTCTCACGCCGCTATCCCAAGCACGAGTGGCGCTGAGCAATCTCACCGATAGGAACACCGATTCAGTGGTATTCCTGCAGCGTCTTGACGCCGTAGCCCTTGCTCTTCAAGGCCTTGATTCCGTTCACTGCTGCCTGGGCGCTGCCCATGGTGGTCATGATCGGTGTGCCGGTGTAGACGGCGGTGGTGCGAATCTTGATTTCATCCGCGCGCGGTGATTGACCGGCAGGGGTGTTCAGCACGAGCTGGATCTCGCCGTTCTTCATCAGATCGATGCCGTGAGGCCGGCCTTCGGCGAGTTTGCGAACCAGGGTGACTTCCAAGCCGGCTTCCTTGAGTTTGCGGGCCGTGCCGGAGCTGGCCATCAGGCCATAGCCCAGTTCGGCAAATTCCTTCGCGAGCTCGGCGACCTTCGGTTTGTCCGCATCGTTCACGCTCATGTAGATGTTGCCCTCCAGCGGCAGGGCGGAATTCGCGCCCATCTGAGACTTGGCGTAGGCGATGCCGATCTCGTCGTCCAGGCCCATGACCTCACCGGTCGAACGCATTTCCGGGGAAAGCAGGATGTCCTGCCCGTGGAACTTGTTGAACGGGAAGACCGATTCCTTGACGGTCCAGTACTTCGGCCAGATCTCCTCGGTGACCCCCAGTTCCTTCAGGGTCTTCCCGGCCATGACCTTGGCGGCCATCTTGGCCAACGGGACGCCGATCGCCTTGCTGACAAATGGCACCGTGCGGGAGGCGCGCGGGTTGACCTCGATCACGTAAACCGTGTCGCCTTTCACGGCATACTGAACGTTCATCAAGCCGGTCACGTTCAGCTCCTTCGCCATCGCATGCGTGTATTGGCGGATGGTGTCGATGACCGCTTCGGAAAGCGTGTGTGGCGGCAACACCATCGCTGCGTCTCCGGAGTGAACGCCGGCGAATTCAATGTGCTCCAGCATGCCGCCGACGACGATCGTGGCATCATCGGGATCGTCGTGCAGACCGACGTCGGCGATGCAGTCCACGTCGACCTCGATCGCTTCTTCCAGGAACTTGTCCACGAGCACGGGGCGCTCGGGAGAAGCTTCGACCGCATCGCGCATGTATTCGTGCAGTTCGGCATCGGAATAGACAATCTGCATGGCGCGTCCGCCGAGCACGAACGAAGGACGAACCAAGACCGGATACTCGAGTTTGTGTGCCTCCTCCAGAGCCTCCTCGACATTGGTTGCCAATCCGTTGGGCGGCTGCGGAATGTCGAGTTTCTTGAGCATGTCGGCGAAAAGCTCGCGATCTTCAGCGGTCTCGATGCTCTGGGGGCTGGTACCGATGATGTTTACTCCGTTGGCCTGAAGGCCCAGCGCAAGATTGAGCGGCGTCTGACCGCCAAACTGAGCGATCGCGCCCCAGCATCCCTCGCGTTCGTATATGTGCAGGACATCTTCCAGCGTCAGGGGTTCGAAGAACAGCAGGTCACTCGTGTCATAGTCGGTCGAAACCGTCTCCGGATTCGAATTCACCATGATCGTTTCGAAGCCGTCTTCCTTGAGCGCAAAGGCGGCGTGCACGCAGCAGTAATCGAATTCAATGCCCTGACCGATCCGGTTTGGGCCACCACCAAGGATCATCACCTTCTTCTTCTCCGAAGGCGTCACCTCGTCGTCGCCACGATCATAGGTGGAGTAGTAGTAAGGCGTATACGCCTCGAACTCGGCCGCGCAGGTGTCGACAAGACGATAGCTGGGGATCAGTCCCTGTTCCTTGCGCAGCGCTCGGACCTCATCCTCGGTCTTGCCGGTGAGGTTGGCGATCTGGCGGTCGGAGAATCCGTAAGATTTGGCTTTTTCGAGTAGTTCAGGCGTCATTCGGCTTCAATTCCAAACAAATTCGCAAAAGTAAGCCTGAAGCCCAGAGGTGATTCAAGCGCGAAGCCGAAAAGTTATTTTCCGCTCGCGATGGGCGCTTCGGAAATGATCAGTAATCAGTGTTTCCTGCGCCAGACCTGACTACTGATGACCGATTACTTGCTTACTGAACCTACTTTACGGCCCCCAGAGTAGTCGCAGCGCCATTGCGGTCAAGGTGACGTAAAGGATCTTTCGGATGAATCCTTCGCCTTTCTTCACGCTCACGTGGGAGCCGATCCAGCCGCCGATGGAGTTGCCGATTGCCAAGGCGATGCCAGGGATCCAGAGCACGTTCCCGGTCCATACGAATACGCCCAGCGCGGCAGCGGTGTAGAAGCCCACCACGAAGACCTTGTGCATGTTCACCCGCACCAGATCGAGTCGCATCACGTTGTGCAGCACGGCCATCAACATGAATCCGACGCCGGCCTGGATGAAACCGCCGTAGAAGCCCACGCCCACGATGCAGATATGACCGAGCAACATTCGCGGAGGGGCGCCTTCAGGCACGGGATCGCCCTTCGACTTCGATCGGCTTTTCCATGCCATCTGGATCAAGAGCACAATCATGATCCCCGCCAGAATCCGGTTGAACAGGACGCCACGCACCAAGGTGCCGACATACGCGCCGGCAACGGCACCTGGAAGTGCGCAAAGAGCGAGCGTCAGGCTGAGTTTGAAGTCACTGAACCCCTTTTTCCGGAAACCGGTCACCGCCGTGATGTTCTGCGCGAGAATGGCGACGCGGTTGGTGCCGTTGGCAATGGGACCGGGAATCCCCATCAACACCATCGCCGGCAAAGTGAGCAGGGAGCCGCCTCCGGCCATGACGTTGAGAAAGCCCGCGATGATTCCCAGCGCGGACAGGAAGACCAGCTGCCACGTCTCCAGTTCCATCGATGGTGAAGCGGCGACCGCCTACTTCTTGGGACCGTGATAGTTGGGATAGCGGATCATCTCGACCTGCTGCTTCACCGCCTCCGGCGGCTCCGGCGTGAACCGGCTCACAGTGAGAGTTACCGCGAAGTTGAGCAGCATACCCACCGTGCCGATACCTTCGGGACTGATGCCGAAGAGCCATTGATCCGGTGTGCCACCGAAGAACTTGAAGTAGATGATGTAGCTAGCGGTGAAACCGATTCCGCAGACCATCCCGGAAATAGCGCCTTCCTTGTTCACTCGTTTGCTGAAGATACCGAGGATTATCGCCGGGAAGAAACTGCTGGCAGCCAGTCCGAAAGCAAAGGCCACCAAAGCAGCGACGTAGTCTGGTGGATTGATGCCGAAATAGCCGGCAATCACCACCGCTCCACCGGCGGCGACACGGGCCCACATCAACTCTTCCTTCTCGGACATGTCCGGCTTGAAGATGGACTTCATCAAGTCGTGAGAAACGGAAGATGAGATCACCAACAACAAACCCGCAGCAGTGGACAACGCGGCGGCCAGACCACCGGCGGCAACCAGCGCCACGACCCAGGCGGGCAACTTGGCGATTTCGGGATTCGCCAAGACCATGATATCGCGGTCGACGTAGAGTTCGTTGGCGAACGCAGTTGGTTCATTGGTCACCAGGCGTTGCCCGTGCTTGCCCGGTTCCTTGCCGAAGGCGGGCTTCCCTTTGAACGCGGGCTTCTTGCCGTGAAGGATCGCCTTGATCTGCTTCTGCGTGTCCGCATCGTAGTCTTCCAACTTGAGCTCGTCCAAGGAGGTCAAATTCGCAGTGAGCAAGCCCGACTTGTTGAGGCTCGCAAGTGGTGGTTCGCCCAGCTGGATCTTGCCGTCGCCATTCTTGTCGAGCCACGCGATGAGTCCTGAGGTTTCCCATTTCTTGAACCAACCCGGTGCAGACTCGTACGACTTGTTGTGCGTGGTCTGCAACAGATTCACCCGGGCAAACGCTCCAACAGCTGGAGCCGTAGTGTAGAGAATGCCGATGAAGACCAAGGCCCAAAAGGCGCTCCATCGCGCCGCGCCCACAGTCTTCACGGTGTAAAAGCGAATGATCACGTGCGGCAGACCCGCCGTCCCGACCATCAGCGCGACCGTGATCATGAACACGTCGATCATGCTCTTCTTCCCGTCGCCAAAGGTTGATGTGTACTCGGGTAAGCCGAGGTCACTGTGGATCTTGTCCAAGGCGTCCAATAGGAAGAGTCCGGCATTCTCTCCCCCGTTGATCGTGGATCCGAATCCGATTTGCGGAATCGGATTGCCGGTCATCTGGCTGGAAATTGCCACGGCCGGAATCACGAAGGCTGAAATAAGAACGCAATACTGCGCCACCTGGGTGTAAGTGATTCCCTTCATGCCACCCAAGGTCGCGTAGAAAAACACCATGCCGATGCCCACCACGACTCCCCAAAAGATCTCCCACCCCAACAGGTTGGCAAACACGATGCCTACCCCGCGCATCTGTCCACAGACGTAGGTGAAGGAAACAAAGATGGCGCAGAAGATCGCCACCGCGCGGGCAGTGTTTGAGTAATACCGATCACCTACGAAATCGGGCACGGTGAACTTGCCAAACTTGCGCAGGTACGGCGCCAGCAGCATTGCCAACAACACGTATCCACCGGTCCAGCCGATGAGATACATCGATCCCGTGTAACCCATCACGGAGATCAGGCCGGCCATGCCCATGAAGGACGCGGCGCTCATCCAGTCCGCGCCCGTCGCCATGCCGTTCAGGACGGTGGGCACGCCTTGGCCGGCGACATAAAAACCCTTGGTGCTCTGGACGCGGGCCCAGATGGCGATGCCGATGTAGAGCCCGAAGCTCAGGACGACGAAAACGAGATTCCAGACTGTCTGATTGTCCATCTTAGTGATCCTCCATTACCGGGCCTTCGCCGTCGTCTTCCACGCCGTGCTCACGGTCGAGCTTCTGCAGGCAGAACGCGTAGGTGAAAATGAGTCCGATGAAGACCAGGATCGTGCCCTGCTGCGACATCCAGAAGCCGAGTTTGAAGCCACCCATGCGGACCTCGTTCAGCTTGTCCACCAGCAGGATGCTGAACACGCAGCCGAACAGGAACCAGATGCAAAGCAGGATCAGCACGAGGCGGATGTTTGCCTGCCAGTATTTCTTGTGATTCTCGCTGACCTCGGACGAGGACGCGGCGGCGGGTTTGGAATCGTTTTCGTCAGCAGCCATAAGCCTGGGAACAGCGGCGGATTAAAACGAACGCCTCCAACTGGGGGAAGCACCAATTTGCCGGGGCTCAAGTCTCGATCTCGTCCCAAGTCGCACATGGAGGGCATCGATCCGTCGATGCCGCTTTGGAATAGTTTTCATACCTTGGCGCGATGTCGGAGCCGACGGAGCGGTTCCCACCAGATTCGCGCGGACACCTCAAATCGCTGCCGCAATTCAACTCCTTGCCTTCACCGGTTTGTTCCCCCACAAATCCACCCATGAAGCCCTTCGTGTCTCTGCTTGCCCTCTTGGTGCTCGGCTTTTCCGTGCCCGAAACGTTCGCGGCCAAGAAGCGCCCCAACCTGATTTTCATCCTCACCGACAATCACGGGGCTTGGACACTCGGCTGTTATGGCAACCAGGACATCCAGACGCCCAACCTCGATCGCATGGCGTCCGAGGGCATGCAGTTCATGCGCGCCATGGCCAGCAATCCGGTCTGTTCCCCCACCCGGGCCACCTATCTCACCGGGCTGATTCCATCCCAGCACGGACTCCACTCCTTCCTCGACGGCAAATACATGATGGGTCCGCAGGCCTACTATTCGCTGAAGGAATTCGACACGCTGCCCCGCATTCTGCATTCGGAGGGCTACGTCTGCGGCCTCAGCGGCAAATGGCATCTCGGCGACAACATCAATCCGCAGGACGGCTTCTCCTACTGGGCCACCATGCCGCGCGGCGGCACCAGCAGCATGTATGACGATCCGGTGATCCTCGATGGCAAGGTGCAGAAGGCGCCCAAATACATGACCGACCTGTGGACCGAACACGGGATAAAGTTCATCGAGCAGAACAAGAACAGCGACAAACCCTTCTTTCTCTATCTCGCCTACAACGGTCCCTACTGCCTCAGCCGTCTGCTGCTGCGTCCGGCCAAGAATCGTTGGGCCGAATACTACGCCGACAAGTATCTCCCTTCCTTCCCGCGCGACACGCAGCATCCGTGGCAATACTCCAATCTCGATTACCACAACAACATCGTCAGCATCCGGCGCGTGGCGGCCGAGGTCAGCGGGATCGATGACGGCGTCGGGGCCATCTTTGACACGCTGCGCAAACACGGTCTCGATGAAAACACCATCGTGGTCTTCGCCGGCGACCAGGGTTGGATGGGCGGCCACAACGGCTTCTTCGGCATGGGCGATCACACCAAGCCGATGGCGGCGCACGACATGATGATGCAGGTGCCCATGCTGTTCTGGCACAAGGGCGGCATCAAACCCGGCAAGAGTGACGCCATGGTCAGCAACTACGACTTCCTGCCGAGCCTGCTCGACTACATGGACCTCAAGCATCGCACGCCGACCAAGCCCAGGTTGCCGGGGCGTAATTTCGCGCCGATCCTGCGCGGCAAGAACATCGCGTGGGAAACCAAGATGTTTTACGAAATGGAAAGCTGCCGCTCCGTCCGCACGGAGAAATGGAAATATGTCGAACGCCGTTCACCCGATGGTCCGGGCGAACTCTACGACATGACCGTTGATCCGATGGAACGCTTCAACCTGTTCGGCCAGCAAGCCTATGCCGGCAAACAGAAGGAGCTGGCGCAGAAGCTCTATTCGTTCTTCGACACCTACGCCGATCCGCAATACGACGTCTGGAAAGG
>JAYPXF010000001.1:16669-102955 GCA_038154405.1 Verrucomicrobiales bacterium | reverse complement strand
AGCTCTATTCGTTCTTCGACACCTACGCCGATCCGCAATACGACGTCTGGAAAGGCGGTCGTTCCAAGGCGCGTCGTCATCATGCACCACCCGATCATCCGGACTACCGCAAACCCAAGGACCGCCCCTGGGTCGCCACCGAACCCAAAGGCGTCTTCATCGACAAACGCCGCCGTTAGACGCGCCAGCGTCCTGGAGTGCGGTGGCATGACACCGCTTTCCTGGAATCATTGAAAACCGAAGAACTCCCGCCGGTGAACCAGTTGAATTGATCAAGATTACGCTCGGAGAAAAGCGGCGTCATGCCGCCGCACTACAGGACGCTGGCGCGACGAACATCAACCCATTTTCGATATGAACCCACGCATCCTTCTCACTCTCTTCATCTGCGCGACACTTCACGCCGCGGACAAGCCGCACGTTCTGTTCATGATCGGTGAACCCGGTTATCGGACTGCAGAGACGCTTCCCAAGTTCGCCAAGCAACATCTCGAACCTCTCGGTTTCAAATCCACCTTCGTCCTGCCGGACCAGGACGATCCGAATCACTTTCCCGGACTGGAACAGCTCAAGGATGCCGACGTGCTCTTTCTCAGCGTCCGGCGTCGCGCCTTGAGCGTTGCGCAGATGAACCTGATCAAGGCGCACCTGCAGGCCGGCAAAGGCGTCGTTGCGATTCGCACCTCCAGTCACGGCTTCTCCTTGGGACCGCGCGGCAAGGTTCCGCCGGGACATGTTGAGTGGAAGGATTTTGACCAGGAGGTGCTCGGTCACAAATACGTGCGCGACCTGAACAACAAGAGCGGCACGGCGATTTCCACCTTGGCTCATGCCAATCGCGAACAACTGCTGCATGGCATCAAGGAAAACAACTTCATCAGCGGCGGCTCGCTCTACCTGGTCGACAACCTGAAGGGCAACCGCGTGATCCTGCGCGGTCTGGTAAGGATCAACGGCGAACCGCAATTGATTCCCGTTTCCTGGTCGCGCAGCTACCAGAAGAGCCGCGTGTTCTACACCTCGTTGGGACACGTATCAGACTTCGATCAACAACTCGCCACCCGGATGCTTGTCAACGCGGTCTACTGGACCGCGAAGCTGCCGATTCCCGGATACAGTTCCCGTTCCGCATTGAACGAATCAAAGGAGCGGAACAAGTTCGACATGAAGATCTCCGGCAACGACAAGGTGTCCGAGATCATCAAGACCTTTCCCGGTCGCGGCGAGGTGGGGGATCATTCAACGCCCACACCGCCGGACAAGACGGTGGAACAGTTCCAGGTGCATGATGACTTCGAGATCGAGATCGTCGCGTCGGAACCCACCATCCGTCAGCCGCTCTACATGAGCTGGGACCACCGCGGGCGGATGTGGGTGATTCAATATCTGCAGTATCCGTTTCCCGCCGGACTCAAGGTCATCAAATACGATCAATGGCTGCGGGCCATCTTCGACAAGGTGCCGGCCGCGCCGCCGAATCACGTCAAAGGCGCCGACAAGATCACGGTGTTGGAGGACACCGATGGCGACGGATCCTATGACAAGGCCAAGGATGTCATCACCGGACTCAACATTGCCACCGCAGTCACGGTGGGCCGCGGTGGCATCTGGGTGCTCAATCCACCCTATCTGTTGTTCTATCCCGATGCGGACGGCGACGACGTTCCGGATCGCGCCCCCGAAGTTCACCTCAGCGGATTTGGTCTCGAGGACACCCACTCGGTCGCCAACAGCCTCCGCTGGGGACCCGACGGCTGGCTCTACGGGGCGAATGGCAACACCACCGGCACGGTCAGTTCCGAAGCCACCAAGAATGTTCATTTCAAGGGGCAATGCATCTGGCGTTATCACCCGGGCACGAAGATCTTTGAGATCTATGCCGAAGGCGGCGGCAACACCTTCAGTGTGGAGATCGATGGCGAAGGCCGTGTCTTTTCCGGCACCAACAACGGCAAGACGCGTGGCATGCACTACGCGCAGGGCGGTTACGGCAAAAAGAACTGGGGCAAGCATGGTCCACTGACCAATCCCTACGCCTTTGGTTTCTACGAACACATGCGGCACGAAGGATTTCCGGAACGCTTCAGCCAGGCCTTTTCCATCTACGACGGCGGCGCCTTTCCCGCGCGTTACAACCACGCGGTCATCGCGGCAAACTCGCTGCACAATCGCGTTCTCGCCAGCCGCCTGTTCCCGGACAGTTCAACTTTTCAGACGAAGGACATTTCGCCGCTGGTGCTGACCTCGGATCGTTGGTTCCGTCCGGTCGACGTAAAGATCGGTCCGGACGGCGCAGTTTATCTGGCGGACTGGTATGACAGCCGCCTGACCCATGTGGACCCGCGCGACAACTGGCACAAGTCCAGCGGCCGCATCTATCGCCTCAAGGCGAAGGGCAGCCAGCCGTTGAAGCCCTTTGATCTGTCCCGTGAATCCAGTTTCAAGCTCGTCGAGATCATGACCACGCACCCGAACAAGTGGTTCCGCCAACGGGCCCTGCGCGAGCTTGCGGATCGCCAGGACCAGGCCGTAGTGACCCGCCTGCGTGTGCAACTTGAGGAGGATACGTCCGCACGCGACGTCGAAGCGGTCTGGGCTTTGAATCTCCTCGGTGCCTTCAATGACGACGCGAAACTGTCCGCCTTGCGTTCCGACAATCCGCACGTCCGCCGCTGGGCGGTACGCGTGATCGGTGATGAGAAATCCACGTCACCGGTTCTCGCCAAGCGCCTGCATGAACTCGCCGGAACAGAAACCGATCTGGAAGTTCGCTCCCAACTTGCGAGTTCGGCCAAGCGGCTTCCAGCTGCCGTCGCGCTGCCAATTGTCGACGCGATGGTCAGTCGTTCGGCGGATGCCGACGATCTGCATATTCCCAAGATGCTCTGGTGGGCGATCGAGTCCAAATGTGATTCCGATCCCGAGGCCGTATTGAAGCTCTTCGCGAACGAGGATCTCTGGAATCTGCCCATCGCGAGAAACGAACTGATCGCCCGGGTCATGCGCCGCTTCGCGATGGCCGGCAGTGAAGCCGACCTGAATTACTGCGCGCGCCTGCTCGATCTTTCACCGGACAAGGCGGGTACGTCCCAACTCATCAGCGGCATGTTGCAGGCTTTTGAGGGCCGCCAGATTGAGAAACTGCCGAACGCGTTGGTGAAGGCGTTGGACGAGTATCAATCCAGCCTCGGCAACTCCGCTCTGGCCTTGGGAATGCGGCGGGGCGATGCCAGGTCCATTGACGCCGCGCTGAGGGTCGTTGCGAATGAAAGCGCACCGGTCTCCGAGCGGCTAAGCTACATCGAGATTCTCGGACAGATCAAACAGCCGCGGGTGATCTCCTCCTTGCTCGGCCGGCTTCGCTCCGGTGACAGTTCCATCAAGCTCGCAACCTTGAAGGCCCTGCAGAACTACAATGATCCCAAGATCAGCCGCTACATCCTCGGTGCCTATCACAGCACCTTGCTGGCTGAACACGGCGTTCGCGCCACCGCCAATCGCGTGCTCGCCAGCCGCAAGACCTGGGCGGCCGATTTTCTTGCCCGCGTGGATCAATGGCATATCAAGGCGAACACGGTGGCGATAGATGTCGTGCAACAGCTCGCCCTGCACAACGACGCCACGCTCAACAAGGTCATCGAGAAGCACTGGGGCAAGGTGCGCGGCACCACGCCCGCCGAGAAGAAGGAGCAGATGGCCAAAATCGCGGCGCTGCTCAAGACCCGCAAGGGCCACGGCAACGCCACTAATGGCAAACAGGTTTTCACTATCGCCTGCGGCGTCTGCCACACGCTCTTCGATGAGGGTGGCCAGGTGGGTCCGGATCTGACCGGTTACGAACGCGACAACATGGATTTCATGCTGCTCGCCATCGTTGATCCGAGCGCCGCCATTCGCGAAGAGTTCACCAACATTCAAATCGAGACAACGGACGGCCGACAGCTCACCGGTCTGGTGGACAATCAGGATACCAAGAAAGTCATTCTGCGCGGTATCGACAACCAGACCACGTTGATCCGCCGCAGCCAGATCAAGAAACTCCAGGCCTCATCCACATCTCTCATGCCCGAAGGCCTCACCGAGGCCTTGACCGAACAACAGCTCATCGATCTCTTCGCCTACCTCACCAGCCGCACCCCGAGCCGGGATCTGAAGGCCGCGAAGTAGTCGATCCGGCAGGATTCGAATTCCCTGTAGCTGCGAGAGTGAGCGAGTAGACGATTGTGGTGTCCTAATTCTACTCGCTCGCGCTCGTGGCCACATTCCACCGCTCGCCGCAACGGAGTTCACATTGTTGAATCTCGTTTTCGGACGATGAGATGAAATACCGGCATCCTCTTCGGCGTCAGAAAAAATCCATGAGTTTCATGCGTGCCCATATCTTGTTGCTTTGCATTCTCGCCATCGCGCCGCTGTCGCGCGAGACGAACGGTGCGGGTTCGCAGTTGTTTGAAGCGAAGATCCGGCCGGTCTTGGTGAAGCATTGTTACGAATGCCATTCCGAGGAGGCCGGACAGCGCAAGGGTGGCTTGTTGCTCGACCGTGAATCCGGCTGGCTCAAGGGCGGAGACACCGAGAACGCGGTGGTGCCGGGTGAACCGCAGTCTTCCCTGCTGGTGAAAGCAATTCGCCACCGGGACAAGGACCTGCAGATGCCGCCGAAGTATCAGCTCGAGCCGGCGACGATCAAACTCCTCGAACGGTGGATCGCACTCGGCGCTCCGGGTCCGAAGGACGACATGGGCCAGACCGAATTCTCCCAACTCGGCGATCAGAATCTGCTCTTTGAAAAGGCCGCCAAGCACTGGGCTTTTCAGCCCGTGGCCAAAGCGGACCCGCCCACTGTGAATGATGTTCACTGGAACCGGCATGCGGTGGACCGCTTTGTCCTCGCCCGACTTCAGCAAAACGGCATCAAGCCGAGTCAGCGCGCGGATGCCCGCACCTTGATGCGCCGACTCGCCTTCGGACTTTCCGGATTGCCGCCCTCTCCGGAAGCGGTGAAACGGTTCGCCGACGATCTTGCCAAGCGGGGTCAGGCAGCGGTCGAGGCGGAGATCGATCGACTGATTGAGGCGAAGACCTTTGGAGAACACTTCGCGCGGCTCTGGTTGGACGTGGCGCGCTATGCCGATACGGACAGCACCTATCGCGCGGACACGAAGACGCCGCATTACTTTCCCTTTGCCTTTACCTACCGCGACTACGTGATCGCCGCGTTCAACGCGGATAAACCCTACGACCGATTTATCCGCGAACAACTCGCCGCAGACCGCCTGGGCTTGGACCGCAACGCCCCCGAATTGGCGGCCTTGGGATTTCTCACAGTCGGACCACATCGTCGGAATTCGGACAACGCCATCGACGACTGGATTGATGTGACCACCCGTGGTTTGATGGGAATGACCGTCGCGTGTGCGCGCTGTCACGATCACAAGTTCGAACCCGTTCCCACCGCGGACTACTATTCGTTGCATGGCGTGTTTGCCTCGATCTCGCGCTCGGATCCGTTGAACGAAAAGGCAATGCCGGTCGTGAACAGTTTCCGTCCTTCCAACAAACAAGTGGCGGACTATGAAAAGCAACGCCGGTCCATCGACGACGAGATCGAAGGTGTCGGAAAACGCAAGGCCCGCAACAACAACCGCTCCCTTGCCGAGAAGATTCGCGATACGAAACTGGCCGAACTGCTGTTGTTCCATGACGGCGCTCCGGCCCGTGCCATGGTCGTCAAGGAGACCCGGAGACCGGTCACTCCCTTTATCTACATCCGTGGTGAACGAAGCGGACGAGGCGATTCTGTGCCCCGTCGGTTCCTGAAGTTACTAGACTCCGAACAGAAACCGTTTCGCGCGGATGCCAGCGGCCGTCTCGATCTGGTCGACCGCATCGTGAATCCACGGAATCCATTGACTGCCCGCGTGTTCGTGAATCGGGTCTGGGGTTACCTGATGGGCTCCCATCTGGTGGCGACACCCTCCGATTTCGGTCTGCAGGGTTTGCCTCCGAGCCACCCGGCATTGCTGGATTGGTTGGCGAACGACTTCATCGAGAACGGCTGGTCGATGAAGCACCTGGTTCGTCGCCTCGTGAGTTCGCGCACCTGGCAGCAACGCAGTCTCCAACGCGAGGATGCCGCCGCGAAGGACGCGGAGAATCAATGGTATTGGCGAGCGAACCGGCCGCACCTTTCCATTGAATCAATTCGCGACAGCCTGCTTGCCACCGCCGGAGATCTGGACACCCGCATGAAGGGACGCCCGGGGCAGCTGTGGGGCGAGAATCATACGCGCCGCCGATCGGTCTACGGCTACATCAACCGCTTCAATCTCGATCCCACCTTGCGGGCATTTGACTTTCCTTCGGCCATGCAAAGCGCGGCGCAACGTGGCGAGTCGATCGTGGCCCAGCAGGCCCTGTTCACCATGAACGCTTCCTTTGTCGTGGACCGGGCGATCGCGCTCACTTCGAGTGAGGCATTTGCGAACTGCGAATCGGATGATCAACGGGTCGAATACCTTTTTGCCTGCATCTTCCAGCGGACTCCGAACAACGGCGAAATGCATCAGTCCAAATTGTTCGCGAAGCGGCAGGCGCGTTTCTACAACGATCCGAAGACGCGGATCAAATCGCCATGGCCACTGGTCGCCCAGGCATTGTACATGAGCAACGAATTTCAATATGTGGACTGAACCCCTCAACCGCCGCAAATTGTTGCGCCAGGCCGGTCTCGGCATCGGAGTCCTCGCCGCCGCCGACTTGATGGCGGAACCGGATCTGGAAATGACCACGCCGCTAGCGGTCCGACAGCCGCATTTTCCCGCCAAGGCCAAGCGGATCATTCACCTGTTCATGAACGGCGGCCCGTCACAGATCGACACCTTTGATCCGAAGCCCGAGCTGCAAAAGCGCCATTGGCAGCCCTTGCCGGACAGCATCAAGAACCGGCTCCAACGCACTCAGCGCAATCGCGCCGGCAGCATCTTCGCATCGCCCTTCGAGTTTCGTAAACACGGCCAGAGCGGACAGGACATCAGTGACCTTTTTCCGCACGTGGCGCGGCATGCCGATGATTTGTGTGTGATCCGCTCGATGGTCGGCGAAGTGGCCAATCATTCTCCCGGACTGTTGCTCACCAACACCGGCCATTCGACCTTGCCGCGACCAAGCATCGGCTCCTGGCTGCTCTATGGGCTCGGGACGGACAGCGAGGATCTCCCGGGTTACGTCGTGTTGATTCCCAACGGCATGCCGACCGCGCAGTCCCGCAATTGGACGAGCGCGTTCCTGCCCGGGATCTATCAGGGGACCCACATCGAAACGGCGACGCGCAGTGACGAACTCATCCCGCATCTCACCCGCAAAGACATCCGACCCGGCACACAAAGGGCGCAGATCGCCTTGGCTCAGTTCTTCAACGAATCCCATCGCCGTCGGCGCGCAGGGGATGAACGCCTGAACAGCCGCATCCATTCCATGGAGTTGGCCTTCCGCATGCAGAGCGCGGCGACGGATGCCTTTGATGTGACGAAGGAACCCCGGTCCGTGCGCGAACTCTACGGCGACACCACCCAAGGTCGAAACATGCTCATGGCACGGCGCCTGGCCGAGCGGGGGGTGCGTTACGTGCAGGTCTATCACGGCGCCGGTCAACCGTGGGACAACCACAGCGGGATTCTCCCGCGCATCAAGACCCTCTGTGCCGACAGCGACCAGCCCATTGCCGCCCTGCTCACCGACCTGAAGCAACGCGGCATGCTCGACGAGACGCTGGTCATCTGGGGCGGTGAAATGGGTCGCACCTCAACGATTCAAATCGGTTCCAAGGATCTCAAGCGCATCGGTCGGGATCATCACATCGATGGTTACACCATCTGGATGGCCGGGGGTGGTGTGAAGCCGGGAACCATCCACGGTGCCACCGACGAATTCGGTCTTGGCACGGCGGAGAACCCGGTCGACATGCACGACCTGCATGCCACGATCCTCCATCAGATGGGACTCAATCACAAACGATTGACCTATCGCCACAGCGGCCGCGACTTCCGCCTGACCGACGTGCACGGAAATGTCGTGAACGAAATTCTTTCGTGACCCACTGGCCCTATCCCCTATAAGCACGCGCATGACGTCGATCCGCTTCCTCTTCCCTGCAGTTGTATTCATGGCATATGCCACAACTGCATTCGCCGCCAAAGCTCCCAATATCATGGTCTTCCTGATTGATGACATGGGAGTGATGGACACTTCGGTTGCATTCCTCACGGACAAGAACGGCAAGGCGAAGCGGTATCCGCTGAACGATTTCTATCGCACACCGGGCATGGAGCGTCTGGCAAATCAGGGAATCCGCTTCAATCAGTTCTATGCCATGAGCGTGTGTTCGCCGACCCGCATATCCATTCTTACCGGACAGAACGCCGCCCGGCATCGCGCCACCAACTGGATCAATCCGTGGAACGACAACGCCGGCAAGAACGGTCCGCCGAAATGGAACTGGACTGGACTCGGCAAGTCGGACGTGACCTTGCCGCGTTTGTTGGCGGGCAGCGGCTATCGCACCATTCACGTGGGCAAGGCACACTTCGGACCCGAGGAGCACGACGGTGCCGAGCCGCTCAACCTCGGTTTTGACATCAACGTTGGCGGGGCTTCCTTTGGCGCTCCGGGCAGTTACTACGCCGAGAAAAACTACGGCAAGGGACAGGGACGTCGCGCGCGGTCGGCCGTTCCGCATCTGGATAAGTACCATGGCACCAAGACCTTTCTGACCGAGGCGCTCACCATCGAGGCGAAGAAGCACGTGGCGGACACGGTGAAAAGCGGCAAGCCCTTCTTCCTCTATTTCAGTCACTATGCAGTGCATGCGCCGTTCGAGTCCGATCCGCGTTTTGCGGCGAACTACGAGAAGTCCGACAAACCGAGAAGCGCCAAGGCCTTTGCCACGCTGATCGAAGGCATGGACAAGTCGCTCAACGACATGTTGGACCACCTGGACAAACTCGGCGTGGCGGACAACACGCTGGTCATCTTCCTCGGCGACAACGGTTCGGATGCACCGCTCGGGCACCAACACGATGTTGCCTGTGCGGCGCCATTGCGCGGCAAGAAGGGAGCCCACTACGAAGGCGGCATGCGGGTCCCGTTCATCGCCGCCTGGGCCAGACCCGACAAGAACAACTCCCACCAAAAACGCCTGCAGATTCCCACCGGCAAAATCCAGAGTCAGGTCGCCAACGTGACCGACATCTTTCCGACCCTCCTGGCGGTGACCAAGACCAAGAATGCCAAGGGTCACAAGGTCGATGGTCGCCGACTCGACACCCTGCTCGTCGGCAAGGCCGACGCGAAGCGCAAGGAACAGTTCCTCATGCACTATCCCCATGGCATGCATCGCAGCAACTACTTCACGGTCTGGCGGGATGGCGAATGGAAGGTCATCTATCACAACTTCCCGGACGAACCGCCGTTGGGTGGCAAGGTGCAGTCCGGCGGCAAACGCTATGAACTCTTCAACCTCGTCAACGATCCGTTTGAGTCCACCAACGTCGCGGACAAACATCCGGATGTGCTGAAGCGCATGATGAAGGGACTCACCACCCAGCTGGCGCAGCACAAGGCCGCCTACCCGATCGACAAGAACGGCAAGGCGCTCAAGCCCAAGCTTCCGTGAGCGTTCGCAATTGAGTCTTACGTCATAGCGGAACTCGAGAGAGTTTCGTATGTGCTGGAATTCAAAGATTGAGATTCTTGCGAATTCCGCTACATCCTCGCCATTGACCTTCACCTCCGTTAGAACGAGCACATGGCCTTCGAAGTTCAGCGGACGCTGCGCGGATACCGGATGAAGGAGAACGGTTCGGTGCTCAGTGAGATTCTGAGCGGGCCGGGAGCGACGAACAGCGTCTTCGATGTGCTGGCCGCAGCGGTGGCCGAATTCTCGCCCGGACCGGAGGTGGGACTGTTGGGGTTTGCCGGCGGCGGCCTGATAGCGCCGCTGCGTCAGGCCGGTTCGACCCAGACCGTCCATAGCGTGGATCTCGATCGTCGGGGTTATGAATTGTTTCAGAAGGTGTCAGCATCGTGGTGCGGCCCGGTGTCGTTCGTGCAAGCCGACGCGATGGATTGGTTGCGGAGTCGGCGTGGGCGCTTCGATGCCGTGATCGAGGATCTTTCCATTCCCGTGCCTGGGGATGTGGAAAAACCGGATATCTGTTGGACTTCACTTCCGCCGCTCATTCGTCAGAGCTTGAAGCCAGGCGGAACGGTGATCCTGAACATGTTGAAATCCTCGGGCATGAACTGGCCGACCTTCATGCCGTTGTTCGCCAATGGATATGAACAACGCTACGCCGTGCATCTGACGGAATTCGAAAACCGCATTCTCATCGCCGGATCACTCGGGTTGAGTGCGTCAATGGTTTCGCGGCGATTGCGCCGGTGCCTGCGCATGATCGGATCGGATCAAGCCGACCAGTTTCGGATCAGCACGTTGAAATGATGCCCACCGTGCTGTCGGCGAAGCAACGTGGTTTGGCCGGCGATCTGGCGCATTTTGTCAGTGAAGAACTGCGGCAGATCGAGGAAGAGATCGGAAAACTGGAAAGTCACATCCAAATGTCGCCAGACCTGAGCGGACGCCCGAGCAGTTCGCAATTGGGAATTCACACCGCGGCGGGAATCGGGGCCGAAGATATCTTTGAGATCGAGGTCGATTTCGGAGGCTCGTACCCCATTGAGTCTGTGGCCTTGGTGCCGGCCGGTCTTGATCCGACCGGCAGCACGGGTGCGGGATACGGCTTTCCCCGTCGCTTCCGGATTGTCGGAGGCGGCATGCTGCTGGATCAGGAGAAGGAGGACTTTCCGAGTCCCGGTCGCTTCCCCGTCCTGTTCGAATGCGGTGGATGGATCACCCGCAGCATCAGGCTCAAGATTTCCCGGCATGATGAATCCGACGGGCACGCCCGGACTGCCTTGGGAGAATTGATCGCCATGTCGGGTGGACGAAACGTCGCATTGAACCGGCCGGTCAGAGTGCTTCGGGGCACTGCGGCTTCGTTTCCCGGCGTCTGGCAGGCGGAATTTCTCACCGACGGTCACAGTATCCTGGGCGCGCCGGTCAACAACGATTGGGGCAGTCCCTCTAACGGATTTCTGAGTCAAAACGCGGAGAGTGCGGACGAAGCCAAGTGGTTGCAGATAGATTTGGGCCGATCCCACAGTGTGGATGAAATCTCCTTCATGCCCGCCCGCCCGGTGGATGTTGCCGACACGCCGGGAATGGGATTCCCGGTAAGGTTCAATGTAATGGTCGGTTATGATCCGACATTTCGGGAACATCAGGTTATCTGGGATCACACGCAGAACAACTTTTCGAATCCCGGTGAAAATCCGGTGAGGATTCCAGCGGGGATCAATCAGTTCCGTTACGTCCGCCTTCTGGCCACCAAGCTGTGGGAGAGTGATCAAACCCGGGTTTTGGCCATGGCGGAGGTTCGGGTGTTCGCGGACAACGAGAACATCGGCAAGGGAGCGAAAGTGTCCGTGAGCGACCAGTTTGCCGCGGCAGAGAGATGGGCACCCGAATTTCTGACTGACGGATACTCCAGCCGTCACCTACTGACGGATTGGTATGGTAGGCTTTATCTGTTGAACGCTCGCCGGAAGTTCGAACGGGAACTGGCCCGATTGAAGCCGGAACGGGATGCCTTGGAAGCCCGGGTGATCTCCACTTACTTCTGGTGGAGCATCGTGATCATTTCCGTGTCGACCGTGATCATCGCCACCGGCCGCATTCGAGCCCGCCGGGCGGCGGTCAAGGCAACCCATCAGATTCGGCAGCAGATCGCCACCGACCTGCACGACGACGTGGGCAGCAATCTCGGCAGCATCGCGTTGTTGGCGGAGACCGGTCTTGCGAAGATCAATGATCCGAATCTGAGCGAGGAAAAATTTCGGGAGATCGTGCAGACCGCACAACAGACGGCCGGCTCCATGCGGGACATCGTCTGGATGCTCAAGCCGGACAATTCCAACACGGTCGAACTCATCCGCCAGATGGGTGCGGCCGTGCGGGCCGCCAGCGAAGGACTCGAGCTTGAACTGCAGGAAGACTACCCGGATGAAGGTCGTCCGTTGCCACTCGACTTCACGCGCAACGTGTTCCTGATCTGCAAGGAATCACTCAACAACGTGCGACGTCATGCCCAGGCAACCCGGTTGACGGTTGCGGTCTCCAGCACCGAGAAAGATCTGCTCTACGGCATTGCGGACGATGGCGTCGGTTTTGATGAAGGATCCGCATCGACCGGCAACGGTCTGCAAAACCTCCGCGATCGCGCAGGTTCCATCGGCGGACAGATCGACATACAAAGTGAGTTGGGCGACGGCACGCGCATCGAATTGCGGGTGCCCATTCCCTGACGGCGCATGACCGCGCAGAATGACATCCGGGTTTGGTTGGTCGAGGACCAGGAGTCCTATCGACGGAGTGCGGCCGAAGCCATCGACGACACCGATGGGATGACCTGTCCGGACACGTTTTCGAATTGCGAGGAAGCGTTGCAACGGATGGCGGAGTACGGTCCTCCCGATGTCATTCTGCTTGATGTCGGTCTGCCGGGCATGAGTGGACTGGAGGGCATTCCCAAGTTCCTCGAGGTATCGGCCGACATTCGCGTGGTCGTGATCACTGTGTTCGAGGACGAAGACAAGATCTTCTCCGCCATCTGTGCCGGCGCATCGGGGTATCTGCTCAAGACGGCATCACTGATGGAAATCATCGGTGCGATCCGCCTCGTGATGGATGGCGGTTCGCCTATCAATCCGCGGATTGCCAGTCGCATCCTCGGATTCTTCAAAGGTTCAGCGGTCACGCAGAAGGACTACCGCTTGACCCCGCGCGAAACGGAGATCCTGCAACATCTGGTCGGCGGCCTCATCAAGAAGGAAATTGCCGATCGCATTGACGTGAGCTTCCACACGGTCGACATGCACCTGCGCAACATCTACCGCAAGCTCCAGGTCAACACCGCCACCGCCGCCGTCGCCAAGGCCATCCGCGAGCGCATCGTGTGAAATAGTAAGCCACGGGCGGGAACGAGCAGACGCATTGAGAATCGAGGCAGGTCAGTTGCCATTGCCTGCGCCACCGCCGGCGCCCGAGGCTCCGGCGGTGTTGCCGACCACCCCTGGATTCAACGCGGTCACGCCCTGCAGTCCCAGGCGAAAGGTGTTGGGGTTCGCCCGGAAGTTCCGGATGTACAGCGGGGCTCCGCCCTTGGGCATCGCCACGATCGCGTAGTCGTTGATCGAAAACCGGATCGGCTGATCGGCGGTCTTGGCCACCACATCGAGGATCTGCAGGCCATTGAGTCCCACCAGCCGATTGCGCAACTGGATCTCCACGTTGGCCAGGTCGAGAGGAAGCTGTGCCGGCACGACAGGTATGGCGGGAGCGGCCACGGCCGCATTGGGATCGGCACCCAAAGGATCCGTTGCTCCGGTGGCGACGGTGGCAGGTTGTGCGGACGGCGCCTGGGTGGCACTGGGATTGACAAAGTAATAGTTGATCCGCCGCTTGTCGGGATCGTGTTGCTGCCATTCCTCGGCGAGGAATTCCATCACGTCCTCCAGCGTGAGTCCGTCGAACTGAATTTCGGGAAGTCGGGTGTTGCGCAGCTGTTGGACAATCCGCTGGCGGCCGGTCGTGTAGCGGGTAGGTGCTTTCTTCTTCTCCTGATTCAGGTTCTTCATGACCTGGTGAAGCGTCTTGGGTGCCCCGGCACCGGTCGGTTGCCGATCGGCGGCGACGGTAGGATCCGCCGCGGTGAAAACGAGCAGCAACCAGATTGCGCCCACTGATCGTTGCCGATTGCCAGAAGGCTTCATGAGGATTTCTTGGGAACGGGTCCCGTGCTTGCCCGAATTGACAGTTCCGCGGAAAGCAGTCGGTTCTTGACCTGCTCCTTGCGCAGCATGGCCTGCATCAGTTCCATGGCCTGCGCACCGAGCCGGAACTTGGGCTGCCGGACCGTCGTGAGCGGTACGCGAAAATGTTCGCTGGTCAGAATGTTTCCGAAACCGGTCAACGAGATGTCTTGAGGAATCTTGATGCCCTGGTTGAGCAAAACGTTGCCGGCACCAACGGCAACGAGATCATTCACGCATTGGATCGCCGTCGCATCGCTTTTCTCATCAATGAACTGCGCCGCCGCCTTCGTGCCTTCGTCAATCGTGGATCCGGCTGCGAACAACAAGCGGTCGTCGTACTCGATCTCTGCTTCGCGCAACGCCCGTTTGTATCCTTCCAGCCGATCGTTGGCCGAAGGTGACACCTGCGGACCGGCAAAGAACGCGATGCGACGATGTCCCAGCCCTATCAGGTGCTCGGTCAGATTCCTGCTCGCGGCCTCTTCATCAACTTCAATCGCCGGAAAGCTTCCGCAGAACGGTGCACGTTTGCCCAGGATGACGATCGGCGATTTCTGTCGTTTGAGTTCCTCGTAGATCGGTGCGGTCTGTTCGAAACGATAAACCGGTGTAATGAACAGACCATCAACGCGACGGGCCATCATGCGGCGGATGCACGTTTCCTCGCGATCGGGCTGGTTGAGGTTGTGCGAGATCAACAACTCATATCCGAGTTGGAACGCCCACTCCTCCAACGCCATCGCCGTTCGTGCAAAAATCGGATTGGTAGAAGATGAAATCAGCAGCCCCAGCAAACGCGTGCTGCGGGTGCGAAGACTTTGCGCCATCGCGTCGGGCACGTAACCCATCTCCAATGCGAGTTGCTGAATACGGGCCTTCGTCTTGACGGAGATGTCCTTGGCGTTGCGCAACGCCTTGGAGACGGTCATCACCGACACGCCAGCTTTCTCTGCAATATCCCTGAGTCGAACCATTATTCAGAACGGTAACCTGTTAACAATGTCTGCGAATGTGCGGCTCACTGAGATCACGAGATAACGTTATCGTTAATTTTTGGAAAGCAATTTCTTGTGCCGGAAATGCGCAGTCCAAGCCCACGCTGGGGGAAGTAGCGATCCGGTCGGATAAAATCCGCGCGGACCGGAAGGATGGGAACGATGAGCGGGGCGGGACGGGTGCGAAGAAAAGCAGCCCCTAAAAGCGAACAGGATGACTGGAGAGCTTTGCACTCAACCAGTCATCCTGTCGGATCGAGAAGATGTTATTTCTTCTTCTTAGCAGCCTTTTTCTTAGGCGCAGCCTTTTTCTTAGCGGGCTTCTTAGCAGCCTTTTTCTTTGCGGGCTTCTTAGCAGCCTTTTTCTTTGCAGCGGGTTTCTTTGCAGCCTTCTTCTTAGCAGCAGGCTTCTTTGCAGCCTTCTTCTTAGCAGCAGGCTTCTTCTTCGCCGCAGGCTTCTTAGCAGCCTTCTTCTTTGCCGCGGGTTTCTTGGCAGCCTTCTTCTTGGCGGCCGGCTTCTTAGCAGCCGGTTTCTTGGCAGCCTTCTTCTTCGCAGGCTTCTTAGCAGCTTTCTTTTTTGCAGCCATTCTTAATCACCTACTTTCCATTGAGGTTTTTAGTTGTAACCACTGTGGCGTTGGAGCGCTACAGTGGTTGACAATTTTCTATCAGCTTCATTTGTTGTTGGCTAGTGCTTTGTGAAAAAAATTTGACAACGTTTGTGCGTAACTTTCGCTTCGTTCGCCAACACCAAACTCATTAACCTGCGAGCAATGCCCGCCAAGAAGAAGAAGGAAGCAAAGCTGACTCCGATGATGGCGCAGTATCGTTCCATCAAGAGTGAACTTCCTTCCGACGCGTTGCTTCTGTTTCGCCTCGGTGACTTCTACGAAATGTTCTTCGAGGATGCGCAGGAAGGCGCGCGCATTCTCAACGTGTCGTTGACCAAACGCGGCGGTACTCCGATGTGCGGCATTCCCTATCACGCGGCCAACGGTTACATCGCGAGGGCGTTGAAGGCGGGACGCAAGGTGGCCATCTGTGATCAGGTCGAAGAAGCCGTGCCCGGCAAACTCGTTCGTCGTGAAGTCACCCAGATACTCAGTCCAGGAACGCACTTCGACGATCGCATGTTGAATGCGGAACGAAACAACTTCCTCGCCGCCGTCTATCACAGCGGTGCGTGTTATGGCATGGCGGTGATCGATCTCACCACCGGCGACTTCAAGGTGACCGAAGTCGATGAAGAAGCACAGATGGTTGCGGAGCTCGAACGACTGCGTCCCGCGGAGGTCATCTTTCCTGCGGAAGACAGTTCGTTCCTGGAGTTGCTCGGCAATTCCTTTCCCATTCTCAACGGTTACGAAGACTGGGTGTTCGGGCCCGAGACCGCTGTATTTACAGTGCGAGACCACTTTCAGGTCGCGTCACTGGACGGCTTCGGTCTGAAGAATCGCAACGGTGCAACGGGAGCTGCCGGCGCGGCCCTGCATTACCTCACGCAACATCTTCGGCGAGACGTAAAGCATCTCACGCGGCTCTCCTTCTACGAGTGCCGTGACTACCTCGTGCTCGATGCGACCACGTTGCGCAACTTGGAGATTCTCGAGCCCCTGCATCGCGATGCACCACGTGATGCGTCGTTGTTCGGAGCGATGAACCGTTGCGTCACCCCGATGGGCGCACGGCGTCTTCGCGACTGGCTTTCGCAACCGTTGTCTTCGGTCGAGGCGATCCATCGTCGTCAACAGGCGGTGCAGTCGTTTCTCGATCACGTGATGTTGGTGGATGAGTTCCGCGAACACCTCAAAGAGGTTCGTGATCTCGAACGCACCTTGAGTCGACTCAGCGTCGGGTCCGGCAATGCGCGTGATCTCGTAGCCTTGAAGCAGGCATTGGAAAAGGTGCCGCGCGCGCGTGAACTCATCTTGCAGTTTGAGACTTCCACGAACGACGAGGAACTGATCGTAGAAGAATCAGATGAAGCGCCGACGATCTCGCTGTTGGTCGAACTGGGTGAACAACTTTCGCCGTGCCCGGAACTGACCGAACTCATCGATCGCGCGATCAACGATGAACCGCCGATCGCGTTGAAGGACGGCGGCATCATCCGTGATGGTTACGATGCAACGTTGGATGAACTGCGCAGCGCCGCGACGGAGGGCAAGAACTGGCTGGCGAAGTTGAAGCAGGATGAAGCGGAGAAGACCGGGATCCAGAACCTCAAGATCGGATACAACTCGGTGTTCGGTTACTTCATCGAGGTCACCAAGTCGCACCTCGACAAGGTGCCCGAGCACTATCGTCGCAAGCAGACCCTCGCCAACGCGGAACGCTTCATCACCCCCGAGCTGAAGGAAATGGAGGGCAAGATTCTCGGTGCGGAAGAACGCAGCACGAAGCTGGAGTATGATCTCTTCCTGCAGGTCCGCGAAAAGGTGATCGGTTCGCTGTCCACGATCCAGGAAACGGCCTCCGGATTTGCGCAACTGGATGTGCTGTCGTCATTCGCAGAAACCGCGCGGCTGTATTCGCATATCTGCCCGGTGGTGGTGGACGACGGCGTCTTCGACATCCGGGAAGGCCGCCATCCGGTGCTGGACCAGACCCTGATCGAGGAGCGTTTTGTGCCGAATGACACCGCACTGGACCGGACGGAGCAGCAGATTGGACTGATCACGGGCCCGAATATGGCCGGCAAGAGCACCTATATCCGCCAGGTGGCGCTGCTGGCGCTGCTGGCGCATACGGGGAGTTTTCTGCCGGCGGAAAAGGCGCGGGTAGACCTGATCGACCGCATCTTCACGCGGGTCGGGGCCAGCGACGACCTGGCCCGTGGCCAATCCACGTTCATGGTGGAGATGAGCGAAACGGCGAATATCCTGAACAACGCCACCTCACGCAGCCTGGTGATCCTGGATGAGATCGGACGCGGTACGAGCACGTTCGATGGCCTGAGCCTCGCGTGGAGCATCGTGGAATTCCTGCACAACCAGGTCGGTTGCAAGACACTCTTCGCAACGCACTACCATGAGCTGACCGAACTGGCCGGCCGGCTTTCACGCCTGCGCAACTTCAACGTGGCCGTGCGCGAATGGAACGACCAGATCATCTTCCTGCGCAAGATCGTCGAGGGCGGGACGGACAAGAGCTACGGAATTCACGTGGCGCGTCTGGCCGGAGTGCCCAAGGACGTACTGGAGAGAGCCAAGGTGATCCTGGTGAACCTGGAGGAATCCGAACTGACGCCCGAGGGCAAGGTCCGCCAGTCGTCACGTCATCGAGCCGAACGACAGAAGCTGAAGGAACTGGAGCCAAGTCCGCAGTTGGATCTGTTCGGCTGAGCACCGGGCGGACGGTTGGCCGGAATCAAAACGACTTCCGCAAGCGATAGAGCACCACGTTCTCGTCGAAACTGTCGCCGACGATGTTTGAAAGCCGCCGGCGGAAGCGGTAGCTGACAATGGACTCGAGGTCGGGGGAGTGAAAGTAGGTCGTGTCGAAGAGAAACTCGTGGCTGTCCTGTCGCGGACGCAGCAGACGGACCCCACGCTGGGTCTGATGTATGAACGAATACCCGAACTCCGATTGGACCTTGTCGCCCATGATAACGGTAAAGCGCACGTCGATCTGATCCTCCTTCACCCCTTCCGCGTCGTTGGTGTTGTTGATCGGCTCAAACACCCGGCGTTGCATGGCGAAATCCATGATCCACTCCGGACTGAGGACCTGTTCGAGCCGATACTCCAGAATGTTCGCCACCAGAAAGTCGGGAAAGGTCAGCCTCCGCGAAACAGCGAAGAAGTGGGTCGTGCTTTGGCGCGGGCGATGACGAATACGGAAATCGAAGAGCAGCCCCTTGGTGTCGAAGAAGGGATCGATGAACACGCCCATCCGCCCGAGAATGTCGATGTAGTCGGTTACCGGACCAAACAAGCCGACATCAATATTCTTGATGAACCCGGGACGGTTGTTCCGATGATCGGCGCGAAAGCTGATGAACGGCTTGAACCGCATGTTCTCGCGTTCGTTGACGAGATCAAATCGCCATGTATCGATGGACTGCGGGCTTCCCGGTGCACCCAAGGCAAACCACTGGTGCTCCCGGCGATACGATGCGGTCATCCGCGTCTGACTCGGCACCAAAGCGGTCACCCCGATTTCCGTGTCGTTGATGATGAGCGTTCCCGGATTGAACCGGTTTCGTCGGCGCTGCCGGGGTTGCAGATTGCGAACTGGACCATCGTCCGGACGGGTTCCGACCGGACCTTCGAGCAGGTCAAACGCCTCCCGCGCGCCCAGGTTGGGAACGTCGGAACGAAGATCATTGCGGAAAAAGATCTCGGCGGTGGGTCCGAGCCGAACGGAATGGTCCAACAGGAATGACGCGTTGACACGAGGCAGGAAGCCGGCGGCTAGATCGGTCTGGGGATCAGAAAGCGTGACGCGGTTCTCAAACGGAAACCAGTGAACCTCACCACCGGTGAAGAGGCGCGTTGTCTCCGTCATCTGAAAGATGGCCTGACCGAAAAGATCGACCGAGGAAATCGCCCGTCCTCGGCGATCGAATTCACTCTGATTGAAGTTGTCGGTGTAAATGACCGTAGCGGATGCGCTGATGAGATCGATATAGAATCGACCGGCCTTAAGTTCCACCTGTTCTCCGTCGGGCTTCTCCTGCCAGGCAAAGAACGGCACACCGAGTTGGCGGCCGATGGGTGTCTGAAGCACCGCCTGCGGTTGCAGACGGCCGATCTTGGCATCGGTCGTCAATCCGTCAGCGAGGGCCGTGTTGACCTGCCGGTTGATGGTAAACGCTTCCTCGATGAAGTCAGTCTGTGTAGTGCCGGAGCCACCGATCCGATCACCGGCCAATCCTTGCGGGATGCTGTTGTAGGTTCGTTCGCCCGGAATCCCGCCGACTCGTATGCGGGGTGAGACCTGCACATTGGAGGCATCATAACTGGTGCCGACTTGGGCGGATCCCAGGCGGGCCCAAGCCAGCAGGAGCGCGAGCGCTGCAACTTTCAGTTTCCGCCGAAGACGCCGCATGCCGGATCAGATGAGCCGGTGGCTCGCTGCGACCGGCCCGGTCGGCAGTGGCTGATCCAGGCGCGCGTTCAGGTGCATTGGCGGTGGAGGCTTGCGGAAGTTCGGGTTGCCGTCGTCAGTAACCGTAGAATTTGCGTTTCTTCTTCGGCTTCTTCCAGAAGGACAGTGCACCAGTCGAGGCGTTGTACCAGGCCTTGAAAAGATAGATGAGCATCCCGATGAGCGGCACGGCGATCAGGATGATCGTCCAGCTCATCCGCTCCCGGCGGTTAAACGGCTGTTGGTTGATGCTCCAAACGCCGCAATACAATGCGGCGCACCAAAGCACAACCGCGCACGTCTTGACCTGCCAATTGAGCTTGGAGTCGTCAATGGAGAAATGCATCCAGAAAAAGTCAAACATCGCCGGTGGTTGGTTGCTATGGGTTGTGTGTCTGCGGGAATCCAGCCTCAACACTGGATATTCTCCAACACATTGGGACAATCCGGCCCCCGCTGCCAACCCAAAAATCCCGCTTCTTCCCTGCGGCGCAGTGACTTACGAAGTTCCCGCAGCAGCGGCCTCAGTCTCCTCCTCGTCCTTTTCCTCGGCGGCTGGCTTGTCGCCGCGAGCAACGTAAATGGCTTCCACGACCTTCTTGGCGAGGTCCGGATTCTCTATCATCGCGTTGCGCGCCGCATCGCGACCCTGGCCCACGAGCTCGCCGTCGAACTGAATCCAGGCACCGCGCTTGGTCAGGACATTGTGGCTGAGTCCGGCATCGAGAATGCAGCCAGCCTTGTTGATGCCCTCATTGTAGAAGATGTCGAATTCGGCCTCGGTGAACGGCGGCGCGACCTTGTTCTTCACCACCTTGATCTTCACATGGTTGCCGTAGACCTTCCCCGAGGTGTCCTTGAGCTGCTCCTTGCGTCGGATGTCGACACGGATGCTGGCGTAGAATTTCAGCGCCTTGCCGCCCGGCGTGGTTTCGGGATTGCCGAACATGACGCCAACCTTCTCGCGAATCTGGTTCGTGAACAGGCACAGGGTCTTCGTCTTGCCGAGCACTGAGGTCAACTTGCGCAGCGCCTGGCTCATCAGGCGGGCCTGCATGCCCATGGTGGCCATGCCCATGTCGCCTTCGAGCTCCGCCTTCGGCACTAGCGCCGCCACCGAGTCCACCACGATCACATCCAACGCACCGGACCGGGCGAGCGTCTCGCAGATTGTCAAAGCCTCTTCACCGCTGTCCGGCTGCGAGACGAGCAGGTTGTCCAGATCCACGCCGAGTTTCTTCGCATAGGAAGGATCCAGCGCGTGCTCCACATCGATGAACGCAGCCGTGCCACCCATCTTCTGAGCATTGGCCACCACGTGCAGCATGAGCGTGGTCTTGCCCGAAGATTCCGGACCGTAGATCTCCACCACCCGGCCGCGCGGAAACCCGCCGACCCCGAGCGCGAGATCAACCGAAAGCGCGCCCGTGGGAATCACATCGAGCGACTTGGCGGAAACCGCGTCGCCGAGGCGCATGATGGCGCCTTCGCCAAAGCTCTTGGTGATTGAACTGATCGCGGCTTCGAGCTGCTTTTCTGCGTTACCTTCCGCCTTGGAAGGACTGGTGGACTTGGATTTTGCGGCCATTTGTTCCTTGGGTGAATTTGAGTACGGCCACAGATAGAGGAGCGGCAAGGGTTCGTCAATGAAACGCCGAGATTAGTTATCCGCAGCGGCTCCGGGCATGCTCAGTTCACGGTAAACCACCCCTTGACTGGAAGCCCGGCGGGGTAACACTCTCAAACTTTCACCTTACGATTCATCAAATGCAGAAGCTGTTTCTCAATTCCGTCCTGACCGTGGCGATCGTCTGTGTCGCCGGTTGTTCCAATCCCGCTGACAAAGTCGCCGAAGCGCAGGTCAATGAACCCGCGCCGAAGGAGGCGCACGCACCAGCCACACCGGCACCGGCAGCCCCAATCTCACCAGGAACGGCCACCACCGAGGAACCAACGAAACCCTACGTCATCGACGGAGACTCGAAGGTGGAATTCCTCGCCTCGAAGGCGATCGGCGGGGAAACCCCGGGCAGCTTCAAGAAGTTCGTGGGCCAGATCAACACGTCCGAGGGTCGTTTCCTCCCGAAAGGCAGCCAGATCGTCATTGACGTGGGTTCCATCCACACGGAGAAGCCCAAACTCACCGCCCACCTGCTGAACGAAGACTTTTTCCACGTCGAAAAATTCCCGACGGCCACCTTCGCCGCGCGCAAGGTGGAATCGATGCCCGAGGATGCCACCAAGCGGAATCTCACCGGCGACCTGACCATGCACGGTGTCACCAAGTCCATCACCTTTCCCGCAACCATCTCCGTTGCCGACGACGGGGTGACCGTGAAGGCCGAGTTCTTCATCAACCGCTTCGACTTCGACATGAAATACGCGGGGCAGGCCGACAACCTGATCCGCAAGGAAGTCGTCATCAAGCTGGACGTGAAAGCCACTCCGGGCGAAGCCGATTTCAAGGCGCTCTGAACGCCTGAGCGACCCGTCACGCCGAAGGAAGGTCGGACAATACGTCCGGCCTTTTTTCTTCAGCGCCGCACCACTTTCATGAAACGCGGAACTTCATTCATGTCTTCCCCGGTTTCGAACGCCATCCATTCCGCGTCCGCAAAGATCAGTTCGAGTTCCTTCTCCTGACCGTCGCCAAACTCGCACAACAGCGCCCCGTGCCGCGCCAGATGATCCGACGCCCGTTCGGCGAAGCGGCGATAGAATTCGAGACCGTCCTTGCCGCCGTCCAATGCCAGGCGCGGATCGTAGTCGCGGACTTCCGGCTGCAATCCCCGGATCTCCGAAGACGGGATGTAAGGCGGGTTGGACACGATGAGATCGAATTCGCCAATCTCCGCCAGCGCCGCAAACCCGTCTCCCTCGTGAAAGTGGATGCGGTCGGACAGGTTCAGCTCACGGGCATTCCGTTCCGCCAACGCCAAGGCCTTGGGTGACCGGTCCAGGGCATGTACCGATGCCGCGGGTCGGTTGGTGGCAATCGCGATCGCGATGCAACCCGTGCCCGTCCCGTAATCCAAGACGCGCGGTGCGGCCTTCCCGATGCTGTCCAGATGCGTCCAGGCCATTTCGGCGAGCATCTCG
Organism: Verrucomicrobiales bacterium; assembly: GCA_038154405.1. Classification (GTDB taxonomy): domain Bacteria; phylum Verrucomicrobiota; class Verrucomicrobiia; order Limisphaerales; family JAYPXF01. The sequence goes on along the minus strand of JAYPXF010000001.1, from coordinate 79,838 downwards.
GTTTCCGGACGGGGGATGAGCGCGTCTTCATTGACGGTGAGTTCGATGCCGCAAAAGGAAACACTGCCGAGAATGTGCTGCAACGGTTCACGACGTACCCGGCGTTCGATGAACTCCATCAGGGCCGACTCATGCGGTGGGTCGAGCGGGATGCCCGACTTCATGAACAGGATCGTGCGCGGCACCAGCAGCAGGTGCGACAACATCAGCTCCGCCTCCACCTTGGAGTTCGGAATGTCGCGTGCGCCCAGCTGGACGGACGTGAATCGGATGGCTTCGCCTACGGTCACCCGTCGCGTCGCGGTTGCCACTCGTAGAGAACGCGGTTGGCCTCACATTCCCTCTCGCGTTCGGCCCAACGCTCCGCCGAAGCTTCGGACTCACGGAAACTCCAGTTCAGCCAAGGGACCGGCCAGATGAACGCGATCGGCGCCACGAAGAGAATCACGTGGGCAAAACGGTTGAACGGGACCGGTCCCAGCCGCTCCTCATCTTCCCGGTAGATGTGCCGCACGATCACGAATCCGTAGAGGTAACACATCGCCGCGCCGACCAGCAGCCAGAAAGCCGGCTCGCGGGGATCGCTGCATCGCGCCAGCAACTGTTCAAATTCGGGAGTGATCACCAACTTCATGGTCGCAAGCTAGCGACCCTGACAAGGCCGGTCCAGCGAACAAGGGACAAATTTATTCATAACCCCCGGGCCAACCTGTGGGACACCAATTGACGCCTCGCAAACATCAAAATGTGCGGAGCCGTTCAGGCAGAGAACGTTGAACGTGGATCATGCCCCTCGAAATGGAAGAACTGGCGGCCGGGCAGATCCTGCGGGTGTCTGTTTCCGGAAACCTCACCACGCAGGATTACCGGCCGTTTGTCGCCGAAGCGGAGAGCCTCATCGCGCATTGGGGCGAACTGCGCCTCCTGATCGAGCTGCACGAGATCAAGGGTTTCTCACTCGTTGCCATGTGGGAGGACCTCAAATTCGACCTGCAGCATTTCGGCGACATCACCAAGCTGGCGGTGGTGGGCGAAAAACAGTGGCACATCTGGATGACGGAGCTTTGCAAACCGTTCATCTCCGGCGAAACGCACTTCTTCAGCAGCAGCCATGCGGACGAAGCTCTGGCCTGGCTGAAATCTCCGGTGGGCGTGGGGCCACCTACCGCTCCATGATCGTCAGGGCGATCCACGGCACGACGTTCAGCAGGATGATACCCAGCTTGAAACCGGCCATCGCACCGTAGTGAATCTCGTCAAACCGTTCCTCACTCAACCGGAACCAACGGGTGTGCATTCGATAGATGAATCCGCGTCCGAAGACGAACCAACCCCACCACCACAGCAACAGACCCGAGTTGATCACGCTGCACCAGCCGAGAAACGCGCGCAGTGAATCGATGTCCATGGATCAACATACCGCAGACTGCTGCCGTCGGCGAACAGGGTCAGCAGACGTCAATTTATGTCGCTTGATGCCTGTGATGCGCCCGGACATGCTGGCAACCGTTCATCGCCATGGCCGAATGTCCGTTGCCAAAGCAATCCGGGTCCACCATCCAGCTCGCGCATGGTGGCGGTGGTTCGTTGACACGCTCCTTGGTGACGGACCTGTTCCAGCAGGCGTTTGACAAACCCGATCCTGCGACAGAATCACGACGGAGCGGTCGTGGAGATCGGCGAAGCAAGATTGGCATTCACCACGGATTCATATGTCGTCCATCCATTGTTCTTTCCCGGAGGCGACATCGGCAAGCTCGCGGTCTGCGGCACCGTGAACGACCTGGCAATGTGCGGGGCGACACCGCGCTATCTCAGCGTCGGAATGATCATCGAAGAGGGATTCTCCCGCACCGATCTCGAGAAGGTTACGGCGTCGATGCAGGCAACGGCAGAAAATGCCGGCGTGCAACTGGTGACCGGCGACATCGGACGGCACGGCCTGTCCATTCTTGCCGCGCGGGAAGGCCTGAAGTTTGAGACCGAGATCCTGAGCGACTGCGGGTTGTTGAACGGCGCCGTGAAGCGATTGTTGGACGCGAAAATTGAATTGCATTGCCTGCGTGATCTCACCCGTGGCGGACTGGCAACCGCCCTCAAGGAGATTGCAGCCGACTCGGGAATAGGCATCCGCATCACCGAGCGCGACATCCTCGTCAGCGAGGAGGTCCGGGGCGCGGCCGAGCTGCTCGGTCTGGATCCGCTGTACGTCGCCAACGAAGGTCGAATGATTGCGATCGTTCCCGCGGAACAGGTTGGCCCCGCGCTTTCCGCATTGCGCCACAAACCCATTACCGCCGCCTCCGCCGTGATCGGAACCGTTGGAAAACCCGGGAACGGAAGACTCGTCATGGAGACAATGATGGGTGCCAACCGCGTCCTCGATCTGCTGAGCGGTGAACAGTTGCCTCGTATCTGTTGAGCGGTTGAAGCGGCTTGTGTGCGGACCGGACCTTCCCGGCTCAAACTTAAATTGGCATTTCCGATTTCACCGTTATGCTCCGCGCCATGAAATTCCTTCAGCGTCTTCTTCCCCTGCTTGCCATAAGCCTTTTTGCGGCGACACCCGCCGACGCCGCGCGCTCTTACGTCATCGGCATGATCGCCAAATCGCAGGGCAACCCGTTCTTCGAGGCCTCCCGGGTCGGCGCGAATGACGCCGCCCGCGACTTGGGCAAGAAGTATGGCATCAAGATCAAGATCGACTGGCGTTCCCCCAATCAGGAGGACTCGCAGCGGCAGGCCGAAATCATCGAACAGCTCCTGCTCAACGGCGCCGACGGCGTCATCATTAGCTGCTCCGACGCCAACAAGCTCACCGACTCCATCAACAAGGCGGAACGTTACGGCGTGCCGGTCGTAACCTTTTCCGGCGATGCACCCCGCAGCAAACGTACGGTCGCCGTCGGCATCGACGATTTCGAATGCGGCCGCCAGACCTTCTTGGAACTGGCCAAACTCCTGAAGGGCAAGGGCGTCGTTGCCGCGATCGACGGCAACCCGAATGCGCAGAACCTCCAGCAACGTGAGAAGGGATTCCGGGCTGCCGCCAAAGATTTCCCGGGCATCAAGCTGCTTGACGTCTACTACCACAAAGAAACTCCGCAGGACGCTGTCGCCCGCATCGAGCAGGTCATGCAGGCTCATCCGGAAATCACCGGCTGGGGATTGCTCGGCGGTTGGCCGCTCTTCACCGACGATGCCCTCAAATGGAAACCGGGCACCGTCAAGTGCGTCTGTGTCGATGCCCTCCCGCAACAGCTCGACTACGTCCGCAGCGGCCACGTTCCGCTGTTGCTCTCACAAGACGTTTACGGCTACGGCTACAAGAGCGTGGAACACGTCATCAACAAGGTTCACCTTCGCAAGAAACCCAGAAACGCCATCGACAACTTCCCCCTGACTGCCGTCACCCAGAAGAACGTCGAGGAGTTCGCCCAGAACTGGAAGAAGTGGCTTCCCAAGTAGGTCGTCGCACGAGAAACCAAGAACAAAGAACGCTTTAGAAAATGCAAATCGATTACCTCACCAAATCCGACGACGCCAACGCCGTCACCCCGCAAAAAGGCCAGACCGTCTCGGTTCACTACACCGGCACTCTGACCAACGGCCAGAAGTTCGACAGTTCCCTCGACCGCAACCAGCCTTTTGAATTCGTCCTCGGCATCGGCCAGGTCATCAAGGGCTGGGACGAAGGCGTTGCCCAGATGAAGGTCGGCGAAAAGGTCAAGCTGACCATCCCGCCGGAAAAGGCTTACGGCGAACAGGGTTTCCCCGGCGCCATTCCGCCAAACTCGACCCTCATCTTCGAGGTCGAACTGCTTGGTGTGAGTTGAGTGAGAGTTCTGTCGTCCCTCCGGGACGCTGAAGCGGGCTCGCGGGGACTCTCGCCCCACCGATGTTTTGACCGCTCGCGCTGGCAATGAACGTGTTCTTGTAGCAGCCGTTTCTCGATTCGTGGCGATAGCTGTCCCAACATTTGGTGGGGAGATCGTACTCGCGAGCCCAAATCAGCACCCCACCGGGGCGACACCTATTTCTTCTTGGGTCTCTTCGGCTTCTTCGGCGCCAACCGTGGAAACGGCGGCTTTGCCGGACGCTCCTCCAACGGGTCAAAGAACCGCATGTTCTTGCCGACTCGATTGTAATCACCAATGTCCGCCCGGGCTTCTTCGGCGAGTTTCAACATATGCGCCAGGACCTTTGGATTGGCTTCCGCAACGCTCTTCGTTTCTCCCGGATCGGCATCCAGATCCACAAGAAACGGCTTCTCAATCCCGGCCCAATCCGATGGATGTATATGGCGGTTGTTCGCAAACGGTCCCAACCAACCGGGACGCGCCGGTCGGGGAAGATGCAGCTTCCACTTGCCCTGTCTCACCGCCTGCAGATGGTTGATGAAGTAATAACGAAACACCCGATCCGGATCCGCTTCATGAAATGCGCCGACAAACAGATGACGGATATCTGTCCCATCAATGACTCGGTCAGTCGGGGCTTTCGTGCCGGCCAGTTTCGCAAATGTCGGCATCACATCAATGGTCGCGGCGATCTTGTCGCAGACCTTGCCAGCAGGAACCCGTCCCGGCGCCCAGAGAATCGTCGGCACCCGCACTCCGCCTTCCCACGTCGACACCTTGCCGCTGCGCAAAAGACCGGCCGAGCCACCATGATCGGTCTTGAGATGCCCATCCACCTTGTCCTTGTTCTTGATCAGCCACGGACCGTTGTCACTGGTGAACAGGAAGTAAGTGTTGTCGACGAGCTTGAGCTTCTTGAGCGTGTCGATGATGCGGCCGCAATTGAAATCAATCTCTTCAACCGCGTCTCCATACAGGCCGCGTGATGACTTGCCTTTGAACTTTGGCGAGGCGTCCAAAATCGTGTGTACCATTGTATAAGGCACATAGGCAAAGAACGGACGATCCCGGTTCTTCTCGATGAAACGAATCACTTCATCCGTATGCCGTTCGGTCAACATTCCCATGTCGGCCTTCTCCTCAATGCGCTCCCGATTTCGATACAGGTCAACGTAGCGATCGTTGCTGGAAGGCGTACCAAAGAACGTGTCGAAGCCCTGGCCGTTCGGCATAAGTTCCGGCTCGAAATTCACCTGCGTGTGCCGCGCAAGGTCCCACTTGCCAAAACAACCGGTTGCATAACCTTTGCCCTTCAGCACCTCGGCGATGGTGATCTCCTTGGTGTGCAACACCGGATGAATGTCCTTCACATTTCCCTTCTCGGCCACGCGCAAAGGATGACAGCCGGTCATCAACGCGGCGCGCGACGGTCCGCAGATGTGTTGCGCGTAGAAGTGGGTGAAGCGGATGCCCTTCTTGGCCAGCCGGTCCAGGCGCGGCGTGCGGATGTCCGGCGATCCGAAGCAGCCGATGTCGGCATAGCCAAGGTCATCGACGAACACCAAAACGAAGTTCGGCGGCCGGTCAGCCGATTTCAGATCACCGGCAACAACAAGGGCCAGCAGCGCCAACAGCAGAGAATTGCGCATGTGCCGACCCTAACTCGTTGCCACCGCACATCAACCCTGTTAAGTCACCCGACCGCGCCTGCAAGACATGCCATTCAAGTTTGACAATACCTACGCCCGCCTGCCCGAGGCATTTGGCGCCCGCGTCAATCCGGCCAAGGTCGGTGCGCCGGAGTTGATCCGCTTCAATCCTGAGCTCGCCGAGGAACTCGGTCTCGATCGCGAACGACTTGAAGGCGGGGAAGCTCTCGAATACCTGTCCGGCAATCGAATCGCGGAAGGGGCCGAGCCGATTGCGATGGCCTATTGCGGACATCAGTTCGGAAACTTCGTTCCGCAGCTTGGAGATGGTCGGGCGCTGCTGCTCGGTGAAGTGGTGGACCGCAACGGCGTGCGTCGTGACATCCAGCTGAAAGGTTCCGGTCAGACACCCTTTTCACGTCGGGGCGATGGTCTTTCGGCGCTCGGCCCCGTATTGCGCGAATACATCGTTTCGGAGGCGATGCACGCGCTCGGGGTTCCGACCACGCGCGCTTTGGCGGCCATTGCCAGCGGCGATCAGGTGTTTCGCGAAACACCCGTTCCCGGTGGCGTATTTACGCGCATTGCGAGATCGCACATGCGCGTCGGCACGTTCCAATGGTTTGCCGCCCGCAGCGACGAAGACAATCTTCGCATTCTGGCGGACTATGTCATCAACCGTCTCTACCCCAACGCGCGAGAATCAAAGGAACCCTTTCGTGCGCTGCTGGACAGCGTGATTGAGCGCCAGGCCGAACTGGTCGCGCAATGGATGTCCCTGGGTTTCATTCACGGCGTGATGAACACGGACAACATGAACGTGTCCGGCGAGACGATCGACTTTGGACCCTGCGCCTTCATGGATGAATACCATCCGCAGAAGAAGTTCAGTTCCATCGATCATCAGGGACGCTATGCCTTCGCCAACCAGGGTCCCATCGCCCAGTGGAATCTGACCCGCCTGGCCGAAACCCTCCTGCCACTGCTGCACACCGATCGCAAGCAGGCGATTTCGATCGCGGAATCATCACTCGATCGGTTTGCCGATCTGCACAACGCGGCCCTGCGCCGCCGCTTCAATGCCAAAATCGGTCTGGCCGGTGAAAGCGAGGACGACTGGGAACTCGCGCAGGCGCTGCTGGTTGCGATGGCCGAGGGCAGAGCGGATTTCACCCTGGTGTTCCGCCGATTGCCCGCCGCCTTAAAGTCCGGCAACGATGAACCGTTGGCCGAATTGTTCTCATCATCCGAGAAACTGAACGACTGGCTGAAACAGTGGCGGGATCGCATCGCCGAGTCGCAACGCGCTGATGCCGGCAAACTGATGCGCCAGACCAATCCCATCTACATCCCGCGCAATCATCGCATCGAGGAAGTCATCGCCGCGGCGTACCAAGGGGACTACGAACCGTTCCATCGGCTGAACGACGTGCTAAAGAAGCCCTTCACGGAACAGCCTGAGTTTACGGAATTTGAAGCCGCGCCCAAACCCGACGAAATTGTGTGTGCCACCTTCTGCGGCACCTGACGATGCGTCTCGGCCGCGCTCAGCAAAGTGGCACGATCATCTTGTCCATGGGGCAGAAGTTCGAATTGAAGGGGCCAGCCGGTATCATCGCCGCCATTGTCGTGATCGGGGGTGTCCTCGTGGTGAAGGGACCGTCCGGACTGTAGGAGATGTTGCGGTCCGGCGGTGTCACCACGCTTTCGGACAAGGTCCCGGAGACGAAGGGCAAGAAGGAGATCCGCAGTGAGATCCTGATCGATTACCGCAAGCGTTTTCAGAATCCGTTGCTGGAACAGCTCGGCGATGATCCGGCGTCCAAGCCCGAAGTGGCCGAGAAACTGCAGTCCGTAATCAAGGTCATCGACTCCCTGAAGATCGAAGATCTCACCGCCCGCCGTCGAACTCGCGGGGACACAGGCAAGCGGCTGGAACTGTACATCGACGTCGAGTACTCGATGCAACCCGCCACTCCCGATGGCCAGACCGCCAAGACCTATTCTGTGGATGTCGAGAACAACGGCCGCGGTCGTTGGCACATCCGTCATGAGAAGTGATCGGCATTTGGCTGGACAGCGACCATTCCCACAAGATCTTCTTTGCGCATGAACGATGCGCCTTCCGACCCGCAACCCGCCAGCGGCGTGGGTCTGGTCATTTCTGAAATCGTCCGGCCCGATCGCATCGAGGAATATCAGGCCTGGTCGGCTGGCATCTGCGCGGCGGCCAGAAAGGCACCCGGATTTCGCGCCCGGCAGGTGGTGGAACCACGCAGCCGTGACCGTCCGGAATACCTCATCATTCTCAAGTTCGACACCGCGGAGAATCTGAACCGCTGGCACGCGTCCGATGAGTATCGTCACTGGATCGACCTATGCACGGGATTCATCGAGGAACGAACCCATCACACACCCTGTGAAGGGGTGGAACTCTGGTTCGCATCCCCTGAGCCGACGGAACGAACGCCACCGGCATGGAAGCTCATCGCCACCAGTGTCCTGGCGGTCTACCCGTCCATCATTCTGTTGCGTTGGGTCACCACGCCCGTGCTGTCTCCGCTGAACCTGCATCCCGATCTGGACCTATTCATCTCGGTATGTCTTCTCTCCGTCCTGCTCACCTGGCCGATCATGCCCACGCTCACGCGCTGGCTGCATCCGTGGCTTCATGCCGGCCGGTGAACAAGATGGTGGCACCGTAACAATGTAATCAGCGATCAGAGGTCAGTAATCGGACTCTCTTGCGCCAGCACTGATCTCTGATGACCGGTTACTGATTACTCTCCTTCGCAATCTTCCTTCGCATTCCATTGGCGTGAACGGTCTTTACGCCGGAAGCGAATGAAGTCCGGTTTACATCGCGGATTTCTGTCGTCGTTTCGCCGTCCAACTCGACAAAGGAGTAACCATGCGCGAACGCGAACACTACGAAGACATGGCTTTTTTTTCGAACGCACCGGCAAGCGTCGGAAAGGATTCCCATCCGAAACCCAGGTCGGCAAAGGCGCGCGCGGCGTACACGGCGAGAAGCTCGGCCGCAACGACCTCTGCCCCTGCGGCTCCGGCCGTCGCTTCAAAGCCTGCTGCCTGAAGTCCGGCAGATACGATGGTTCACATCGGGACGACTACTTTTAGGGAGTAATCTCTATCCAGCACCTCTCCGGGATGTAGGCACCGCGCTGATTGTGCTTCGGCCATATTGAGTCAACCTTCTTCCGGTGAACGGCGGGGCTGCATACCGTTATGGCATCGATCAGGATGATCTGATCTCGTGCGATGACATCGGAATGCGTCCTCAGCTGATTCCCGGTGAACTCGATGACGCGGAATCCGCCATGGAGATCGCGCTGAAACATCTTGGAGAATGGCCATCCAACGCAATGGCCGCCGGTCATGGAATGTCATCGCTGCTCGTGTCGCTCATCTGAACGCCTCCTATGCGCGACCACCAATGATCCGATGGAAGGGAGAAACGGACAATTGGGTGGCGGCCGGACCCGGCGGCACTCGTCACCTCATTCTGGTTAACGAGTTTGCCGAAACCCACACAGGTGGGTCGCTTACGCGATCGGAAATGCAATCGATCTGCGACGAACACAAGACACGGGAAGGCTTTCTGAAGGCAGTCGATTTTCGCCAACGGTAATTTCGCTGGTGTCGTTGACGACACCCTTCATTTTTGAGTGAGCGAACTTGCGTTCGCTGCTACGAATGCGGTCGGCGCGGGTCGCGTCGAAACTGATCCAATTCCATGATAACCAGATTTTCACTTGTCCTGCTCAGTCTCACATTCGCACTGCAACCAGTGTCCGCGGCGAAGAAGAAACAGTCCGAGGCGCGCGTGACACCCTATGCCGAATGGATCGAGCCGGACTTCCCGTTCTTTTCCTCCACGTTGGATGCCCGCGACAACGAACACGAACTGTTGAAGAACAATCTCACGCCACGCGGTATCATCCTGAATCTCGGAAACGATTGCTGGGCCTGTTTCGATATCGATCTGCTGCGGATGTCCGCCATGTGGCATGGCAAGGCCGTGACCGAGGATGGCCTGGCGCAGAAGTCCTATCACCCGTGGGGCAGCAAGACGCGCGGCGGCATGCTGGCGCCCAAACCACTTGGCAAACCGTTCATCGCCAACGGCATCTATCCCGGCTGGCAGGTGGGCGAAAAACCGAAGCTGGTCGATCCGCGCACGCCCGCACCCGATCCCAATGAAGTCGGACGCGGAGGTTTGCCGTGGAAGCTGGGACGCTTCCTCGCGGTGCGGTTGATCAATGAAGGTGTGGTGCTCGAATACGAAGTGGCCGGCACCAAGATCGAGGAATGGGTGACGTACGTGGAGGAGGCGCAGAAACATTCGATCCAACGCAAGTTCCGCGTCGGACCTTCCAAACAGCCACTGGTGATGGCAGTGGGCATGGGCCGTCAGGCATGGACGTTTTCCCTCGCCACAATAAATGATGCACCGGTCGACATGGAGCACAACAAGTCCGGCAATCGCGACTGGCGAGACGTCTACCACGTGACTCTGAAACCGCACGACGAACCGGTGGAGTTCCGGGTGTATCACGATGAACACAGTTTCCAGACGGGCAAGCGCTGGGTGCGGATTCCAAAGACTCTGCCCGATGTTCGTTGGCCGGAATCGGTGGTCACCAAGGCGGTGCTGTCCAAGGCCAAGGGTGCCTACGTGGTCGATGACATTGCCCTGCCGCTCCCGAATCCGTGGAAGCGGAACATCCGCCCAGGCGACATCCAGTTCCTGCCGAACGGTACCGGTGTCGTGCCTTGCCTCGATGGCGACGTTTGGTTGGTGGAAGGTCTGAAAGATTCGCTCGAGGAAATCCGCTGGCGTCGCTTCGCCGCCGGTCTGCATGAGCCGATGACCTGTGCCATTCGCGATGGTGAGATCTTTGTGTTCGACAAGAACGGCATCTGGAAACTCAAGGACACCAATGGCGATGGCGAAGCGGATGTGCACGAACTGTTCTCCAACGCCTTTGGGCAGACGATCGACCTGCGCGAGTTTCCCAGCACGATTCGCAATGCGCCGAATGGCGAGTTCGTGATCGCGAAAGGTGGGCAGCAGAAGACCTACGGCAAACACAACGGCAGCGTGTTGCGCATCTCCAAGAATGGTCGCAAGGCAACCGTGCTCGGCTACGGCTTCCGGCAACCGGCCGTGGGCGTGAACATCCGTACGGGGTTGGTGACATCCGGTGATCAGGAAGGGCAATACATTCCGAGCACGCCGTTGCACGAGGTGCGTGACGGACAGTTTTACGGCTACATCGATGATGGGATTCATGGTCGCGAGAAGTATCCCGCACCCATTGCGGCCCCGATGACCTGGATGCCGCATTCAGTGAATGCCTCAGCCATATCGCAGGTGTGGTTGTTCGATGCGAAACTGGGAGCGCTCAACAACGAGCTGATCCACATCGGCTTCACCCGACCAGAGGTCTTCAAGATCATGCTCAACGATCGAGGACCGAAACTGCAGGCGGCGTTGAGCAGCGTCACCACCGGTTTTCAACATCCGCCGTTGAACGGTTCCGTGAATCCGAACGATGGACAGCTGTATGTCGCCGGCTTCCAGATCCAAGGCTGGGGAAATGCTCTGAGCCGCCTCGCCGGCATGAGTCGCGTGCGCTACACTGGTCGGCGCGTCACTTTGCCGAAGAAAGTCATCCCGATGGACAAGGGCGTGTTGCTGAAGTTCGGCGTGACGCTGGATCGCCAGCAGGCTTCCAATCCGGACAACTATTCGATTGCGAGTTGGGGCTACCAACGCAGCTACAAGTACGGCTCCGCGCAGTACAAGGCGGATGGCAAACCGGGCATCGACTGGCACGCGGCGAGCAGCGCCTATCTGTCCAAGAACGGACTCAGTGTGTTTGTCGGCATCCCGGAAATGAAACCGGTGCAGCAGTTCCGTATCGGCTGGTCGCTCAAGACTGCGAATGGCCAGCCGTTCGAAAAGAACGCCTATACGACGCCTCATTCGTTGGCGCCGTTCGATCCGCGCAAAGAAGGCTTTGGTGACATCAAGGTCGACCTCACACCTCGTGCACTGGTCAAACAGGAGGAAGGTCCGGTGACATTGGAAGAAGGTCGCCGCCTCTACGGTCTGCTGGGCTGCGTGGCCTGCCACTCAGTAAACGGCGATACCGTGGCGAAGGTGGGGCCGACGTGGATGGGATTGTTCGGCAGCGAGCGGGACGTGGTAATCGACAAGAAACGTACGAAGGCGAAGGCAGATGTCGCTTATTTGCGGGAATCCATTCTCGATCCGACAGCAAAGGTCGTGAAGGGATTCGAGAAGGGCGAATACGCAATGCCAAGCTACGCCGGCGTGCTCACCGATTCACAGATCGAGGCGTTGATTCTCTATATCAGGGGCGTGAAGGACGGGGACCAATCAGCCGCGGCTGCAGCTCCGGCGGCAACCGGTTCGTTCGAGTGATTCCCGAGAATGACGGAGGCGACCGGCTTTATAGCGGAACTCGTGAGAGTTTCGTTCTTGTGGAACACCACCTCGAAAGTCTCACGACTTCCGCTACGTGGGATTACCCATCCCGGCCGAGCAGGCGGGTGATGTCGGGTTTGGTGGCGAGGAGGATGTCGCGGATGGCTTCGCGTTCGGCCGCGGGAAGATGGGCGAACTTTGCCGGCGGTTCATCCGCTTCCAACACCTCGAACAGCTTCCCATACACGGCGCGTTTGAGCATATCGGGCAGGATTTCAAATGCCTGGCTGTAGCTCATGTAGCTGCAGCGGTACTTGAACAGGCGGGTGTTCAGATCGAAGTCCTTCAGGCTACGGTTCTTTGAATCCGGCTTGCGGTTGCCATGAAACGCCTTCTCGAAATCCTCCGTGCCCGTGATGCCGCCTTCGGGAAGTTCGATTTCATCGCGGAACAACAGGTAATCGACAATGCGATCGCGCTCACCCTTCAGCACGGTCAGCAAGGTGCCGGTCGGTTCCTCTGGCATCGGCTCACCGATCATTCTTTGAAACTCCTCCTGCCGGTGCTTCCATTTGCGAATGCGCAACGATGTCGCTGTCGCCGCGCAGGTGTTTGGAAGTGTCAAACTTCTTGGAGAGATCCGTCAGGTTTGCATTGACATCCCCGTCAATCACCGCTTCGCCGGGAGCCCATTTGGCGATGCCGTTGCCGAGATGCCGGGCCTTGCCGTGCTGGCCGGTTACGTACCAGCCGCCCCAGCGGTTCTCAAACGGACTTTCATGTCCGATCACGAATCCCCCGGCGCGTCCCATCGGTGTGCCGTCCTCTTCGGGAAAGACCAAACGCACCAACACGCCCAGCCAATCGCGGACGCGGGACCCGGCGTGGCAGTTCAGGCAGTCTCGCCCGCGCTGAATGCGTTTCTCCTCCGGATCGATCCCGTAGAATACGAGGCCGAGATGGGGATCGTTCAGCGTAAGCTCATAGATGCCACCCGGGACCCAGCCGAAGTAGGCGTCATCGGAGAATTAGATGGCGCGGGGATTCTTGGGATCGATATGCGGGTATTGCAGGCTGGTCTTGCTGAACACCAGCACCTGGGATTCGACCGGCACGTCGAAGGCCTTCAGAAACGCCCGCAAGGCTGGTTTGCCGTAATCGTCCGAACCATTCAGCTTCCCTGCACGCCAGAGCTTTTCAACCTGTTCGGCACGATTGCTCGTCGTGGTGTCGCTGTAATTCAGCGGCGGTTCCTCGTAGGCGGCGTTCCGCTGGGCGAACGTCGCAGGAGCGAGCGCAAAGATGACGGCGGCCGCAAAAAAAAGGCTATCCGGTCTGGTCGGTTCATGAGCTGTCTGCAAATTGCCGGTCGGGAGGCGACACAGCCTATCCGATATTGTTGAATCCGTCGCCTGAATTGGTTCCCCGAAGAATCCCGGATACGGGTTTCCATGCTTTATGCAGGAGACGTAAATCCTAGAATCCGTGGCGTGGCATTTGAGGATGACAACCAATGTCCGTGCGGCTCGGGCGCTCCGTTGGCGGAGTGCTGCGGACGTTTCGTCGATGGCCGGCAGACACCGGAGACGGCCGAGCAGTTGATGCGTTCGCGCTTCACCGCCTATTGCCTGAAGCGGGTGGACTACATCGTGGAGACAACCCATCCGGACACCCGCACACGCAACCTGAATGGCGAAGTGGCCGAGACCGCCGATCAACTGCAATGGAGCAACCTCCAGGTGCTGTCGACGAATCAAGGTCAGGCCAAGGACAAGATCGGCAAGGTGATCTTCGAGGCGGACTACGTATACAACGGCAAACAGGAAAAGCACCACGAGCGCTCACGCTTTCGACGATTCGAAGGAAAGTGGAAATATCTCGATGACAAAGGATGAAGAAAGGAAAGGGCGACCATGGCAAAGGTGCATGACGAAATAACGGAGGAACTGCGGGAGTCGATTGCGAAGCAGCAGATGTTCTTCGTGGCCACGGCTCCACTGGCGGCGGATCAAAACGTGAACTGTTCGCCAAAAGGGGCAGATTCGTTCCGCGTGTTGGGGCCCACCCGGGTCGGCCTATATCGAATATACGGGGAGTGGTGCGCAGACTAACGCACACATCCGGGAGAACGGCCGGATCGTGTTCATGTTCTGCGCGTTCGCAGGCGGGCCGCGAATCCTGCGACCGCATGGCCAAGCCGAATTCGTCACCCCGGAATCTGCCGGTTGGGGGGAGATCTGCGACCGTTTTCCGGTCTCGCCCGGTGTGCGCAGCATCATCCTGGCGAACATCTCACGGGTCTGCACCTCGTGCGGTTTCTCCGTGCCCGAATATGATTTCGTGCAGCAACGCAAGGTCCTGACCAATTGGGCGGAAAAGACCGGAGCGAAGGGCGTGATCGAATATCAAGAGCAGAGAAACCGCCAGAGCATCGACGGACTCCCGGCACTGGACTGAGCGCCACCTCGCTTTCTCTACGACTTCAGCTGACCATTATCCGCTTCCCAAGTTCGATCACGGGACTATAGTCTCGCGCTTTTCCAATGGCTGAAAACGGTGACAAATCCGCCGCTGCCGAGGACGACGGCAAGCTCAAGATCTATTTCCTGCCCAACCTGTTTACAGGCGGGAATCTGTTCTGCGGCTTTCTCGCGATCACCCGCATCGTCGAGGCCCAGCTGGAGCCGCCCTATCCGGCGATCAAGGAGGCGTTGTTCCTGATTCTGCTGGCCTGCATCTTTGACCTGTTGGATGGACGCGTGGCGCGCCTGGGTGGATATGAAAGCCCATTCGGCCGTGAGTTTGATTCGTTGGCGGACATCGTGTCCTTCGGCGTCGCGCCAGCCTTTCTCGTTCACCGGATCGTGTTGCGGGACGTGTTTGCAAATGTGCCCCAGGTGGGCTGGTTCATCGCCTCGGTATACCTCATCTGTGGCGCGCTGCGGCTGGCGCGGTTCAACTGCCTGGCGGAGATGCCGAACGAGAAGGACAAATCCAATGCCTTCGTGGGCTTTCCCATACCGGCGGCCGCGGCCTTGGTCGCATCGTTGACGCTGTTCCTCATGTGGTGGGACGAGAAGGATTTTGCGCGGGGCAACTGGCGTTTTCTGCTGCCGGCCATCCTGCTGTTTCTTTCCTTCATGATGGTGAGCGAGGTGAAGTATCCCTCGTTCAAGACGGTGGGTTGGAAGATGAAACGCACCTTTCACAAGATGGTGCTCGTTTTGGTCACCCTTGGCTTCTTCATCGTGCTCTGGGAAAAGATCCTGCCGGTGGTCCTGCCGATCATCTTCATCATCTATCTGATCTACGGATTTGTGAGGCCCTGGATTTCGCCGCAGATGCGCCGCGACATCGAGGAACTGGAGGAAGAAGCCTGACCGCCGTCCATTTGGATGATCGATAACTTCCCATTGCTGGCGGCGTATCTCACCGGGGTGATCAGCGGAATTCTCGTGTCCATTCCGGTTGGCCCGATCAATGCCGCCATCATTCATGAAGGCCCGATCAAGGGGTTTCGTTGGAGCCTGTTCACGGGCGCGGGTGCGGTGTTGATGGAGGCAACGTATTGCGCGATCAGTTTTGCGGGCTTCACGGACATCTTGACGAACAAATACGCCAAAGCGGCATTCCAGCTGATCAGCTTTTGTCTGCTGGGCTATCTGGGATTGAAATACCTGCTGGCTTCCGAACTCAAGACGGAGACCCGCGGCGGCCGCAAACTCGACGAGAAGTTTCATCCGCACACGGCGTTCTGGAGCGGCTTCATCCAGGTGCTCGGCAATCCCGGCGTGCTCTTGATGTGGATTGCCCTGGCGACCACCTTCACCGCCCAGAACTGGGTGGGCAACAACCTGCCGGCCAAGGGCATGTGCGTGGCCGGCATGGCCACCGGAGGAATGTTGTGGTTTGCCTTTCTGAGTTACCTCGTGTCGATCAGCCACAAACACATATCCGACAAGGGCATGCTGTGGATCGCCCGCGTAGCCGGAGCGGGTCTGCTGGGAACGGCCCTGGTCATCGGCTTCAAGCTCGTCGTGCTGATGGTGCACGGGGCGTGATCGTGGGAGATCGACCTTAGGCAGAGCCGTGGATGGCGTCCCCGGCTGACGGGAGGGACAATCCGGAATGTTTGTGAATCGTCAGCCCGTGTCTTGGTGTCTCCTGTCCCTGAGCATCGTCAACGTCTGGCTGGTGCTGATCGTATTCCTTATCACTCAAGTGATCACCGAATACTTGGCTGAGATTCTCAGCCTCGAAGACCTGCCGGCCGCCACGATGTTTGCGCTCAAGTGGGGAGTGTCGTGCATGTGTCTCGCAACGATTCTGAGCATGGAAGGGTTCCTAAAATCGACCGGATCCCTTCCTTCTTTTTCTCTGCTGACCGTCGGTTTCAACGTAATGGTGGTCGTGGAGTTGATTCTGCTCACGTTGCTGTTTCTGGCCATGTGCCTGCCGATGCTGGTCATGACGCATCGCATCGGCGTGTGACGGCGGTCGTCCCAATCGCACATCCCACAATGAAAGTGTTTCCCGAAGAACTGGCGCCGGACCGCTACCATTTGGTTTCGATCTTTGCCTGGCTCACTTTTGCAAATGCGTGGGGGATCCCGATCACATTCGTCGCTCCCGATATGTTCTGGGAAATATATGGAGGAATTCTCAGCTCCCATTGGTTGACGACGTCGAGTGAATTGGTGCTCCGCTGGGGTTTCCATATCACCTGTCTTTTCCTCGCGCTCAGTCTGGCAGGCCTGATGGGAGCGTGTTTCACCCGGATATGCTACGCACTCTTGGCGACCCTCGGTGGTGTGTTGCCATGTCTTCAACTGCCCGGCGCATATCATATGTTCCGTGCGTTGTTCCGCCCGCTGATCCGGCCAATCGGGGGCTTGGGCTCCTGAAGCGAATGGAGGGAAGCGCTTCGTCGGTTCCCTCGTTGCCTCAAGGCAGAACCGCCATCCCAAAGCAGCATCGACGGAGCGATGCCCTCCACCGGCTATTCGCGCGGTGGGAGCGGGGTGAGTTCAATGCCGGAGTTCAGTTCGTTGAAGTAGTCGGCGGACCACGAGCTGGTGAACAGGATCACAAAGTGACCATCCATGTCGATCGCGTGACGGGCGCCGGTGGGAAGAGAAATGGAGGGCAGGTCTTCTTCCTTCACGGAATCGGGCAGCCAACGAACGACTTCAAAGGGCGCGGATTCCAATCGGGACTCGGCGCCGTATTCGCTTTCCAGGCGGTACTGCACCACGTCGAACTGCAGCGGGCCGACCGCGGCGAGCAGCGGAACCTTGGCGACGGAGTCCCGGAGTTCCATTGCCTGGATGACGCCTTCCTGCAGCAGCTGATCGAGGCCCTTGCGGAACTGCTTGAACTTTCCGGTATCGGTATTGTGCAGATAGGAGAAGGCCTCGGGAGCAAAGCGCGGAATCTCGTTGTACTCGATCTTGGCATCGGTGGTCAGCGTATCACCAATGCCAAAATCTGAGAGTCCAACGAGCCCGATGATGTCGCCTGGATAGGCTTCATCCACCGTCTCACGATCGCTGCCGAAAAGCTTGTGCGAACTCGACAGGCGCACCTTCCTGCTGCTGCGCGGATGCATCACCTGCATGTCCCGCTCGAACTTTCCGGAGCATACCCGAATGAAGGCGATGCGGTCGCGGTGCTTGGGATCCATGTTCGCCTGGATCTTGAAAATGAAGCCGGAGAACTTGGGATGTTCCGGCGCCACCATCTCGCCATTGGATCCGCGACCGGACGGAGCGGGGGAGTAGCTAAGAAAACCGTCGAGCAGATGCTGCACGCCGAAGTTGTTGATGCCGCTGCCAAAGTAGACCGGGGTCGAAGTGCCGGCCAAAACGGAGTCGTGATCGAACTGTTCACCGGCCATTTCAAGCATCTCCAGTTCCTCGGAAACCTGGGCATAGGTGTCATCATCCAGACGGTCGCGAATGATCGGATCGGCGAGACTGCCAATGGCTTCGGGAGCGCGGTATTGCCCGCCCTGGGTTTTCTCGAATAGGGAGATCTGCCTGGACTGGCGGTCATAGATGCCTTGGAACTCGAAGCCGGTCCCGACCGGCCAGTTCACCGGAAAGGCGCCGATGCCGAGGACATTCTCCAGGTCGTCCAAGAGTTCCAGCGGATCCTTCATCGGACGGTCGCACTTGTTCATGAAGGTGAAGATCGGCACGCCCCGTTGCCGGCATACCTCAAACAGTTTGCGCGTCTGCGGCTCAATGCCCTTGGCGGAATCGATGACCATCACCACGGCGTCGACGGCGGTCAGCACTCGGTAGGTGTCTTCGGAAAAGTCCTTGTGGCCCGGGGTGTCGAGCAGGTTGATGCGCACGCCGTTGTAGTCGAACTGCAGCACGGTGGAGCTCACCGAAATGCCACGCTTGCGCTCCAGTTCCATCCAGTCGGAAGTGGTGGCGCGCTGGTTCTTGCGAGCGGTGACGGAACCGGCTAGTTGCACTGCGCCGCCGTAGAGCAAGAGCTTCTCCGTCAGGGTCGTCTTGCCGGCGTCCGGGTGCGAGATGATCGCAAAGGTCCGCCGTTTCTGGATTTGGTCTTTCAGATCCACAGGGGCGCGGACCGTATCACCGGTGGCAAGCGGGTTGAAGGGTTAAAAGGTTGAATGATTGATCAGTGCGCGGCGGCGATCAGGGCCACCCCTCAAACCTTTGTAAGCCGTCAACCGTTCGACCATGCAACCGCACCACGAAAAAGCCCCGCCCGGATTACCGGACGGGGCTGCGCAGGAATCAACTATGAGAGTTTATTAGTAAACCTGGGTCGCTTCGATTTCAGTGACCGGGTTGTCCTTCAGCAGGCGGGTCGTGATTTCGGCCTTCACGCGACCGTCACCCGGTTTGGCCGCCTTGGCCTTGATGGTCCAGGTGGCAACCGCCTTGGCAGGCAGCGTGGCCAACGGAGCGAAGGTGACCTTGCCACCGGCGATGCTGCCGGCAGTCTGGCCGCCGGCGGAGGTCGGCGTGATCTGTTCGGGGAAGTTCACGACGACCTTGATGTCCTGGTCAGCCGCGGTTCCCTGATTGGTGACCTTGAGGGTGTAGGTGGTTTCGCCACCGACCAGCAACGGATCGGGGTCATCGACCATTTCCACGAGCACGGCGGCGAAGCCGAGCCAGAGGGTCTTGGCGCTGGCGGCGTCCTTCAGGCCTTCAGCGGTGTTCACACCGACGTTGTTCACCCAGGTGCCGGCCTGCAGGGCCTTGAGCGTGATGTTGTAATTCTGATCCTTGCCGGCCGCGAGGGAGCCGAGCGTCCAGGTGGCCTGGTTGCCGACGACCTGTGCGCCGGGAGCAGAAACGATGACCGTGTTGGTCGGTGCGTTGTCCGTGATGGTCAGGCTGGTGAGGGCGGTGTCGCCGGTGTTGAAGACCTTGATGTCATACTTGGCGGTCTTGCCGAGGAACTGTTTGGCCGGACCGGATTTCACGATGTCGATACCGCGGGTCAGCACCGTGGTGCAGGCTTCGGCTTCGACCTGGCCGGCATTGGAGGAGGTGGCAACGGCCTTGTTGCAGTGCTTGCCCTTCTGCGAAGCGGTGAGAACGATCGGGAAGTCTGGGCGGCGAGATCACCGACCGGCCAGTTCACCTTCTTCTGACCGCTGGAGTGGGAGAGTCCGCCGGGAATTACGTCGGTCACGACCACGTTGCGGGCGACCATGTTGCCGGTGTTGCTGACCGTCACGGTGTAAGACACATCCTCATTGAGGATGGCGGTGGCCGGACCGGTCTTGGTGATCTTCAGCTTGGGCTGGCCGACCACGACGACCGTGCAGACGCGCGGCAAGGCGAGGACCTTGGCGCAGCTCTTCAGCGAGCCCACCTTCACGGCCTTGTAGCGAACCTTGATCTTGTTCACCTGACCGGCATCCATGGAGTTGAACTTCCAGCTCAGGTTGCGGCCGTTCACCGTGGCCTTGGGATCGGAGCTGACCAATTCGGCGCCTTCGGGGATCACGTCGTGCACTTCCACATCCGCAGCATCGCGGTTGGCGGTGACGTTCAGCGTGGTGTCGTACTCCTCATTCAGTGCGACCATGTTCGGAGAGGTCTTGGAGATGTCCACAAGGTTGCCCCAGGTCTGAACGGGAGCGGCCGGTGCCGGTGCCGGCGTGGCTGCAGGAGGGGGAGCTTCACCCGGACGCCATTTGCGACCAAGAGTGTCAAATCCGTCCCGCTTCAGTTCCACGGGAGCGGCGATTCCCGTGCGGTCATAGACTTGGGGGAATTGTTGGGATTGAACGGAGCCAACGGCGAACGCCATGGTTCGCCACGGCGAGCGTCAGTTTCTTTAGTGTGTTTAATGACTTCCTCTTGTATTGGAATGGATAATCAGTTGCCGGGAAGGACTGCGCCCCAAGCAGGCAAGATTAATAGCCAATCCCCGACCGCAATCCGTGTTTTTACGCAATATTATACATATCTTGTTACGATCGGGTGACAAGTCGGAACAGGCCGCAAAACGGCGGTCAAGCACCCGCTATTTGGGCCGTTTGTGCGGTCGCAGCCGGTGGTACGGTGCCAATCGCCTGGCAAGGCGATCGGCGATGTCAAGATGATCGGGTAACGGGGCGAGATTGATGGTCTCGTCGGGATCGTTGGCATGGTCGTACAATTCCCGTCCCGCCTTCCCTTGCAGCCATTCGGTGTAGCGCCAACGCTCTGTCCGAATGGAATAGCCCCAAGCGTTGCGATTGTGCCACACCTGCGTGACCGCTGCTTTGTTCCATACTGCTTGCATCGGATTCGTCAGGAGCGGACGGAGAGATTGGCCTTCAAGATTTGATGGCGGTGTCAGGCCGCACAAATCGGCCAGCGTCGGATATAGATCGAGCAGTTCGACCGGTTTCCCGGTGGCCTTGTTGCGGGAAAGGCCAGGCGCAGCAATGATGAGCGGCATCCGCGCGGATCGCTCAAACGCCTTACGTTTGTACCAGAGTCCCTTCTCGCCGAGGAAATACCCGTGGTCGGAACAGAAAACAATGATGGTCTTGCCCATCAGGTTGTGTTTATCGAGCGCATCAAGGAGTCGCCCGACCTGGGCATCCACGAAGGTGTTGCACGCGTAGTAGGCCTGCTTGCACTTGCGGGCTTCCTCTACGGTGATGTCCTTGAAATAGTAGGGCCAGTTCTTGGTGTCCCGTTGGATCGCCATCGGAGGCACGTCTTTCAAATCTTCCTTGGCCGCCTGCAGGTCCGGAATGGTGATTTCGTCCAACGGATACATGTCGAAGTAACGTTTGGGCGCGACGTAGGGGCAATGGGGATTGAAGAAGCCGGCGGCGAGAAAAAACGGCTCGTCCTTTTTCTTCCCGACCAACTCAATGATCTTGCTCGCGACCATTCCGTCGGTGTGTTCCTCATCGCGACTCACGGGATCCCACCAGGCCATCGAAATGCCAAGCCCCTTGTTGGGACCATGATTGATGATCTTGTCCTCGTGCTGCTTGTCGATGCCGGCCGGGTTGTAACGCTCGTCCCAGGTGGCAGGATCATCATTGGCGTCCGTGCCGATCTGCTTGGGATTGCCGTAGTGATAGATCTTGCCGGCCCGCGCGGAGAAATAACCATTGTTGCGGAACAGCTGGCCCAGCGTCACGACGTCCGGGTTCTTCTTCCGAAGTTCATGCGCCAGCGTGTGCATGTCCAAGGTGTCCGGCCGCAGGCCGGTCATCAGGCTGGCGCGACTCGGTCCGCAAAGCGGTTGCTGGCAATACGCGCGATCAAAGCGGACGCCCATCTTTGCCAGGCGATCCAGATGCGGCGTCCTGACCCGCTTGTCGCCGTAAACGCCCAGGTCGTTGTTCATGTCGTCGGCGGCTATGAAAAGGACGTTCAGCTTCTCCGCGGCGTGGCTACACACCCCTGCACAAGCCAAGGCAATGACTGCCAATCGTCGAAAGAACCGAAGTTTCTGGAATCTCATGCCGGTGATCCTGCCCGCCAACCCGTTCATTGAAAGCGTTTTTGACCCGTGACCGGATTCTTCCAACCATTAACCCTTGAGCTCATTGTTGGGGTGGGGTGAATCGTTATGGTGGCCACAACTTGTCCACCAACCCGAAATCACCCTGCCAGGCCACCGTCATATCCGAACTGTTTCGCAAGCAGTTCGGGACGGAACCGGTCGCCATTGCGACAGCGCCGGGGCGGGTGAACTTCATCGGCGAACACACTGATTACAACGACGGCTTCGTGCTGCCGATGGCGATCAACCGGACCTGCCGGATGGCCGCCGCTCCCAACGACTCGAACGCGGTCGTCGTCTACTCCGCGGAGCGGGACGAGGAGTTGCGTTTCTCGCTCTGTGAACTGGAGCCGAAACCGCAGGGAAACTTCGCGGATTACGTGCGCGGGGTCGTGGCCGGGCTCTGCCAGACCGGAGCTTCGGTAGCCGGGTTCAATGCAGTTGTTTCATCCGACGTGCCCTTGGGCTCCGGACTCAGCAGCAGCGCGGCGCTGGAGGTGGCCACCCTGAGCGTACTTGAAGCCTTGTTGGACTGCAGAATTCCGCCATTGGAGAAGGCGATGATCTGCCAGAAGGCGGAGCACGACTACGTCGGTGTGCCCTGCGGACTGATGGATCAATACACGAGCGTGTTCGGTCGGGAAGATCACCTCTTGCTGCTCGATTGCCAGAGTGGTGAATCGGAATACGTGTCCTTTCAGGATCCCGATCTCGAGATGCTGGTGATCAACACCAACGTCCGTCACGAACTTGCCGATGGGGAATACGCCTTGCGGCGACAGACCTGTGAGAGCGCGGCCGCAAAGTTGAGTGCGAATTCTTTGCGGGCGATCAGTCTGCCGCAGCTCGAAGCGGCTTCCGGCAGGTTGACGGACACTGAATTCAAACGCGCCCGGCACGTGATCTCCGAGAACAGACGCACGACGGCAGCCGCGCAGGCGGTTCGTGAAAAGGATTGGGCGACCACCGGCGAACACATGTATCACAGCCACGAATCGCTGCGGGATGACTACGCGGTGAGTTGCGCCGAGCTTGATGCCGTGGTCGACATCTGCCGTGACATCGGCGAAGAGGGCGGAGTGTATGGCGCGCGCATGACCGGCGGCGGTTTCGGCGGCTGTGCGATCGCCCTGATACGCATTGCTGATACCGGTTCGGTTCGCGATCGCATCTCCCGCGAATACCTGGAACGGACGGAAATTCATCCATCCCTGTTTGCCGTTCGCCCCGGACCCGGCGCCGGCGTCCTGACCCCGCAACTGGCTTCGTGAGCGGCCCCATTCTCCAGCTGCGTGGCATCCGGAAGGTGTTTCCGGGCGTGGTGGCGTTGGATGGGGTGGACCTGAATCTTCATCCCGGTGAGGTCCATGCGTTGATGGGCGAAAACGGCGCCGGCAAATCGACGCTCATCAAGGTGCTCACCGGCGTTTGTCAACGCGACGAGGGATCGATGGAGCTGAATCACGCAGCGATCGATCCTGCCTCCCCCCTTGAAGCGGAAGCCAACGGCATCAGCACGGTTTATCAGGAGGTCAACCTCGTCGGCTCGCTCTCGATTGGGGAGAACATTTTGCTTGGTCGTCAGCCGCGTCGCTTCGGCATCATCCGCTGGGGCGAAACCAAGCGGCTCGCTGAAGCTGCCTTGCAGCGTCTCGGACTAAAACTCGATGTCAGCGCGCAACTGGATTCCTGTTCGATGGCCATCCAACAAATGGTCGCCATTGCCCGCGCGCTCGACGTCCAGGCGCGCGTGCTCATCCTCGATGAACCGACCTCCAGTCTGGATGACCAGGAGACGGCGGCGCTCTTCAAGGTCATGCGCCAACTGCGCGACGACGGGCTCGCCATCGTCTTCGTCACCCACTTCCTCGACCAGGTCTACGAGATCTCCGATCACATCACGGTTCTGCGCAACGGGGGATTGGTCGGGGAATACCGGACAACCGATCTGCCGCGCCTCGAACTCATCGGCAAGATGCTGGGCAGACAACCGGAAGAATCCACCGCGGAATCCGCGACGAATGGAGACACCGCCACCGGCGAATCGTTCCTGAAGGCCGAAGCCATCGGTCGAAGCGGTCAGATCGGACCGATCGATCTCGCGATCGGCAAAGGCGAAGTCGTCGGCTTGGGCGGCCTGCTCGGCTCCGGTCGCACGGAGACCGCGCGCATGCTCTTTGGCATTGAGCCCGCGGAATCCGGTTCCATGAACATTGCCTCGGATGACACCCGCGTGCGCACGCCGCGGCAGGCCATTAGCCAGGGGCTCGCGTTCTGTTCCGAGGATCGCAAGGGCGAAGGCATCATTCCCAACCTGTCCGTCCGCGAGAACATCATCCTCGCAATGCAGGCCAGTCGCGGCGCGCGTCGGTTGTTGCCGCGCGCCGAGCAGGAACAGCTCTGCGAACACTACATCTCCGCGCTCAATATCAAGACACCCGATTCTGCCACGCCCATCGGCAATCTCTCCGGTGGCAATCAACAAAAGGTCCTCCTCGCCCGCTGGTTGGCAATGCAGCCGCAGCTCATCATCCTCGATGAACCCACCCGCGGCATCGATGTCGGCGCCAAGGCAGAGATTGAGAAGCTCGTGCGTTCTCTGCGTGAGAAAGGGATGGCGGTCTTGTTCATCAGTTCCGAGTTGGAGGAAGTCGTTCATACCTGCGACCGGGTAGCCGTGCTGCGCGACCGCAAGAAGGTCGGTGATCTCACCGGCGATGAGATCACCGGACAACGCATCATGGAACTCGTTGCCCACCACGAATGAACCGAGTGATGCCAACGCCTTTGCTTGTTCCGCCAGGTCCTGGAGTGCGCCGGCATGACGGCGCTTTGGATGCCGTGGATCGCGGGAGAATCTTGCAAGTTGTCGCGACGCCCGGTTCCGAAGACAACGCGCCGCTGAGAATTTCACCGTTGCCAAAGCGGTGTCATGCCACCGTACTACAGGACGCTGGCGCGTGCATGGGAGCGCCATTCAATGAGTGATCCGATGGCATCATTGAAACGGATGTTTCAGGGAGGGAGGCTCCTCTGGCCCCTGCTCGGCTTGGCTGCGCTGCTGCTCTACGACTTCATTTTCGTCGACGGTTTCTTCCGCATCGAAGTTCGTGACGGACACCTCTACGGAACTCTGATCGACATTCTCAATCAAGGTTCCAAGACGATGCTGCTGGCCTTGGGCATGACGTTGGTGATCGCGACGGGTGGAGTGGATCTGTCCGTTGGTTCGTTGATGGCGATCTCCGGCGCGATCGCCGCAGTGTTGGTGACGCAGACGGAAATGTCCCTGGCCGTGATCGTTCCGATTGCGTTGGCCACCACGGCCGCCCTGGGACTTTTCAACGGCATCCTCGTTTCAGTCGCCGGCATTCAACCCATCGTGGCCACCCTCATTCTCATGGTTGCGGGACGAGGCATCGCGATGCTCATTACCGACGGCCAGATCGTAACCTTTGAGAACCCGGCACTGGTCTATATCGGCAACGGCCATTTCCTCGGCGTCCCCTTCACGGTTACCATCGTGCTGGCCACCTTGCTCCTCACCATTCTGCTGATGCGCAAGACAGCGTGTGGCCTGTTCGTCGATGCCACGGGCGACAATGAAACCGCCAGTCGTTTCAGCGGGCTGCCGACCGCGCGTATCAAACTCTCGGTCTACGCATTCTCCGGAATATGCGCCGGTATTGCGGGACTGATCGCCGCCTCCAACATCAAGGCAGCCGATTCGAGTCGCGTAGGCGAGATGATGGAACTCGATGCGATCTTCGCCGTGGTGGTCGGTGGAACCGCTCTGACCGGCGGTCGCTTCCGCCTCGTGGGTTCAATCATCGGCGCCCTGCTGATCCAAACGTTGACCACGACGATGATCACCCAAGGTGTTCCTCCGGCGATTGCGCCGGTGCCCAAGGCGATCGTCATCGTGGCCGTGTGCCTGCTCCAATCGGCACCCTTTCGAAATCAGATGGCGAACATCTTTGGACGGAGGGCTCCCGCATGAGCCGCTTCATTCCGCTGCTCGCAACCTTCGCGGTGTTGATCGGATTGTTCACCACCGCGTCGCTCATGTACGAGCGCTTCTTTACGGCACGAGTCGTTGCCAACCTGTTCTCGGACAATGCCGTGCTGGGTATCATGGCGATTGGAATGACGTTCGTGATTCTTTCCGGTGGCATTGATCTTTCGGTCGGCGCGGTGCTCGCCTTTACCGCCACACTGGTCGGATCACTTATCATGAAGCATTCGTGGCATCCGGTTGCGGCGATCACGACCTCGATGGCTTTGGGGACCCTCTTCGGCGCCGGCATGGGCTACCTGATTCATCGATATGAGATGCCGCCGTTTCTGGTGACGCTCGGTGGAATGTTCTTCGCCCGGGGAATGGCTTTTGTCGTCAGCTCAGAATCGCTCGCGATCGAGCATGAATTCTACACGGCCATTCAGGATTTCCGGATCGTGGTCGGACCGAAAGCCAAACTGAAAGCGGTGGCGCTGATATTTCTCGGCTTGTTGGTGACAGCGATATTCATCGCTCATTGGACGCCCTTCGGTCGAAACATCTATGCGATCGGAGGCAACGAGACTTCGGCCAAGCTGATGGGCCTTCCGGTTGCGATGACCAAGATCTCGGTCTATGCGTTCAATGGATTCTGTTCGGCGCTGGCCGGGGTCACCACGACGCTCTACATGGGCTCTGGAAATCCTGCCGGTGCCTATGGCGAGGAACTGAATGCGATTGCATCGGTGGTGATCGGCGGAACGCTGCTGACTGGCGGGGTGGGCTTTGTGGCCGGAACACTCGGTGGCGTCCTCATATTCGGAACCATTCAGTCGGCGCTCATCTTTGACGGCCGGCTCAATTCCTGGTGGCTGCGCATCGCCATCGGTGTCCTGTTGTTGATTTTCATCCTTATGCAGCGTTATCTCACCCGCATCACCCATTTGAAAAAGAACTGATATGAAGAAAGCACACCATCCATCTCTCCTTCGTTCACTCGCCATCGTCGCCGTGGCGGGAATGATGTCCCTCGGCGTCGCCTGCAGACAGGAGTCACGCACACCGACTCCCACGCCCGGTGAACCGACCTCCGCCGATCCCCGTGCCGCTGAGGCTCCGCTTGATCTCACGGTCGGTTTTGCACAGGTCGGAGCGGAAAGCTCATGGCGCACGGCGGAGACACAATCGATCAAGGAAGAAGCCGAGAAGCGCGGCGTGACCCTCAAGTTCTCCGACGCGCAGGGCAAGCAAGAGAACCAGATCAAGGCGGTCAACGGCTTCATCGCTCAGGGCGTTGACGCGATCATTCTGGCACCTGTGGTGGAGACCGGTTGGAAACAGGTTCTGAAGGAAGCCAAGGACGCAGAGATTCCGGTCATTCTCGTCGATCGAGGACTGAAGGTTTCGGATGATTCCCTATACGCCACGCTCATCGCCTCCGACTTCGTTGCCGAAGGTCGGATGGCCGGCGAATGGCTCGTCAAAAAGACCGGCGGCAAGGCGAGCATCATCCAGCTCGAAGGCACACCCGGCGCCGCGCCGGCCATAGATCGCAAGAAGGGATTTGAAGAAGCTCTCAAGGCGCACGCGGACATGAAGATCATCGCCTCGCAGACCGGTGACTTTCGCCGCGCCAACGGCAAGGAAGTCACCGAGGCGTTGTTGAAAGTGCACGGCGACAAGGTCACCGCCATTTATGCGCACAATGACGACATGGCCCTCGGCGCCATCCAGGCCATCGAGGAAGCCGGCAAAGAACCCGGAGAGGACATCATTCTCGTCTCCATCGACGGCGTGAAAGGCGCGTTTGAAGCCATGGTGAAAGGTACGCTCAACTGCACGGTCGAATGCAGTCCGCTGCTGGGACCGCTCGCGTTCGACGCCGTCGAAAAAGCCGTCGCCGGTGAGGAGCTCCCGAAGAACACCGTGGTGGATGACCAGGTGTTCGATCAATCGCAGGCCGCCGAAGCGATCGCTTCTCGGAAATACTGATTGCTAATCACATCTGAAACTGTGGACGGGGCTGATTCCATCGGGGTCGGCCCCGTTTGCATTCAGAGCAATCCTCCCTCGAACGATGCAGCGGAAGATGCGAAATCTTCCGATTTGGTAAGAACACGCTGCCGTTGGTCCCTGCCGGAGTCGGAATTCTTCGCGAACTCCGCTACGCAGAACTACTGGCGTTCGAAATATTCGCAAAAGGCGGCGTGATCCGGGCCTACGATGGATGGATTCGCCATGCCCTGCCACCACTGGAAGTAGTTATCGTAGCTTTCGCTATGATACATGAGCAGGGCGTGAGGGAAACAGGCGACCTCCAACACATTCCCGATCGAGTTGGGCAAATCGCGTCGAAACTTGATGCTCACATAAACGACCGGCCCGAAGGAGATAAAGTAGCGCAGCACAATCGCCAAGCCACCCGCGATCCACGGCATCATCCGCTTCAGCGGTCGTTCTTCCTCGTCCGCAATCTCTACTGAATCGTTCTCGTCCATACCTACTTGTTGCGACGTTCGAAGTCCTCGCGAAACTGCTTGTGGGAATGAGACGACAAAGCCGGCTCGCCTTTGATCGCCCACCAGAGAGCGTATTGTTAGTAGCCCTCACTGTGCTACATGAGCGCTGCATGCGGCGCATAGATCGCTTCCAGGGCCTGGTTGACCATATCGGGAAGATCATCCTGGAACTTGATGGTGGTGAACATGACGGGACCGAAGGAAATGAAGTAGAGAAACACGAGGCTGAGTCCACCCAAGATCCAAGTCGATAGGCGTCGGCCGGATCGATCTTCTGCTTCCGGATTCTCCTCTGCTTCATTCGGCTTCTCACTCATTCAAAGTCCTACCGAAATTCTTTGTAGGTCACCAGGCCGCCCGCCGGATCCGCCTTTTTCGCCCACCACATGGAATAGTAGAAATAGGCTTCGCTGTGATACATCACCACGAGGCGGGGGCGATACGTCACCATCAAGACGTTCTCAACCGAATCCGGCAGGTCGTTCTGGTTCTTGACCCACATGAAAATCGCCGGCCCCCACGACAGGACGTACAGCAGAAAAATACTGAGCACACCTGCCACCCACGGCAACCACCGCTTCGCCGGGAGTTCATCCTCGTCTGACTCTTCGGTTTCCTCGCTCATTCGTCCGTCACCTCTATCGGTGGCCCGATTCTCGCACGCTCGCAACAGAACGCGAGACCGGGGAAGAAGACCAGAATTCAACCACGGAAATCACAGAACACACTGAAACAAGGATTATTCCTCCGCCTTTAATGTGTTCCGTGGTTGTCTCACTCAGACATCACCGGGATGGGGGCAGAATCATTTTCTGAATCTTCATTCTGTCGCCCATGATTTTGCCCCACAGACAGGAGATTCTCCTCCGGGTTTTCGTTGAGAGGCGGAATCGACGGAGCGATTCCCTCCATCTGATCATCCGCGTTCGGGTGGTTTGGCGGGGAGGTCGAGGGTGAAGGTGCTGCCTTCGCCTTCCCTGCTGTCAATAGCGATACGGCCGCCGTGGGCTTCGACGACGCGGGCGACGATGGCGAGGCCGAGACCGGTGCCGTCTTTCTTGTCGGCGGTGAACCAGGACGAGAAGGCGTCGCGTTGCGTGCGTTCATCCATGCCGGGGCCATTGTCTTCAAAACGGATCTGCACGCCATCCTCCCGGGCTTCGGTGGTAATGCGCAGCTGACCACCATCGGTCATCGCCTGGGCGGCGTTCAGTGTGAGGTTGAGGAATGCCTGCTCAAGCTGGGTGGCGTCCGCCATGATTTCGGGGATGTCGAAATCTAGATCACGTTCGAGTTGGATCGACTGCGCCTTCAGCTTGTGACGGGTGAGCAGTCCGAGATCTTCCACGAGCTGGTTGATGTTCACCTCTTGCAGCTGCGGATCGGAGCGGCGGGCGAAGTCGAGGATCTGCTCGACAATGCGGCCCAGCAGCTCGATCTTTTCACCCATGATCTTCGCATCCTGCGAACGGGGATCGTCCGCGTCGAACTTTAGGTCGAGCGAGTGATAAAGCATCTTCATCACCGTCAACGGATTGCGGATCTCGTGGGCGACTTCGGCCGCGAGGAGACCAATGGCAGAAAGCTGCTCGCTCGCCCGCAACTGCTCCTCGACGTCAACGATGCGTTCGTAGAGCCGCGCCTTCTCAATGGCGACGGCGGAGAGGTTCGCCAAGGTGGAGAGGATGCGGACCTCCTCATCTGGAAACACGTGCGCATTACCGGTGTACACGTTCAACACCCCGATGGCGCGATCGCTGAAGATGAGCGGCACACTGAGCAGTGACACCAATCCTTCGTCTTTGGCCAACAGGCTGGCCTGGTAGCGTCCGGAGTTTTGAACGTCTTCGTCCTGTACATGCTTGCGGCGGCGGATAACCGTACCGATGAGGCTTTCATTCACACTTACCGGTTCTCGATCCAGATAGGCTTCGCCGGCACCGTGGCTGGCCTTGAGTTCGAGCAGATCACCCGCGTCGTCGAGCAGCATGAGCGAGGACATGCGGGCGTTCATGAGCTGCACGGATTCGCGGGTGACGACCTGCAGGGTGTCGTCGAGGTTCAACGTGGAGTTGATCGCCTGACCAATCTTGAGCAGGGCTTCGAACAGGCGCGCCTTCATGCGCAGCTGTTCATGGAGCCAGGTGTTGTGAATGACAGTGGCGGCCTGCTCTCCGAGTTCTTCCAACATGGACTGATCCTCCGCGCTGAAGGCGTCCGCCCGGTCGGAATCGAGATTCAAAGTGCCGCGCACCTCGTCGCCTACTTTGAGGGGAACGGCCAGTTCCGACTGTACGGTGGGGGACAGGGCAATGTAACGAGGATCTTCGGACACGTTGCCGACCCGGACGGGCTTTCCATGACGAACGACCCAACCGGTGATGCCCTCATTCTGTTGCAAGCGCAGGTCCGCGGCGTCCGCGGGAAGACCGTGGGCCGCGTTGATCTCAAGGAAACCGGTGGTGGGATTGATCAGCACAACCGAACCGCTGCTGGCACCCATCGCCTTCACCGCCTCGCCCACGATGAGTCGCAACGCCTCCTGCGGATCCAGCGTCGAGTGGATGACCTTGCTCACCTGGTAGAGCAGTCTGGTTCGCTCGAGTTCCGCACGCAGGTTGTCGGTGTCATCCGCCATCGTTTTCAGGCATTGCGCCGGATCAGGTAGGCACCGCCGCCGCCAAAGAGAATCAACGGAAGCCATCCGGCAACCCATCCGGAGAAATGTCCGCCCGTGCCGAGGGCCAATGAAAGGCGGGTGAGGAACAGAAAGCAGAACACCAACCCGATGGCCATGCCCACACCGACCATCACGTTTCGTCGACCCGGCAAAAGACCGAACGGCAAGGCAAGCAACACGACGATCAGACATCTCCATGGCAAGGCCAGTCGGCCGTGAAATTGCGTCGTGAGTTCACCCAGTTTGCGTCCGGTCAGTTTGGGATGCAGCATCAGGTAATCTTGGATCTCCTTGAGGCTGAAGCGCGGGCGCTTGGCCATGCGCATGCTGCTCATGGAGCTGATCTTGATCTCGCTGGCGATCAGCTCCGGCGATTCGGTAAAGCCGGGCATCACCATCCGGTTGGTGATGATCTTCAAGGGGAAACCCGAGTTGGCGGCATCGGGTTGATGCATCTCCACGTTTTCGAAGACCCAGCGGTCATTCTCACGCTTGCCCTGCTCGGCGAACATTCGATGCTGACCGCCGTAATCGTCCGTCCAGCCGACGTCCACCCGCCGCAGGCTGTAGGTGATGAGATTGAACGCGCCGATATTCCACGAACGCCGTTCGCTATCATTCTTGAAACTGATGTTGGATCGCCATTGCTCGTCGGTCTTGCGCTGAGGATCGGCGATCTTGCTCTGCATCACGGTTTCCTTGGCGTGCTTGGCGCGGGGCATCAGCCATTCGTTTGACGCGAACAAGCCGAGTGAAAAGGAGAGACCGACGAAAAAATACGGCGCCGACAGTCGCCAGATGTTCACACCGGCCGCGCGGATGGCGACGAGTTCGTTGTTTCGCGAATGCTGTGAGAGCGCATAGAGCATTCCCAGCAGCAGGGCGACCGGAAGAACTTCGGCGAGAAATTCCGGTGTTTTATAGAGGCAGATCAGCAGAATCTCACGACCGCCGAGATTGTTCTGCTGATAGGCGGGCAGGTAGTTGAAGACATCGAAGGCAACATAGAAAATATAGAAGCCCACGAAGGCGTAAGCCACCGGGACGATCAATTCCTTCAACAAGTAACGGTCCAACAACCGCATCGCGCGCAGCGTAGGTCATTCGGCGGAAGCAACGCAAGCGAGGGCGTAGAGCGGACCAAGCAGTAATCGGCAATCAGTGCTGGCACGGAATACCTTCATTCCTGATGGTGCAGGTTCACTACAAGGGTAACATGGTTGGTTCAGAACATGGGTGACACCGTGGCCTTGTGGTTTCGGATTTCCGAAGCTTTGAGATACCATGGCAAGAAACCCGAAAGATGGATCAACGTATTGAATTGGCCATGAAAGCCATGAACTGTGGAAACTTCGGTCAGCTCTGCCGGGAACACGGCATCAGCCGCAAGACCGGCTATAAGTGGCGGGAGCGTTTTGTCGCTCGCGGTTTGGAGGGCATGGCCGAGGAGAGTCGCCGGCGCCGGGGGAATCCGGCAATGTCTGCATGAACTCGTTCACTTGTTCCTCCGTCTCCCCTGCTTCCGCGGTAGTTTCCGCAGTTATTCGATCTCTGCGTCGCTGAGCTGCTCGTTCTCGACCCTGTGACTCAGGTGTAGGTGCACGGATCCGCCGAACACCCGGTCGAGAAACGAACTGCTTTCTGCTGCCTGGCAGTGCTTCTCCTGAACGAGAGGCCGGTAGATATAGGCTCGGCCTTGGTGGTGAAACATGACGGCACCCATCTTTGCCAAGCGGCTGAGGTAGGTCTTGAACGTCTGGGGGTGCTGCCCCAGCTCATCGGTGATCTCCTGCGCAGTCATGGATTGCGCTTCCACAGGCACTGCATCATCTCCCATACACTCTCTGAAATCTTAGGAACGTATTTCATTGAATCCACAGATGTAGTTTTTATTGAAGTTACATTTGTAGATTTTGATGCAAGGACTATTTGAAAGGGGGCTCAACCAAGCGAGGGGTGACGTGTACATCGTGGGGCGCGTCGATTGGTCGTAAGCCCCGTCGAACCGGCTCCATCCTGACCATTACTCAGATCTTGGAGACACCTCGCTGCTACATCGGTCCTTCGGACAATGCGCTTTTTGAATTCATTGTGGCCAACAATGTTCGATCGACCGGGCGCGTTGTTGAAAGCTACGCTTTGGATTCGCGGAGGTATTGGATTGCCTGTTCGGCCCGGGTCGCATGGGCGGATCCCGGATATTTGTCGACGATGCGCTGCAAGGCGGCCTTGGCGGATTCCTGGTCGTTGGCGATCTTGGTGTGCCAGTCGGCGATCTGGTGCAGCCAACGGCATTTGTCCTCTTTGCCGGCGAGTTTGGATTTGATCAGGATCTCCAGTTCCTCCACGGCGCAGGGAACATTCTGGTAATGCTCGATGTAATGCGCCGCGAGTTTCTCGCGCGTGTCCCAATCGTTAGGATGGGCTTCCAAATGCGCGAGGTACTGATCGGTCTGTTCATTTGGATCCACCTTTTGGACGAGATCTTCCATTTGCAGTTTCTTGCCCTTGAGGCCCAGGTCACGCTCGAACTGGGGCATCACCTTGCCTTCCTTGGGCTTGTCAGACGCCTCCAGGGATTCCTTGCTGGCCATGTGGGCGATGCGGCTCTCGGCGCTCTGCGATGCGCGGGTGTCGGGATACTTTTCAATGATCTGTTGCAAGGTCACCTTGGCGGCTTCCGGATCCTTGCCGTATTTCAGCTGCCAGTCGGCCAATGAGTTGAGAGCGTAGGAAACTTGTTTGCGTTCGAGCTTCTTGTTGTTCTCGATCAATGACTCCAAGAGCGACTGTGCGATCGGCAGGTTGCCCATGTCCTCGGCCTGAATGGACGCGATCATCATGTAGCAGTCGAAGTCGTTCTTGAACTTCGCAAGTTGCACCTGTGCCTCCTCCAGAGCTTCTTCGTAGCGTCCTGTCTTGCGCAGACTCTCCACCCTGGACAAAAGCGCGGTCTTATCCACCTTACCGCCTCCGGTGAAACCGCCGGCGATCGCACCGCCAAGCATCTCTCCGACATCAGCCCACCAGATCACCGCCAGCCCGGACAAGGCAGCGATGGAGAAAAGCATGCCGAAGGGGCCGGATTTCTTCAGATCGAAATAGACCCAGATGACCAGCGCGGACAGGGCCGCCTTGAAGAGGAGTTTTACCGGACTCTCACTGCCTTGGATCAGTTTGAGCACGAACACGATCCCGGCAACGATGCCAAAAACAGTGAACACGGTATTGAGAGACTTCATGTGCGGCCGGGAGCATAGCCAACGCGTGGAGCCCGGGAAGCTGAATGTGTGGCTGGGCCGCGGTACAAAAAACCGGGGCTGCCGACTTGGGGGAAGTCGCTACAGCCCCGGGGAGTTTTCAGAAACAGGCACTAATGTAGGATTAGGAGGTGCTTTGATTCGGACAGTGCCGGCCCGATCCAAATTTTAAAATCCGTCAAAGAACAAAAATGAATTGCTTCACCCGCTTTTTAGCGGCCCCAACCTGTGTTGAGCGAACTAAACAACATAAACTAATGATCGTCAATTTGTTTTTTGAGAAAATTAAAAAGTCTTACAACTGTAACAATTATACCCGATCTAAATCTGCCACATTTTATGAGAAAAAACCATTTTCTGTAGTCCAAAGGACTACGTAGAATAACGGTTGCCTTTTGATTAGAATTCCTAAACGGATTAAACTTGACCGAAAATGATTCAGAATAATTAACCAAGCTTGGCTTATGGGTGATTGATCGGGAAATGACCGTGTTTTGAACCATGCAGCGCCGATTAGTCGCCGAACAACTTGTTGAAGTCTTCCCGGGCTTTGGACGCCCGATCCGATTCGGCCTCCTCGCCTCCAAATTCCCGCTTCGCCATTTCAAACCATTCGCAGAAGTTCGCCATGTGCTTCTCCGTCACCGGATCGGCGCGGCGATCGCGGCATTGCTCGGCGACGCGCGGATCATAGCTGACGCAGTTCTTGCAAACACGCAGATCGCTCCGGCATTTTTCGCAGGATTCACCCCGGCCAGGTTGGCCATCTAGGGTGTATTCCGTTCCGCATTTCCAGCAATGACGATTCATTGGATGAGGATGGGTGATGAAAGATGAATTATGAAGGTCGGATTTGTGAGTAAGAAAGGCTTTCGGCCATACGATGCGGCTTCCAAGATCCGCAAATGGATTATCCGGAGCTGCTCGATGCCACCATCCGCCATCTCGAAGCGGAGAAGGCACG
Source organism: Verrucomicrobiales bacterium (assembly GCA_038154405.1). Taxonomy (GTDB): domain Bacteria; phylum Verrucomicrobiota; class Verrucomicrobiia; order Limisphaerales; family JAYPXF01. Next base: position 44,423 of record JAYPXF010000001.1, on the reverse strand, counting down.
CGGAGTAAGGCATGTCAATTTGGATCCGGCGAATCTCACGGCTCTGGCTAAGCCCTTGGCGGCCCCGGCTCCCGCTCAGCAGGAACGACCTGCGCCCGCCCCAGCCAGACAGAAGCCCGTTTCTCCTCCGCAGTCTTCACCGACTCCGTCGGTTGCAGAGCAGCCGGCTCCGCCGTCGTCACCCGCTCCGAGCGGCGCGCTCATGTCCCGCGAGGAAAAAGAGCGGGCAATGGCAGATCTGAGGAATCGCGCGTTGCAGTGCGTAAAGTGTGACCATCTGGTTCGTTCCAGGCGAAATGTCGTGTTCGGCGTGGGCAACATTCACACGGATCTGATGTTTGTCGGCGAAGCGCCCGGAATGGACGAGGATGCCAAGGGTGAGCCCTTTGTCGGCAAGGCGGGTCAACTGCTCGACAAGATCATCGCCGCCATGGGGTTGCAGCGGCAGGACGTCTTCATTGGCAACGTGTTGAAGTGCCGCCCGGATACACCTGGGCAGCGTTACGGTAATCGTAAACCGACGCCTTCTGAAATGGCCACCTGCCTTCCGTATCTCGCGTCGCAGATCGAGATCATCCGTCCGAAAGTCATCATCGGCCTCGGTGGAACTGCGTTGGAAGGCTTGTTCGGCAAATCACAGCAAGGCATCACGCGACTTCGTGGAACCTGGATGACCTATCGCGACATTCCGGTCATGCCCACGTTCCATCCGTCCTATCTTCTCCGGAGCACCGGCCATGTCGAAAAACGCAAGGTTTGGGAAGACATGCTCGCCGTGATGGAACTCCTCAATCTTCCCATCAGCGAGAAACAACGCGGCTACTTCCTCAACAAGTAGCCGCGCCGCAACTTGTCCATCTGTGGCCGGTCTCTCGACCGAGCCACAGTTCATTTATTGGAGTTCAACAAATACGTCTTCGCGGAATATCGCTCCTTACAAAACTATGACATCCCGGTAATGGACGTCGGGCAGGATTCTGCCGTTCAATCGGGTCAACCCGGTAGCGCGGCGACGGTGAAATGGATTGCCCCCCGGCACCCGGCGGGATTTCCATCACTGAATCCCAAGCGACCTTTGTGGCAATAAAATCTTAACGAATGCGCTGCCTGGGTGTCCTGGTCTAACTGCATTGCCCGCGAAACTTTTGGCAGGCCGCCTATTTTCCGTGGAACGGCGGTCAACAGGGCGGCCGCGGCCGTGATGGAAGAGAAGAACGTCCCGCCAGTGAACTGGTCGGCCGCGTTCGCGCCGCGCTGGGATTGTTGCATGAAGCCGGCTGCTCAGACGAAGACGTTGAATTGCTCAAACTGCCGACCGCGGAATCTAAAACAGGTCGATCGATGCTTCGTTCCGAAACCAACTGCCCGCGCACATCGAGCATCGGCCGCCTGTTCGACGCCATTGCCGCGCTGACCGGACTGTGTCCTTTCAACACCTTCGAAGGCGAGGCGGCGATGGCGTTGAAATTCGCCTGCAATCGATTGGCAGAGAATGTGTATCCGATCGAAACCGCTCAACCGATCGATTGGGAACCGATGCTCAACGCGGTGTTGGCCGATCTGCGCGACGGCACGGAAGTGCACACCATTGCCGAACGATTCCACGCTTGGTTGGTCGAGAACATCGCCATGCTCGCGCAGCAAATCGGAGAGAAGAAAGTTGTGCTGTCCGGTGGATGTTTCCAGAATCGCATCCTGCTGGAAGCCACGATCGAACGTCTGCAATCCGACGGGTTCGAAGTCTTCTGGCCGCAACAGGTGCCACTCAACGACGGCGGCATCGCCTTGGGCCAAGCCGTCATCGCCGCACAAACGAAGCCCGCGGTGAGCCCAGTCGAACCGTACCAAGAACAAAGAACCAGGAACGTAAAGCCATGTGCCTCGCCATACCGGGAAAAGTGCTGGAGATCCAAGGCGACGATCCGCTCATGCGAACCGGTCGCGTGCAGTTCGGCGGCGTGGTCAAGGAGATCAACCTCGCCTTCACCAACGAAGCCAAGACTGACGATCACGTGTTGATGCACGTCGGCTTCGCCCTGAGCGTGATCGATGAGGCGGAGGCGCAAAGCATGCGGGATACCATTGAATCCCTGCCCGCGAAGGCAGTGGAACCTGACGATTGATCGATTCCTCCCATGAGCATTCGAACATTGACCATTCTGTTCTTCACCATTTCCACGGGTGTATCCGCCGCGACCGACGAACGCCCGTTGCTGCATTGCTACATCAGCACGGGCGACAACCAATGGCTCGGTCAATCATTGCCGATCGATTCTCCAGCGAGCATCGACGCCAGCTTCGACCTGTTGCATCGCCTCGGAGTGAAGCGCGTCTATTGGCGCGGCCTCGAAGCGGCCACCTGGGTGGACAAGCATCGCGAACGTCCGGAAAGCGTCCGCTACTACGAATTCTGGAAGTGGCTGCGTCACCTCTATCGCGACGTGCATCCCGATCGTCTTGCGGTTCAGGCCGCCCGCAAGCGGGGCATGGAGATCTGGGGCGTCGCCAATCTCTTCGACTGGGGCGGAGGTGGTGAGGTCCCGCCGTTCAAAAACTATCCGTTCAATTCGGAAAGCGGCTTGCGGATTGGCCATCCCGAATGGGTGCCGGTTGATCGATCGGGTCTGTTGAAACAGGGGGGACCCATCGAGCTTGCCTACCCGGAAGCCCGTCGAGCACTGGTCGATCTGCACATGAAGTTCATGAAGCAGGACGGCTACGACGGAATGACCTTTCTCACCTATGCCGAGAATCATTCCATGCGATTTCAGGACGAGTTCGGTTTCAATGAACCGATCGTGAAGGAATTCAAGCGACGTCACGGCATCGACATCCGCTACCAGGACTGGACCCGTTTTGCCTCACGTCATGACTGGTTGGCCTTGCGCGGTGAATACGTCACCGAATTTCTCAAGGAACTCAAGGTGGAGCTGGACAAGGACAAGCAGGGCCTCGGCTTCTTCCTTCAGCCTTGGGAGCCGCGCCATCCACAGCCATGGAATGTTCCCGAGATCCTCCAGACCGCCGGTAGCATGTATTTCGACGTCGAGAACTGGGTGCGGACCGGCCTGGTCGATGACTTTCTCGTCTACGGTTACGCCAATCGCGACGTGCAGCTGCGCGCGGTGAAGAACATGCGTTGGCTGACCCGAAACACGTCTGCCAATGTCGGCATTCTCACCTCGGGTCCCAAGGCGACTCATTGGAAACCGTTTCAAGAGGAAGGCGTTCCGACCGTCATCGCTTACGGCGAGGACGCCATGTATCTCGATCGCAGCTACGTGCCCGAACAACCGATGAGCAGTCTCGGCAGCAACGATCCGCTGCTGGTGATGAAGGCCTTGTCGCAGATCATTCACGGTCATTCGAAGGCGGAGACTGCCGCAGTCCTCCCCTTGGTCCGGCATCCCCATCTGATCGTACGCCGTCTGGCACTTCAGTCGCTCGGCAAGATCGGCGGCGCGGACGCCGTGAAGGCGATTGAAGCCGCGCTGTTCGATCCGGAGAACAGCATTCGTTGCATGGCCGGGGTCGCCTTGCGGGAAGCCCATGGTCCCCAGTCCGCCACCCGCATTCTCGAATCCATCGAGCAACATGGAAACCACATGCTCGCCGAGATCATGCGGGTCACCTTGCCGCGGATTCGTCCCCTGCCACGCGCGGAATTGGCACAGGCATATCTGAAAAGTAAATCCGCCAAGGTGAAACAAATGGCCATGCGCGCATTGATCTTCATGCCCGATGCTTCTCTGCTTCCCGTATGGAAACAGGCCCTCTCTGACACCGACCGTTTTACCCGGGTTGCTGCGGTGAGGGGACTTGGCCGATTGCATCGCAAGGAAGACGCAATCTCGGAACTCTTGCGAATCACAGAACATTCCGATCCCGTGATGATCAATGAAGCCTGTGTCGCCTTGGGCGAAGCGATCACCCGCAATGATGCGTCGGTCGCAGACCTGAAGGAACAGATCCGCAACGTCCTGCGCGATCGTTTCGAGCACTTGGGGGATGGTTACACGAACGTTGACTCCGAATGGGCTTTCCGCCCCGTGGGCAACGCCCTGCTCGCATTCGGTGCGGAAGGGGAAACCATACTGCAGAGATTCATCGATCAGGACGCTGACCGTCAGTTGGCCATCAACGCCTGGAAGAGTCTCTACATCCGACAAAGCCCCGGGACTTATTCAGAGGTCACCGAACGCCAGAACACAGAAGCAATGAGACAGCGTCCTCTATTCCTCAAACAACCGGTCGTACCACGGTTGACACAGGATTTCGAAGACAGAACCGAATGGATACCCGACAAGCGTGGCATGGTCGGTGATGTGAATCGGGTGACCGGTCGCTGGGGAGCCTTGCTCGATGGGGGACCGCATATTCGCACCGTTCCTTCGGGATCAGGTCAGGCCCTTTGGTTGCGCCGCGGCGGTCAATCCTTCACCGGCCAGGCCGTTCCGCCCGTTGATGATCAGGCCGACTACGAACTCCGTTTCCGGCTCATGCGCCTCAACCTGCAATCCGCGACCGTCATCCAACTGCGCGGTTACAACGGCGCGTTTCAGGAGGAGCTGGCGGTCAGCATCAACGAACACGGCAACGTCCGCCTCCGCGACATGTCCACCGATCGATGGGCGGACATCGGTCTGAGCGTTCCCGCCAATCAATGGACCGAACTCCGCCTCCTCGCAAATCGCCGCGCCCAGACCTACAGCGCGACCATGACCATCGCGGGAGGCGAGATACGCGGATCCCAATCCGTCTCACTGACGCCCAGAAACAACCTCCGCTCCATCACCATTCACCCCCAGCCACCGAGCAACAGCGAAGTGCTGATCGACGACATCTCCCTGATGGAGGTTCGCTGAATCATTCGGATGTCTTCCGATCGCCCTGCCCGGTTGGTTCGGACATCGAGTCGGGCTTCCGCATTTGCAGATCCGCCATCGCCCCGAAAGCGATGCCGACCGTGTAACAGATCAGGTCCGTCCAAAGAAAACCAAAGCCCAGGATTAGTCCGCCCAGAGTGGTCTCCCGCAATGCATCGATCCATGGCGCGTGATACAACTGACTCACCTCGATGAAATAGGAAAAGGCCAGGGCGAAGCCTCCCCGCTTCATCACCGGCAGATCCGGGAGAAGAAAACTGATCCCCAGAAACACCATCAACGCCCAGAGCGTGTCGCCGGCGTAGTCGGCGATGAACGCAGGCAGGGATTCGTCGAACTTTCGCGACGACAGACCCAAAACCACCACCAAGGGGGTGATGGCCAGATAGATGAGTCGAATCTTCTTCGTCTTCATCGCCGCGAAGACTCGCACCGCGCGACGGTTGAAGGCGAAGTAATTCAACTCTCAGACCTTGTGTTCTTGAATCCGAGTGGGCCAACCGTAGATTCGGCTCTTCCATACACCGCAGCCGCCAATGAGGGACGATCAGACGAACGACAAGCTCACCGACGAAGTCAAGCAACCCGCAGAACGCCTTGTCAGCGTCGATGCGCTCCGCGGCTTCGACATGTTCTGGATCATGGGCGGCAAGACGCTGGTGGCGGCGCTCGCTGCCTTCACCTCGTGGGAATGGCTGCAGTGGATTCTCGACAACCAGATGGTGCATCCGGAATGGCACGGCTTTGCCTTGTGGGATCTGATCTTTCCGCTGTTCCTTTTCATCGCCGGCGTTTCGACGCCGATCGCCATTGCCAATCGTCAGACTCGAGGTGACAGCAACTCGAAGATCCTGAGGCACGTGATCAAAAGAGGTCTCTTGCTGGTGCTCTTAGGAGCGATCTACAACGGCCTGCTCAAGTTCGATTGGAGTGATCCGGACAAGTGGGCGAACATGCGCTACTGCAGCGTGCTCGGGCGGATTGGTTTGGCCTACATGTTCGCCGCCATCATCGTCCTGAACACCCAATGGCGGGCTCGGCTGTGGTGGATCGTCGGGATCCTGGTAGGCTATTGGATCGCCCTTCGTTTCATCCCCGTTCCCGGCTATGGAGCGGGCGACCTATCGCCGGGACATACGTTCACCGATTGGATCGACCAGAACCTTATGCCGGGCAAGCTCTACAAGGACGTTCGTGATCCCGAAGGCCTGTTTGCCACGCTTCCCGCCATCGCCACCGCGTTGATCGGTGGGCTCGCCGGCGAACTGCTGCGCTGCAGTTCGATCGGCGGCATGCGCAAATCCGGAATCATGGCGGCGACCGGTGTCGGATCCTTAGTCTTGGCACAGCTTTGGAACCTCGATTTCCCGATCAACAAGAATCTCTGGAGCAGTTCGTTCGTGTTGCACTGCGCGGGCTTGAGTCTGCTGTCGCTGAGTCTGTTCCACCTCGTGATCGATGTGTGGAAGTTCCGCAAGTGGACCTTCTTCTTCGTGGTGATCGGAGCGAATTCGATCCTCATCTACATGGCGCCCAAGTTCATCGATTTCTATCGCCTGACGCATGGATTGTTGGACGGACCTGTCTCATTGACCGGTGACTTCAAACCGGTGCTGATCGCGATCGGCCTCGTCATGTCCAAGTGGGCCATGCTCTACCTCTGTTACCGCAAAAAGATCTTCCTGAAGGTGTAGCGCAAGATGCGAAATCTTCCGTTCTCGGGCGTCGGAATTTTTCTTCTGCAAACTCCGCTACGGAGCGGCGGGTTTCCAACGCGCCCAACCTCCCCAGACGCGGAGATACTCCGGTGTGAACGTCTCGCCATCTGAATTGCCATCCAATCGCTCAAAGATCTCGACCGCGAAGGACTGATCGAAGACTCCAGACATCTTCATGAATTCGTAGCGGGTGATCCGACCATCCCGGTTCTCGTCCATGCCGGCCATGATGGACTTGGCCTCATCTGTGATTCGCCGGTTCTCGACGTACTCAACGCGAGTCACGACGTCGTTACGATCGGTGTCGGATGCGCGGAAGATTCCCTCCCGGCTCTGGGCGTTGAGATAGAAACCCTTTTCAACAAACTCCTCGCGAGAAAGTCGGCCGTCCCCATTCAAATCGGAGCGATCGAAGTGCTGCTGGTACGCCGCGAGCTCCTTGGGCGTTCCTGCTTTCCGGCCTTTGGCGCCGAGCAGGACAAGAATCTCTGCCGGTGTCAATTGAGGCACTCGGGAATCCGGCTTGGCCGCAGTCGGCTTCGACAACAGGTAGGTCATCAGGTCTCGAACATCTTTCTGACTCGCTGTCTTGAGCAATCCCTCCGGCATCAGTGAAAGACTCGAGGCCACTTGCGAACTGATCGTCAAGCGTTTCACCTGAATCACGTTTCCGTTCGCCTGGGCGACACCGATCGTTGCTTCATTCTCTGATACAATGACGCCGGATACGGAATCGCCATCCTTCAATTCGATGTTGTACGAAATGTGATCGGGATTTATCGCCCCGCTCGGCTGCATGATGTCCCGCAGGACAGATTCATAATCGCGGTGAACGAGGTTGGACAGATCCGCTCCGATTACGCCCCCTTGTCCATCGACCTGATGACACTTGCCGCAGGCAAACGTTTCACTGAAGAACAGTTTCCTGCCCCTTGCCCAATCGCCACCGGCGATTTCAGGAATCTGCCGTTCCGATGCGGGCAACTGTTCAGCCGCGGGCCGTACCCAGGGAAGTTTGAAGCGACGCAGGGGGAAGGCACGTGGACGCACATCCTCGGCCGTGAACCAGTGCACTTTCAAATCCGCCCCCGCTGCCAGCTTCACTTCCAGCGGCAACCATTGTTCGACTGATGGAGTGACCGCGAGACGGACGGTGTTGCCCTCGCCGCGAGTCACCACACTGGACTTCACTTCGAGTCGCTTGTCCGATTCGAGCACGACAGTCACGTGCTCCGGTGGGTAATCGTAGTCGAGTTTCGATCCTGGTTGAATCGCCGGACGCAGCATCAGATGCAGATCCAGTTGCATCTTGAGAGCCATTCCTCGCTTGGCTGCATTCCGGAACAAGCGGCGGTGCGATTCGCTGGCCTTGGTCAGTTCACGCGCCACGTTCAGGTCCGCGTGCGGCAGCCAATGGCGCTCCGTCCCGATGTGAACCTCCACTCCGTTCAGATCGGAAAGGACATCCATGTCCGGGAGACCGCCGCCTTTCCGAATGGCCGCCGCATAGTTGGAGTCGACCGTTTTTCGTTCCGTATGCAACGCGATCTCCCGCCGGTCCGAAGAAAGGGCGGTCGACAATACCGGCAGCTGATAGCGGGCGATCTGCATCTGATCCTTCACGACCTGATAACCGGGCCTCAGTCCTTCGAAGCGATCTCCGGCGGCCACATGGAGGCCCATGTCGATATCACTCCGGCGGGTCAAATGGCTCACCTGCTTTGGTTGCAACGGACGATCAAAGACAATACGGGTCTCAGTCGGACTGGCGGCATACGCCAGTGTCGGTTGTGGTGCGGCTTCGTCGCGATACCGAATCCGAAACAGTTTGCCTTGCCCCTTCGGACCCGTGCCCCAATCAGGCTTGCCGCTGTGACAGGCCACGATGAGATCTCCATCCGGTGTCGGAACGGCATCAATGGTCAGCATGTTCAGACAGGCGATGAGTGAATTCTGCGCGACGTATCCGACCGGAGTCTTCACCAGCTTGGTTCGATAGATTTTTCCGCGGGATTCACCGGCCACGATCGCGTCACCGCGCCACCACTGCGGGCCAAAGGTCATCTTTCCGCCAGCGACCGGCTCGTTGAAGTGCAGGCCACAGGTCGACTGATGTTGCGGTGCGTAGTCGAAGACGCTCGGTTCATCAATCACCCCGGGCAGATATCTCGGATGGCGTGGCGGAAATCCATAGTGCCGGCTCTTTTGAATGTGCAGCAGTTCATCGAAAGGATTTCCGTTCGGTAACCAGGTCGCGCCTTCCTGTTCACTACAGAAAAGATCGCCGGCAGAATTGAAGGCCAGCGACACGGGAAACCGCAACCCGGTGCTGACGATCTCCCGCTGGACCCAGTTCGACGACAGCCTGATGATCGTTCCCCGTTCGCTGAACTGGTTGTAGTCCGATTTGCCGGTTACCCTGTTGATGCGATACGGTTCGCGCCACGCATCCACACTGATCGAAAAGAAGATGTCTCCGGCCTGGTCCACCGCAATCCCGACCGCATCGAGACTCGATCCGCCCTTTAACGTCGGTGGATCCCAACCGGTGGTCGCCGTCACCAGTTCGCCCGTGCCATTCCCCTTATCGCGCAGGAAGAAAACGCGACCGCGGCTGGCGATGTAGAGTCCTTCGCCTTCGCCATTCCGCCCCGGTCCCCAGGTCATGCCGATGCTCTCGGGAATCCGGTTGTCCCGGTCATCGTGAAACAGGGTGGCCTTATCCTCCAGTCCGTCGCCATCGCGATCGTGCAACTGGTAGACGTAACCGTCATAGCCGAGCGCAAACAACCGTCCGTCCGGAGCAAACACCAGGTTGTTGATGTTGCGCAATTGTACCGGCAACTCCTCGACCTCGAAACCCGGCACCAGCATCTGCACGGCGGGCGGATTCGGCACCAGCTCCAACGGACGCGGTATCGGCGCGGCGCTACAGCAGACCAGGCAACCGAAAACAGCGGGCAACAGGCCAAACAATTTCATGCCCGTGATGATTGCCGAACGACTGCTCCAACACAATCAACGGGATCCGATGTCATCAGCGTTGGCCGCCAAGCCCGATCGTAGCGGTAATCTCCAAATCGCCGGGGCAAGGGGGAAACATTTATAGGATACGCCTTCTCGGTGACTTGGAAGTCGCCGCTAAGATACTGGTGCAGCAAATCAGCCCCGCCGTTCAGCAGACCGTTTGTTCCCGCCCATCCTACCTCGTAGATTTCCGGTCTCCCCAATCAGAGTTCCTTGATCCGCAACTTGCGCCAGCGCACCTGGAAGGGACCGCGATCGCCGACACCGTGAACCTGCAAACCGATGAGGCCTTTTGGATGCGTTTTGAAGATCTCTTCGTCGACGAGCTTGGTGACCTTGTTGCCATTGATCCAGGTCTCGATCACGGGACCTTTGGCGACGATGCGATAGTGATTCCATTCGCCGTCCTTGTAGTGCCTGTGCGGCGTGCGGTCTTCCTTCGGTGTGCGCCAACCACCGGCGGCCTCGCCGTAGATGTAGCCAGACTCGGCGCCCTTGGCTCCGCTGTGTTCGATTTCCACCTGCGGACCATTCACGCGACCGCCAAACTTGTCGCCCTTCAGCGTCGAACGAATCTGGCAGCCGGAGTTCAGTCCCTTGTCGCAGTTCACTTCGAATTCCAGCTCAAAGTCGCCATATTTCTTCTTCGTGCATAGGAACGTGTTCGGACTGCCCTTCTTGGTCGTGCCGACGATGGCACCGTCCTCGACCCTGTAGGTCGCCTCGCCACTCCGGATTTCCCAGCCCTTGAGGTCCTTGCCGTTGAAGAGCGATTTCCATCCGCCTTTTTCTCCGGCCTGAACGTTGCCCAAGGCGATGCCGGCGAAGAGAAGCTTGGTGACAAAAAGATTGTACGGTGTGTTCTTCATGTTGCTTTTGAATACGAAGGCAACGGCGATTCAGAGCATCCGACAAGCAAATTTGTTGCTCGCCGAGAACCATCCCGAGACACCATGGCCAAAGACAAGAAAGCGGTGGCCGCCATCAAGACGGCCCGCATACACGGCGATACCGAACTGCGCATCGGCGACATCGAATGGGAACCAACCGAAATCCCGGACGAGATCGCCAAACTCTATCGCCTGGAGTCACTCCATCTCAATGCCATTGCCATCACTGATGTTTCGCCCTTGGCAAAATTCGCGCAACTGCACTCCCTGACCATCTACAGTGTCCGCGAAGTCGAACTCGCACCCATCGGTCAACTCGGCAATCTGCGTCAGCGGGAACTCACCGGCGAAGGCGTCACCCAGCTCGGATTCCTGTCCAACCTGAGGAACTTGCAGTCCCTGCACATCCAAGGGCCAATTGATGATTGGAGCCCGCTCTCCACGCTCACAGGACTCAAGCAACTGGCCATACAAAGCGACGACCAGACCGACATCTCGCCACTGGCGTCACTGACCAAACTCGAGCGCCTGAGTATCAGCGACGCGATATCGCCGGCCTCAGTCCCTTGTCGAAACTGCCCCAGTTGAAGGAACTCGAGCTCCACGCCACCTACGAAGTGACTGACCTGAGTCCGCTCTATAAGTTGAAAATCCCTCGAGCAGGTGGAACTCTCCGATTGCACCAGCTTGAACGACAAGGAAGTGGAAGACCTCCGAACAGCACCGCCGTCCTGCAAGATTGAATGAATGACCCGAGCAAGCACACCTCCGCTCAAGACAGATCGACGATTCGCATGGACGCAGGTAGGGACTTGCCGCTGCGCGTCCCTACCACTGAGGTCTAGTTTCGCGTGGTTGAAAACTCGATATCAACATTGGTCGTACTCTCTGGAAGCGGGGCGCTGAATTCGAAGGGATAGGAATCATCGCGTAGCATCTTCTCGGAATCGTTGAACCGGATTCTCGACTGCGCATTGCGGATCGTACGTGGTTCGCTCTGAAGATAGGCGTAAAGCCAGCGAAGCTTCGGGCCGAAGGAAAAGACCATCGCCCGCGTGGTCTCGCTGTCTGTCCGGGGCCGGAGCGGTTGAGTTGCGCCAAGCTCGTTCTGGAAGGAAACCAAGGGGCGGACTCCTTCAATGCACAATGCGGTGATGCCTTTGGGGCTGACTGAAATCGTACCTACTCCATCCTTGATCTTCATGGTGGTTTTGACCGGTTCGTTGTCCCGCCAGATGCGAACGGGAAACTCGCCTGCCAACGAACGGAAGTATTTCGGATTGAGTTTGAACGTGAGCCTTTCAAGTGATCGATCGCTGGCGTTCATGAAGGCTAGACACAGCTTGTCTCTGTCTTGGGCGGAAATGTAATTGGCCTGGACATCGTCGACTTCCAGAAGTTTTCGCGGCATCCAGGGGCGGACTCCCATCACGTCATGAAAACTGCCGCGTTGAGCGCCGTAGAGTTTGGATTGGAGGTAGGCATAGCCTTCGATGAACTCGGTGGGGAAATCGATGGCGCCGTCCGAAAGGTCGTAGGCGCGGGAATAGAGATAATCGATCACCAGGTTCACCTGCGGGAGGATGTGGTTGTAGTGGATCGAGGTGGTGGGCTTGAGAATACTGTAGTCGTGCAGCGGAAAATCGGGTTTCTCCTGTGCCGTGCCGAAACGGGTGTTGAGATGGTAACCGGGGAAATTGGCATACCGACCGATCACCGCAGAGCGGGCAATGTCGCGCAGGAAGTCGTCATTGGTGTCATTGGCGATGCGAAGGAAGAGCGGCGCGTGGGTGGCGATGAGGATGCCGAGGCGTTGTACCGTGCCGTTGCCTTCGCAAAGCAGGCCCTGATCGGAGACCCGCCAGTTGGGAACGGTTTCCTGAGGCACGAGGAGCACTCCATCATCGTCCGGACGGCCACGTCGGGAAGCCAGACCGCGGGGATTGACCGTGATGTCGTCTTCCGGCACGGACGGGTAGAACCAGACAAACTGTGCATGGCGTCTCGCGCCCTGATGCGCGGCGGCCAAATGTCGCGGCTCCCTGGTTTCGAGATAGAGTTCGTAGAGTTCTTTCCACCAGGGAATCATGTATTCGAAGAAAGTCCCGTCCTTGGCTTCACTGAAATCAACGGGCGCGGTATCGATTCGCCTGGCGATGTATTGATCCGCCTTGGTGACCGCGTCCGTCAGCCATTTCGCTTCACCGGTCGCGCGATAAAGCGACAATGATCGTTGCCAGGTCGCACCCGCTGTAACCCAGTTCATGTTGAGTTTTCGATCCACGGCATAAAGCCGTTCGGCCTGTTCCAGGAAGACGGGTGAGCCGCCTTGCGCGATGCGATTCAATGCCGCCAGTTCAGACACCGGCATGGCGGGACCGGTCATGTTCATGCTCGGTTTCTGACTGTGGCTGAGGCCTTGTTCATCGATGGCGAAGAGAAATTTTTCGCGCGAAATGAGGTATTCCATCATCGGCACGGTCTGTTCGTGAAACAGGCGGGCATTGTCGGTGACCAACGCCACGCTGAAGGGATGTAGACAGCTGACATTCTTCACGGTTCCCTTGGCGTCTGGGTAGTAGGAAGACTTGTTCTCAGTATCGAACGCCGCCCACTTGCTCATCGCGAAGTCCGCCATGTTGTCCAGGGTCTGGTTCAAGGTGGTGAGCGTGTTCTCGCGCTGATCCTTGAATCCGCTGATGTTGCGAGCGGTGTGTTCGAAGGTGCAGCTCAGATCGGTGGGTTGGGTGACGAGCAAGACAGCAAACCGATGTTCAGCGCCGGATTTGAAACGAGCCGTGGAGCCAGGAAACGGGGCGAAGACCAACGGTTGGGCTTCGCCGTGTTGATTGCGTACGGTCACTCCGAAACGTCGGTTCCGTCCATGCGGCATTTCATAGGGCAGCTTCCACGGATCGGCCATCACTCCGCTGGTGCGCAACCGGTCGGCGCGTTGGACAAGGCAGCCGGGAATCGAGCAGTGATCGTCACCGATTAGGAACGATTGCTCAGGGAGACGTCGCCCGTCCCAGACCTGCGGTTGCCAAAGACGCGCGACGTTCGACAGTTTCGCCGATGGAGCACCGGAGTAGGCAAATGTGCAGTAACCCTTTTCCTTTACCTTCACTTGGTAATCGATGCGGGGTTCAGCCCGCCCGTCGGGCAGACTGATCGTTGCGATCAGATCGAGCTTGTCGTGGGTGAAGGTCCAGATGATGCCGGATTCGTCGCGGGTGATCTGCGGATCGCTCAGGGTGATCGTGTTCCCGATCTTGAAGACGTCCGCCTCGATCTGGCCGTTCACGAGTTTCCAGGCGGGGAGGTTGTAAACCGGGCGCGCCCACTTGAGCCGCGAAGTGGTGGGTTTTTCCTGCGAATGGATGACGGTGAACTCCGGCTGAAATACCTCGAAGCCACCGCCGCCAACATTGGCGATGTGGAGCGATCCATCGGGCTGCGGCCAGATGTTGTAAGCATCATTGCGGAGTGGTCGCATTTCCTTGGACAACACCTCCTTGAGCCACATGCGGCCCGCCACGGCATCTGGACGATCTTCCAGATAGCCGCAATCCACGTGCGCGGATGCACCCATGTTGATCAGTGATTTCTCACAGATCGACTGGCCCTGGTAGTGTTGATCGATACGATCGTTCTGCCCGACAAAAGCGCCGTGCCAGCCGCCGGTATTCTGCGGAGCACGTTTGATCGGCGAGCGATGCCAGGCGCGAATCAATCCGGCCATTTCGGGCGTGCGCAAGCCAATGTGGTTTGCTGCCAGTGAGCCGCGCGAAAAGCCGGTGAACACCACCGCGTCCGGATCGCCTCCGTATTGGCGACAGACTTCGGCCACGGTCTTTAGACAATACTTCACCGTCTTCTGCTCGTTGCCCCAGCCGGATTTCTGTTCGGTATTCTCGTCGTTGATGAAAGAGAGATTCAGCCAGATGAACCCATCGCCCGCCACGTCCGGATCTCCGAGATCCTTCGTGAGTCCCCATCCCAGCCGTCCATACTCGGTGAGGCCGGGTGAATAGCAGAACTTGTTGTAAAACAGATTCCCCGGATACTCGATGATCACCGGGTATTTCTTCCCGGGCTGCCAATCGGTCGGCAGATACATCACGTGTCGATCCATGCGAACGCGTTTGCCCGGCGCAGGTTCACCACCGGATATCTCCGGTACCAACAATCTTCCGGATACATCGTGAACCGGATCGCCTTTGCCCACGGCGGAAATCGAGCGCACGGTCAATGGCGATGGTTCTTCTCCCGGCCTGAGTGAATAGACGATCTCGACCCGTGATATCCTGGACGGATCGATGACCTTGCAGAATTTCTCGTGGGCCGCGCCAAGGAAGCGCGCATGAAGGTCGATATGAACCTTCGCGGACTCACCCGGCTCGAGGAACGTCAATCCGCTGTCATCGGGAAACGAACCGGAACCTCCCCATCCATCAGGAGCAAACACCCAACAGGAAAAGGACACCGGTTTCTCACTCTCGTTGGCCAGCTCGAACTTCACGTACTTGAATCGGCTCAGATCCCAGGTGCCAGCCGGAGCGGGAAAGTGGGTGTCCTTGGCGATGGCGATCGGTTTTTCCAACAGCACTTGTCTCGGACCAGCGGCGTGTCTGGCCATCGTCATCTGCCTCGGTTCCGGAAACGGATCGGCGGAAAACCGGATCTCGCTGATGCCGAAGTAGCCGCGACCTGACTCGGAGAAATTCGCATCCATCTTCAAGCAGATGAACCGGGCATTGAGTTTCCCCAGATCGACAACATCGGGCATGCGCCGATCCCGGTTGAGACCGTAGTCCGGCCAATGACTCGCCCGCGTGAACTGGTGGTTTTCATGCACGAGGGACCAGCGCTCCGGATGGTCGACCGGGTTCCCCGGCTCCTCCTGCGCTGACCAATAGATGTCCGCCTGCCGAATGCCACGATCGGTGTAGGGACCCCAGTTCAGGTTCCAAAGTTTCATCCAGCAAACCGGTTGCAACTTGCCCAGGTAGACCCGGAACCAGGGATTCTGATCCATGCCGGAATGCCACGCGGAATTCAGCTCGTTGTCATGCGCCCCCTTCTTCAATCCGGATCCGTTCACCGCATGGATCGGATCACGCTTCGGGTAACTGGAAGAAGCGGTGGCTGTAACCTGCGCGGCGGCAGGTTGGAAAACGGCACCGATGGTCACTACCGCCGCAACTACAGAAATCTTCATTCGTGAAGCAGTGGATTCAGTTGGACGGCCGGTATTGCTTTTCAACGCGATCTCGAAAGTCAGGATCTTTGAACGGGTCCTTGGTCTGCTGCTGCCATTTCCCTAGCGCGGTCACGAGGCGGGCCTGGATCTTGGACATGGATTCCTGTCCGGCCAAGTTGTGAAACTCGATGGGATCCTTGCGCAAGTCGTACAATTCATACTCTGGCGGATTCAATGTGCGTTCCATCGCGATGCGGACCGGATCATTGGCATCCAAATCGCGAGCGATCGCGGGGGCGGCATCACCGTCCACGCTGGTCAGTGCGGACAGTTCGCCGGCTCGGATATTGTGAATCAACTTGTGGTATCCATCGGTGATGGCGCGGCGCGGGAAGAACGGAGTGTGTCCATGATAGTGGAATTCCGCCACGAGCGTTCTTCGCCAACTGATTTTGGTGCCAGGATACATGGTGGGACGAACCGACTGACCATGAAGGCCTTCCGGTCGCGGGACGCCAGCGGCATCCAGAATGGTTGGATAGATATCCACGCTGCCGACCAGTCGGCGGGATGTGTGCGCAACGGAAACACCGGGCCAGTGCACGATGAACGGCACGCGCAGCCCCGCCTCGTAGCAACTCGTCTTGCCGCGATAGAACGGTGGCCCGTGATCACCGAGGAAGATGATCAGGGTATCCTCCGCGTGACCGCACTCCTCCAGTTCCTTCATCAACATCCCGATCGCGGCGTCGATCCGGTGCACGCAATTGTAATAGCCGGCGATTTTCTTGCGTTGTTCCGGGGTATCAATCTGCTGCCAAGGCCACGACGTGGCATCCTTCGATTGCAGAACCTTTTTCGGCAGTCCCTGAACCTGATCCGGAAAATAGCTCGGACCGCGTTTGCGATTCGTCTGGCGCTTCCGCGAAACGTGCGGATCGAACATGTTGAACATGAGGAACCAGGGTTTCCCATCCGTGGCATTCAGGAATTCGCGGGCGAAGCCGATCTGCTTCTTGATTTCGCGTGAGCCGAAGCCTTCATTCCGGTGCATGTCAAACTTGAAGGCCTTCTCCGGGTTCACGTGCAGCTTGCCGATGATTCCGGTGCGATAGCCGGACCGCTTCAACACGTTGGGCAACAGACGATCGAGCAGTTTTTCGTGCACCCGGAAACCGACGTTGGCATTGGCCAATCCGTAGTGTCCGTTGGCGTGCGGATACAGACCGGTGAACATCGTGGAGCGCGAAGGACTGCAGGATGCCTGACTGACATAAGCCGTCTGAAACCGGACCGAGCGGGCGGCCAGTCGATCGATGTTGGGTGTGTTCGCAATCGGATCGCCGTAACACGACAACTGAATTCCGAGATCATCCGCGGTGATCAGCAAGACATTCAACGGCTTCGCCGCCGGCAGACAGAAGGGGGCGAGAATGGTCGCAATGATCAGACGTAAACTCATGCCCGACGTTGCGCGACCGCGAAGCGGGACGAAAGAACGTTTTCAAGGACCGCTCAACGATCAAGGTATTGATGGGGATTGTGGACCGGCAGGTCGTAGGTCCAGTTGGCGGCCTCGTAGAGAATGACCTCATTGACTTCGGAGCGGTCCAGAAGATTGCGGATGATCTGTTCCCGACGGGCGGCCGCGGCGGCCTTGTCCTTGTCGCGCAAGGTGTATTGCGCCTCGTAGAAAAAACTCTTGGCGCCACGATAACTCGATCCGTGGTTGTCAGACTGATTCTGGAGATAGGCATCCAGGAACAGTTTGACCGGGCCGTCGTCCGGCAGATGTCGCAGGCCGAGAAACATTGGTTCCGCACGCAGTCCGCGCAGATCCAACATGCTCATACCTTCACCGATGGACGGGATCTGGTTGATGCCCGAACAGAGGAAGCGGTAGTAGCTCGCGTCGTAGTTTCCACCTTCGGGATTCGGCGTGCGATCCAGTGTCTTCTTCACGCCGTTCTCCACCTCGGCGCGGGGCGGGATCATCACCCGGATGCGCGTTTTCGGAAACTCCCGCTCCAGATCCTCCAACAGCAGACGAACGCCTTGGGCCACGGCTGAATTGCGCGCGAAACGCCAGGGAAAGCCGGTCGATTCGCTCTGGCACGTGCCTTGCCATTCACCGGCCTGCCAATCCGTGATCTTTCCGATGGCAGTGTTCGATCCGTCTCGCAGCAGCGCCTGCATGGGGGAACTCTTTGCGACGGACAGAGGGGCATAGGCGCGATCGATGCCCAGGTGGAAATAGTTTTTCCGGCGGCGCCGATGATGTCCGATTGTTTGCACGCCGAGATCACCGTCGCCTTGGGAGCCGGCCAACTGGGTATGCGAACGCGTGTTGATGACGATTTCGTCAAAGGCCGATTCAGCGAGGGCGGTTTTGATTTCGTCGATCGCCAGTCGTCGCGAGGCGGCCCGATGGTAATCCATCATCTCCGGCGAAAAGTCCGCGCCGAAGTCGATGACGATCTCATCGTCACCGAGCGGCCGTAGCGGCTTTCCGCTCCGGCGTACCAATCGAAAGCTGTTTTCGATCGCCTTGAAATCAGTCCGGTACGAGCCGGCACTCGTGATTCCACCGATCCGGGCGGTGGCATTGTCGGCATTGGTGTCAACAAGCGACCAATGAGCGTTGATGCGTCCGAAGACCGAACCGGCCACCGAGTGTGCGATCACCGGCAGTTCCACCGGCAGGTGGACATCCAATCCTGCAGTCTCACCCCGGCGAATGATCAGATAGCGGTGACCCGCAGGCAGGTCCAATCCGGAGAGTTGGATCGAGCCACTCTCATCGACCTCGATCGACCAGTCACTGAGTTCGATCCGTTGCGCTTCGACCTGATCCACGACCTGCGCGAAGCGAACGAGGTTGAATTCGCCTGCGGCATCACGACGCAGCACGAATGAGTCCTTCGCGATCGGCGGTACCTGGGCGGCATACACGCGCAGATGCTCCCGCTTGATCGACTGGGGTGAGGATTCGGGGACTGCGGCCAGCGTCACGCTTTCGAGTTTCGCGTGATCGTGTTTGCCGTTCACCTCCAACACCTTTCGGTAATGAGCGAACGAGACTTTCTCCGGCTCGAAATTCACCTTTGGATTGGCGCCGGGAAGGAAGTTCCAAAGGAAACGACCGTCGGAATCAAAGACCGGAATGACATAATACTTCATCAGCGCATGTTCGAACGGGCGATAGCTGACCGTCAGCGCGATGCCGTGATCCGCTGCGCTCTGCGCGTACATGCGTCCCCAGGCCGGATTCAGCCGAAAGCGCATCAACATCCCATGCCATTCGTAGGGCACGAAGGCCGGGTCATCGTAGAGGATACGATTGAGCTCCTCGTTCCCCAAGATCGCGCATGCCTGTTTTTCAAAACGCGCCCAGTTGTCGGACCCGTAGTTCTTGGGATTGCTGAGCGTGGGAAAGGCGCTGGGCCATACGATGAGGCGACGGACGCCATGTGCCTGCAGCCGACGGAAATACTGATCGAACCCATCGCGGGTGACCGGTTTCCATTTGCCGGTACCGTGGTCGCGAAAGATGCGGATCAGGTCATCCAACTGATCTGAAAGATAGGTGATGGGACGATCGGGGGGAGCTGGAACGAGCCTGATGGTTTGTTTCGCCCGCGAACCGTCCGAACGATGATGTCGAATCACGAAGTCCAGTTTCTCACGCAGTCCCTTCCGCGCTCTTACGGTCATCTTCCCCTTCCGATCGAACAACACCCTCAGTCCCTCGGGGAGAAACGACGCTCGAACCAGTTCTTCATCAGAACCAAGCGACTGGTCGGTGAGTTGCCACGAGCGCTGGCCACCGGGCAGGTAGGCAAAGGGAATTTCCGTGTTGCGTTCGTAGAGTTTCGCCGCGCCGAGATCGCCGGCGAACAACAGGAATCCCGCGATGAAGACAAGTGCTGGCTTCACTTCTTGGGCGCCGGCGGCCGGGAGGTGACGGGAACGAACTTCTGGGCGCGCTCGGTGTAGATGTCGCCGACGTAGATGTTCCCATCCTTGTCCTTCACTAGGCAATGCGCGCCGACGGTTTCACCGGTCTTCTTGTTCTCCGGATCGCCGAGTGGAAAGGTCCAGATCAGGCGCGCCCGCCCATCCGTTGAGAAACGCATGAACATCTGGTCCTTGTATTCCTGGTACTTGTTGTGGCGTCGCCACCAATGCGGGGAGGAACCCGCCACCCAGATCTCGTCGCCCTCGGCGACATGCAGGCCCCATGGCATGATGAGTCCGGTCCATTGATCCACGAAGCTGCCGTCCTGTTTAAAAACCTGTAGCCGACCGCTGTTGCGATCGGCCACGTAGAGCCGGCCTTTTGAATCATGGACAATTGCATGCGGCAGGATGAATTCACCCGGTCCGGAACCATACTTGCCCCATGCCTTGATGAACTTGCCGTTCTTGTCCAGGTGCACGACCCGGCGGTTGCCATAACCATCCGTCACGAAGATCTCGCCGTTGGGCATCACCGCCATGTCCGTCGGGCGATTGAAGTGCGTCTGGTCTTCACCCGACTCATCGAGCGTGCCGACGGTCTGCAACAGCTTGCCCTCCGGCGTGAACTTCTGGACCACGTGACGATCAAAATCCGACACCCAGATGGCCCCGTCCGGCCCGATGCGAAGCTGGTGCGGGCTCTTGAACATTCCCTTGCCCCAGGACCGCACGAAGGTTCCGTCCGTCCGATAGACCTGCACCGGATCCGGTCCCTTCTTGAACATCCAGATCTGTTGTTGGGCATCGATGGCCATACCGGACACCCAACCCTTCTGTTCGATGTGATCGGGGTATTTCGGCCACGCCGGATCGATGTCGAACTCGGTGACGATGGGGTTCGTGGCAAAACTGGGTGCGGCGCAAACGCCTGTTGCGAATGCGAACGAGATGAAGGCGGCAAGGGTTTTCATGATCGTGGGACGGTGGATTGGTCGGCAGAATTGCAGGCGATCTACCCGGACGCAATGTCGGAGTAGCTTGTCTTATTCCGCGTTGAATTCCATGGCTTTCGGGCTTGAAAGCGTCCGATTCAGATACGTAATAGGTCCCGTCATGCACTCGCACAGATTCCTCCGGCGCTTCGTGTTCTTCATCGCCCTGTCTCTCATCAATCTGTCCGCCCAAGACAGACTGACGGCCGGCAAACCTCCCGAAGGCTCACTGCAGCCGTTCCTCGGAAAACCGGCCTTCAGCAAACAGGTCGTGTTCGATGGGGACAACCGCGTGCGGGAACCCTATCTCGCGATCGGCGTGGACGGGACACTGCTGGCCGTCCGCAGTTACACCGGCAAACTCCGGCGGAGCAAGGACGCCGGCAAGACGTGGGGGGAGATACAGGATATCGACATCCGGATTCTGGACAGCAACCTGATCGTGGATGAAAAGAACGGAGACATCATGTCGATCCGAATGTGGGATGGAAGCGACCGGATGATCCGGAGCAAGGACCAGGGCAAGACGTGGTCGCCTGAGAACGTGACCGTCAAGCCGAGCTTGAAGTTGAAGCAACTGGCGAAGAGCGGCGCCAAGACTCGCGGCGTCAAAGAGGGGAACAGACTCGGCACCTACTTCATGCACGCCAATGCCGGCGAGTCAGGCATCACCCTGCGGCACGGCAAGCACAAAGGACGCCTGATCATCAGTGCCACCTATCGTCCCAACGCAAAGGAGCATCCATCGGATCGCCAACCGGGTGATGAAATCGTCAGTTGTGCGCTCTACAGCGACGACCGCGGCGCCACCTGGCAGATCAGCGAGTTCTTTCCCGATCCGTTCACCGAGGAAGCTGCGTTGGTCGAATTGCATGACGGCCGGCTCTACTACAACTCCCGCAGTCACAGCGGATACTACGACAAGGAATTCGCGCGCGACCTGCGGCCCGATGAAAAACTGCGCCGCGAAGCTTGGAGCGATGATGGCGGGCAGACATGGAAGTATCTCCGCATCAGCAACGCGCTGCCGGACGGTGGCGGCTACAATCGCGGGTATGGCATGAAAGGCGGACTCACACGCCTGCCGGTCAAGGGCCGTGACGTCCTGATCTTCAGCAACGCCGACACAGCGGGTGGGGATCGCGCTCGCATGACCGTTTGGGCCAGTTTCGATGGCGGGCAGACCTGGCCGATCAAACGCCTCGTGCACGAAGGTCCGAGCGCGTATTCCTCCCTCGCCGCCGGGCGACCCGGGACCAACACCGAAGGGCAGATCTTTCTCCTCTTCGAAGGCGGACCGAAAGGACGCTATTCAGGCATGCAGATTGCCCGTATGAACCTGTCGTGGATTCTTGCAGGCAAACGAACCGGTGACGGTGAACTGCCGGCTTGGATCCGCAAACACCGTTGACATTACGCAGTCAGCGCTCAGATCGATTGCCTGAACCGCTTGCGCAAATCCGGATGTCACAACCCTGTAGCAGCGAGCAGATTCTTCGGTTGGCCAATACATCTTCTCCCATACTTTGAGAGTATTGCGGCAGTAGCGGAATTTGCGAAAAACTCCGATTCGAATGCCCGCGCCAAGCGGAAGATTTTGCATCTTCCGCTACAATTCAACGAAGTAGCCCTACGCCAAGATACTCTCAACCACCTTGCCTTGACCGGGTTCGACGAGGGCGATCTCGCGGTTGTTGAAACGATACTTCAGGTCCTCGTGGGACATTCCCAGCTGGTGCAGGAGGGTGGCGTGGAAGTCGTGTTGGGTGACGATGTCTTTCACGGCACGGTGACCAAATTCATCCGTGGCGCCATGGATGTGACCGGATTTCATCCCGCCGCCGGCCATCCAGATGCTGAAGCCTTCGGTGTTGTGATCGCGGCCGGGGTTCTTGCCGGAGCCGCGGTTTTGAATGACGGGAAGACGCCCCATTTCCCCGCCCCACTGAACCAGTGTGCTGTCGAGGAGGCCCCGAGATTTCAGATCCTTCACGAGAGCCACGCAGGGTTGATCGGAATAGGCACAGCGGGCGCTGAGGGCGGCGAAAATGTTTTCGTGCATATCCCAGCCGTAGTCCCAGATCTGCACGAAGCGGACGCCGCGTTCAACGAGGCGACGGGCGAGGATACAGGCTTCGGCATGGCGACGGGTGTTCGAATCGTCGAGACCGTAGAGTTTCCTGGTGGCTTCGGACTCCGAGCCGATATCGAGCGCATCCGATGCGGCGGTCTGCATCCTGGCCGCGAGTTCGTAGCTCGCGATGCGGGCAGCCAGGTCGTCTTCTCCAGGATGACGGGTCAGGTGCTCTTGATTCAAGTGCCTCAGCAGATCCAACTGACGGTCTTGAGGTGCGCCAAGGAGATCGGGAGGGGGATTCAAATTGGCGATGCGTGGGGCCTTGTCGCGTAGAATGGTGCCCTGGTAAATCGACGGAAGGTGGCGGCTGTCCCAGAAGGGGGAGCCCGGCGGGTTGCGTCCCATGACCAAGGCGACAAAGGCTGGGAGTTCACCGGTTTCTGCACCGAGTCCATAGACGAGCCAACTGCCCAGCGAAGGCCAGCCTTCGCGACCGCGTCCGGTGGTCATGGCACGCATGCCGGCGACGTGATTGCGGATGTTCGGCAGGTTCATCGAGCGGACCAACGTGATGTCGTCCGCGATGCCGCCGAGATAGGGCAGGAGTTCGGTGTTGAGCTCCATGCCGGATTGGCCGCAGTGCCGGAATTCGAACGGGCAGGGCATCACGATGGAACTGGCCTGGCCCGCATTGTCGTATTTGACGTCCTTGCCGGGGAACTGTTTGCCCGCGTAGTTGTCGAGCATCGGCTTGCGGTCAAAGAGATCGAGGTGGCTGGGGCCGCCTCCCATGAAGATCGAGATCATCGACTGTGCCCGGGCGGGGCGTTTGCCGCGACGGGCGTCCAGGTTTTCGTCGGGCTGATCCAGCTCCGGCTTGACGACCTCGGCGTTGGCGCTTCGGTCGCCGAGCAGATGGGCGAGACCGATGGAGGAGATGCCGAGTGCGCCCTGGGCAAGGAAATGACGGCGGCCGGTGGGATTGGGAAAGTT
Source organism: Verrucomicrobiales bacterium (assembly GCA_038154405.1). Lineage (GTDB taxonomy): Bacteria > Verrucomicrobiota > Verrucomicrobiia > Limisphaerales > JAYPXF01. The sequence goes on along the minus strand of JAYPXF010000001.1, from coordinate 20,677 downwards.
CATCGGGATTCAATCAACGTAGAGGAACTCATTGGCGGCAAACAGAACCTGGCAGAGCGTGGCCAATGCCTTCTGGTCGGCCTTGTTCTTGTCTTTCAGATTCGCGGCAAAGTGTTGTTGTTGAGCGGTCACGAATTCATTGAGCCGTTTCGCTTCGTCATCGGGCAGGTCGCGACCGAAGGCTTCCTTCCAGGCGCGTTGCGTCGCAGTCTTCAAATCGGCATCCAGCAGGCGGCTGGCAAACGATTCCGCCTGGCGGACGACGAACGAGCTGTTGAGCATGGCCAGCGATTGGGTGGGGACGGTGGAGGAAACCCGACGCGTGCAGTTGGGTTCCATGAAGGGTTGGTCAAAAGATTCCAACATGGCGACCGGTTGGCTCCGGCGGACCTGCACGTAGAGAGAGCGTTTGAGTTCGAGCTTGTTGGTCGAGATCTTCCCGCCACCGACGGCAATGAGTCCGCCGTCATCCGCGCTGACCGGGACGGGGGCGCCGAACATGTCCCGATTGAGCTGGCCGCTTACCGCGAGGACGGCGTCACGCAAGGATTCCGCGTCGAGTCTTCGAACCGGCATGCGCCAGAGGAACCGGTTGTCGCGATCGATGGTCTCGCACTCGGCACGGCGGGTGGCAGCCTGCCGATAGGTGCGCGAGGTCATGATGAGTTTATGCAGGCGTTTCAGGCGCCAACCGTTCTTTATGAAGTCGGCCGCCAACCAATCGAGCAGTTCGGGATGGGTCGGTTTCTCGCCGCGCAAGCCGAAGTCCTCCGTGGTGGCCACGATGCCGCGGCCGAAATGATGCATCCAAAAGCGGTTCACCAACACCCGCGCCACCAGCGGATGTTCGCCATCGGTCAGGTAGTTGGCGTAGGCCAGGCGACGGCCGGTCGTGGGCAGTCGCGGATCGTTCTCGCGAAAGGCGTAACCCGATCGGGGAGACACGACGGACAGACCCGCGGGCGCTATGGGATCGCCGTCGGGTGAATTGTGATCACCTCGATGGAACACCTTGGTGACCGGGACATTCTTCGGATCTTCGGTGGCAACGCGAATGAGGTCGGGTTTGGGTTTCTGCGCACGCAGTTTGTTTGTCTTGGCGAGCAGTTCGTCGTAGCCCTTCCGCAAGTCTTTGCCGTCCTTATACTTGTTGAGGAAGAGATGCAAGGTGGTGCGCTGAACATTCACCGCGGGGTATTGCTCGGCGAGAAAGGCCTTTTGTTCCGGAGTCCGTTTTGCCGCTTCGGTCTCATACGCCTTGCGGCCGAACTCACGTTTGTCGGCCGGAATCTTCTCGAGTTCGCGTTCAAAGATCAGTTTCACGACGCGCATCATTTCCGCGATGTATTCGCGACCGACGGAGGCGGCTTCCTGCTCGAGCTTGTCGGCCTTGGCCCGGTTCTCGGCGGAGATGATCCGGGCTTGGCGGGTCTTGGGCATGTGCCAATTGGCGGTGTTGTAGACCGGGGCAAGGATGGCGCGCAGGCGATAGAAATCTTGTTGCGGGATCGGCTCGTATCGATGGTGATGGCATTCGGCACAACCGACCGTCATCCCCAACAACGAGGAGGAGAGAATGCCGATGCTGTCGGACAGGACCTGGTTTCGCGCGACGGCCGGATCAGCGGGACTGGATCCGCTGCCGTCGGGTCCCATGCGCAGGAATCCGGTGGCAATCAGGCGGTCGCGCTTGGCGAGGGATTCATTAGCAAGCGCCTCGGCCTTCGCGTGGGTGGCACGGATCATTTCGTCGCCCGCCAGCTGTTCGCGGATGAAGACGTCCCAGCGTTTGTCGTCGTTGAGCGAACGGATGACGTAGTCACGATAATGCCAGGCATCATCACGCACGGTGTCCTTGTCGTTGTATCCCTCCGAGTCGGCGTAGCCGGCAACGTCGAGCCAATGACGCGCCCACCGCTCGCCGTAGTGGGGCGAATCCAAGAGGCGGTCGATCAGGCGTTCGTAAGCCCCGACACCGGTGTCCTTCACAAAGGCATCAACTTCAGCGGCGGTCGGCGGAAGTCCCAGAAGATCGAAACTCGCTCGGCGGATGAGCGAGACGCGATCAGCTTCCGGCGAAGGGGTGAGCTTGTTTTCCTGCAAACGCCGGGCGATGAACGCGTCAATGGGATGGACGTTGCTATCGGGGGCGATGGAATCGTGAATGGGTTGGAAAGCCCAGTGGTTGCGTTCCGTCGATGTGAAAATGAATTCTCCGGGTTGCGGCTCTGCCTTCGGCTCCGGCTCGTCGACCGGCGCTCCGGCATCAATCCATCTGGCGATCACCCCGAGTTCATGTTTGCCCAGTCGGAGCTCATCCTTCGGGGGCATTCCTCCGGACTTCACCAATTCGAACAGGCGGCTCTCCGCATGGTGTCCCGGTTTGATCGCTGCTCCGGATTGGCCGCCTTTGACAATCAGTTTGCGGAGGCGAAGATCGAGACCGCCGCGGAGTTTCTTCTCCTCGCCGTGACAATGGAAGCAGTGCTCCTTCAGGATCGGCCGCACATCACGCTCGAAACTCACCGAGGCCGCCGCCGTGCATAACGGCAACGCCAAAAGGGCAAAGAGCTGTCCAAACCGGATCATGAGCTTGTTTGGATTATTCTGCCCGATTGCTTCTTCAAAGCAATTCGGGATGAAGGTTTCCGGATTTCATTTGAGGTCGGGCAGGTCGTAGACGTGCAACGCGCCATCTACCGCTTGGTGGACGTGCTGGTAGGAATCGCGACTGGTCATCAGCTTCCGCCAGGATGCCAGTCCATCCTTGGTTTGCACGTTGACTATGAGTTCGGATTCCAGAAAGCCCGCGTGAAGCGCGGCCGGTGCGGCTTCACCTGAGGCATGCAGGGAGACGGCTTTGTTGTTCGATGAGGCGGCCAGCCAACGGGCACTGCTCAGCAGATCTTCCGTGCGCATGGTCAGCCAACTGCGGCCAAGCATCTGTCCGATGAATGAATCCGCGCCGGTGAAACGCCAATTGCGCGTCTTGGTTTCACCCGTATCCCGTACCTCGACGATCAACACCGGATGACCATCCGCATGCCGTTTGCGCGCATCGGCGACGGCTGAGTTCATTCCATTCCCGGGAGCGATCAGGATCGGCCGCCGTTTGCCACCCGGCCAATGCAGGGCGGGCAGGACGATGCCGGGCTCGGGGTAAATCAGGAGTTTCTTGGGCAGACCATCTCCCGGCATGGCTTCAACTTTTGCGGAAGCCAGTTCTGACAACGGACGGATACCGGTGACCTGATGGACGCGTGCGGCGGTGAGCAGCTTTCGCCGCGCGGACAATTCCCTTTCAGAGTCCGCATACACATCGAAAACCGATCGCGCCTGGGGAATCCAACGCACCTGGCCATGCGGAGTCACCTGTAGATCGTCATCATCCAGAACGGGAACCTCATCGTCTTCGAAGACTTCGAGATGGCGTCCCTGCAACCAGCGGGCCATGAAACGGACGGTGGCTTCACGCAGCCGTTTCGAGAAGCCATGTTTGTCATTCGTCTCCACCAATTCGACCTGTTCCGGATGACCGAGAACCGTATACATCCGCTTTGCCTGGCGAAACGCCTCCCAGGCCCCGGCGATGGGCACGTAGTCCCGGGTTGCGGACAGAATCAAAGTCGGCTTGGGTGCCCGAGCAAGGATGAAGTCCGGGTGATCAAATCCATCACGAATCTGCGCGTGGAGATTCTGCTCCGCATCACCCGGTCCCGGGAACTCGTTTTTGCGGCGATGGGTGGTCATGAAACAGCCGGGAGCCGCCGCGACGATCCGCCCGTCAAAAGCCATCAGGTAACTCGTGAGATTGCCCCCTCCGGAATTCCCCGTGCAGCCGATGCGTTGCGGATCCACTTCCGGTCGGCTGCACAGGTAATCGATGCCCCGCATCCCATCCCACACCATCATGGCTCCCAGCGAGCGGCCGAGCAGAATGGGTGGAATTCCAATCCGGTTGTGTTCACTGAGCGGGCGCCGTATCTCATGGGGTTTGTCGCCGATCAA
>JAYPXF010000001.1:0-16659 GCA_038154405.1 Verrucomicrobiales bacterium | reverse complement strand
CGGCGCGTGTCAGGGCCGGGCGGGGGGCTCGTAGGGCCGGGGTGCGGTCAGAACCCACGTCGGCTGGGCTGCCCGAGCGGATCAAAGCACAGGACAACGAATCCGTGTTGAACGAGCAGGATGCTGGCCTTCTGGTAACCGGCATAGGCCTTGCCATTCGCGGAATGCCCGCAGGGCAACAGCACACCGGGAAACGGCCCCTTGCCATCGGGGAGGTAAAGGTTCGCCGTGACATGGAATTCCGGAAGACTCTCGAAGAGCACATGTTCAACGGCATAGCCATTTCGCTGAATGCGCTTGGTGATCCTCGGTTTGAGCGGGGTGCGCTTGGGCAACGGGCCAAAGACTCCTTTCAGGAATTCCCGTCGCTTCTCCTGATAGGTCGCGATTGACTCCGGTGAATTGAGGGCCGTTTCGAATTCTGCGAGACGCGCATCCAGAGCGGCATGAACCTGCGCCCGTTGGTAGGCCCGCATCATCTGATTCGTCTTGTCTGCGTTGAAGTCCGACGGCAGCAACCGGAAATCGGAACTGTCTTGGGCCGAAGCAGGAGGCGGCGAAAGCGAGAGGCAAAAGAGGCTCAGGAATAACAGGGAGCGGTTCATGGTGAGTTGCGACGATCTGAACGGAGATCCACCGCCGGAACAAGAATCTAAAAGCTCCCGCTCACCTGCACTGCTCGACTTGGATTGGCGGTCATGCAGAATCCGGGTTCATGGATCTGAAACTTCGCCCGCTGGGCATCACCGGGCTCGATGTCAGTCCGATCGGCATGGGTTGTGTCACGTTCGGGCGGGAGATCGATGAGGAAACGTCCTTTGCCGTTCTGGATCGGGCGAAAGAACGTGGCATCAATCTCTTCGACACCGCGGCGGCCTATGCGGATGGAAGCTCGGAAACTGTGCTGGGCCGGTGGCTGTCCGACCGGGGATGTCGGGACCAGGTGATCCTGGCCACCAAGGTCAACGGCACCCTCACCCGTAAACACCTGATGAGGTCGGTGGAGGAAAGTCTGCGACGACTGCGCACGGATCACATCGACCTGTATCAGCTGCACCATTGGGATGACGAAACACCTTTGTCGGAAACGTTGGGTGCCTTGGCGGAACTGATCGTCGCCGGCAAGATCCGGTCGGTCGGCTGCAGCAACTGGCAGGCCTGGCAACTGGCCAAGGCGCTGCTGCTGAGCGGACGCAACGGGGGCGCCGCCGTCCAATGCGTGCAACCGCCCTACAATCTGGTCCAACGCGAGATCGAGTCGGACTTGCTGCCGCTCTGTGTGGATCAGGATATCGGGGTCATTTCTTACAGCCCTTTGGCGGCGGGTTTTCTGGCCGGCAAGTATCGTCGGGGACAGGAGGTTCCGAAAGGAACACGGTTCGACGTCATTCCCGGTCATCAGCCGATCTATTTTACCGCCCACGGATTCGCGGTGCTGGATCGACTGGATGCCGCGGCACGGGAGTCGGGTCACTCCCGAATACAGATCGCCCTTTCGTGGACACTTTCACGTCCGCATCTGACGAGCGTGCTCATCGGTGCCCGCAACCCGGAACAGGTGGATCAGGCGTTTGACGCGCGGAAACTGAAACTCCCGGAGGAAACGCTCACGGCAATCGCAGGGCGCTGATCCTCAGCCGGTTCAACCCGATCACATTCCCGAGGTCTTTTCGACAACGTGAAGAACCTTGCCCGTGTCGTCGCGGAATTCGATGCGCAGAGTGCCGTTGTCACGACTGGTGAGATGAAGGAATCCACCGGTCGGCTTCGGATACTTGAAAGGCTGACGGATGCGAGCGTCGGGATCAGTACTGCGCGGATCACCCGGAGCATGACCGGCGATGGCGTTTTCATCATTCAATGCGCCGCAGCCGAACTCTTCGACACCGCTCGGATGAATGCTGTGAAACTGCCAATGTCGATCACCGCAGACGGTGAAGAAGCCTTGGATCTTGTTCTGCTTCAGCCACGCAAAGAACTCGTTGGCTTCGTGCTGAAAGCCGCCGAGATTGGCGTGACTGTCCTTCTTGCGTGCGCCGTCGGGGCCGACCATCGGCGTGGGGGAGATGAGGATCTTCCAGGTCGCGTCGCTTTCCTTGAGCGTTCGCTGAAACCATTCGCGTTGGGTCTTGCCCCAGAGGGATTTACCCGGACCGTCGGGCATCTTGTTGGAGGAACGATGATCGCGGCCTTCCGTGAGCCAGATCTGCAGGTGCTTGCTCACCCGATGCGTGCGGTAGGTTGGAGAGTCGTTGTCTCCCGCAGGAACGATGGGGAGTTGTTCGCGGAACAGATCGATGCCGGTCTGGGGTGCCGGGAGTCTTGAGCCGGTGTGATCAGCGTCGTCGTAGCGGAAATCGTGGTCGTCCTTGGACCAATAGGATGCGGTGCGTCCAAAGAACTCGACCAGACGTGGGAACCGGAATTGCTCGTGCCACTTCTTGCGCAGTTCCGGCAGCGTGGTGGCGGCCGGATGCGTCTTCGTGCGTGGCCAGTCGTAGTAGACGATGTCGCCGGTACCGACGAAGAAGTCCGGTTTCAGCTTGTTCATCGCTGCAAAGGAAGGATAGCCGAGACGCCGATCCTTGTGGGTGGTGGCGAGCGGCAGTTTGTTGGCGGACGTGCCGTCCATGAAGCGTTCATAGATCATGCAGCTGCCGACGCAGAAATTGACCTCACGGTTGGCCTGCCTGCCGGGATGGGTGCTGAATTGACGCGTGGGTCCGGCGCGAAAGAACTTACGATTGCTGCCAATCAGCGCGCGGTAGTAGTAGGTCGTGCCCGATTTCAAACCGGTCAAATTGTGACGCACGATGAAGTCGCCATCGGCCCGCGCGTTGCTCCACTGGGTGCGTTTGGCCGAATTGAATTCGGGATTTGTTGCATATTCAAAACAGGCCACGCCAGCTGCTCCGGGAACATCACCGCTCGCGTCGAGACCGGCGGTCCTGGTGAGACGGGTCTGAAGCAGGGCCGAACTGTCCGTCACTTCCCCCGCAAACTCACCCTGCGCAGCCAAGGCCTGCGTGTAGAGGCGATAGTGCTCGGCCACCTTGGCGGTCTTCGTGTCACCATGATGGAAGTAATACCGGTGGCGCAGCTCCAGACTTTGCCCGGCGCCAATGGTGTAGCTGCCTCCCTGCGCCTCGCATGCCGGACAACCACCGCCCCACGGACGACAGGAGGTACTGGGCGGCTTTTGCATGTGAGGGTCGAAATGGTCCGCACCAAATCGATTGGCTGCCAACAAGCCGTATGTTCGCGCATGCCAGTGGGTCGGGAATCGCAAATTGTCCGGATGATCGAACATCGCGATTCCCACCGTGTTGCCACTTGCATCCGGTCCGAAGTAGTCGACCCATTCCGCGCGTTTTCCCCAGGCGTCGGCATTGCGATGTCCGCGTGAATTGAGAATGGTTCCCTTGAACTCCGTGCTCCCCGCCTGCCGATGCGCCTGCACCTTCATGGTGCCAGCCACGCGGACATACATTCCGCCATCTTTCGTGTCGCCGAACGTGACCGGTTCATCACCGGCAAACAGTTTGACATCGTAGTCCATCAACACCTGCCGGCGTTCCAATGGAATGAACCGGGCATGCATCCGCAAACGCAGCACGAGCTTGTCGCCATCGAGCCAACGGTTCCAAAGCACCAACTCCCCGACTTTGCCCGATTTCAGCGTCTCGATCTTCTCCAATTTGATCTCGGCATTGGACAGTTCGCGTTCCCTGCCCGGCCGCCAGTACCAAAAATTCAATCCGTTCACATCGCTGTGGGCAAAACGCAACGAACGATGATGCGGATGATCCTGCGCCTCATGCGCCACCCCGTCCTTCATCGGGTAATGACGCGTAATGGTCTCACCGTTCGGCCCGATCACCGGATAGAAATACGGCCCCAACCATTCCCTGTGCCGCCACTCGGTGAAGAGTCGCCCGTCAATCTCCACGCGAATGCGATCATCCAGCTCGGTCAGTTTCACGTCCGCAGCGGAAAGCGTTCCTGCGCCCAGACCCAGGCACAGGGTGATTGTACGAAAAAGCATGCTGTTTTCTACAACACGACTCCCATGAAACAAGTCATGATGGAGCCATTGGCGGCATTGAAATAAAAGGTCAACATCCCTTGGAAACAATTGACTGTTCGACATGTCAATCGTTGCATACGAATCCACAACACCAACCTCTCCACCTGTTTGAACGGCGAATCGAAGATAATCATGAAATCCCTTTTTGCCCTGTCGGTCTCACTGTTGTTGATTTTGTCGACAGTGTCGTCCCGTTCCGCTGGCTCGGACAGTTTCAATCCCAAGGACCTAGACAACCTCGATATGTTTCTGGAGTCGGTCAAGGGGCTGGCGGTGGCCACGAACACTTCACCTCAGACGTACGCGGCGACGGGCGAAAACACCCATCTCAAGGACATCTGGTCGGACCAGCAACGCTTCCCGCACAGCACGGTTCGCTGGTGGCTGGATCAGACGCCTTACCAGAACGACAAACGGATCTGCCCCAGTCGCGTGTTCAAGACCGGCCGGGATCTCGGACAAGACGACCATGACCGTCCCGGTTACATCCCCGATGGTTGCAACGGACGCCCCTGCGTGCGCGGCGGACTCATCGGCACGGGCAAGGGCGAGAAACACAACCAGCAACCCTGCTATTTAAAACCGCAGCTTGAGAGTCGCGATTTCCAGATCGAAGGTCCGTTCGGGCTGTTTCTTCTCATCCGTCTGGTTGAACAGGAACAGGACGCCGCCATCATGGGACGATTCCACTGGTCCGTTCTCATTCAGAGCACCCGGAATCATCGCTTGGAGTGGAAGAACCTCAAGCAGCGCATTCCCGTCTCCCGCGAAGAAACGCTGAAGACCGATCAGTGGCAGTTGGTGGAACTTCATCGTGACGCTGTTGATCTACCGGGACGAGCTGACCAATGCTGAACGCGTCAAAGTCCGTCAGTACTTCGAACGCGTCTACGATTTGAATACCGAATTTTCCAAGACGGCCAAGCAGTGACTCGACGAATTGATCCTCACTTCTTCCGATCGCTGACAGCTTCACGAGGCGCTGGTGGATAGACGATGCCCGGATCCGGCAGTCCAAAATGACGGACCAAGAAGGGGATCGCGAAGTAGCCTTTGAAGTAGTGTTGAGGTACGTCGACGTTGGCGTGATCGAGAAAACCGTATAGGTCGAGCCCTTCCGGGATGGGTTTACCGTCACGGCGATTGGCCGGGTTGCTGAACTTGGGGTAGTGGTGGATCGAGACGTTTCCAGCCGCGCCTGCCGTTTCATAAGCCCTGCGGACGAGGTCCAATGAATGGGTCGGGCCACCCTCGGTGACGATCAGCGGTCGGGGAGCAAAGGCGGCAACCAGGTCCGGGTAATCGAACCATTGCCACATGCCGGGCACGCAATGTCCCAGCCAGTTCGCCTGCGGACGAACGCCGCGGGTGTTTGGCCTGGTGCTGACTTTCGTGCGTTCAATGTTGGGGCAGAGGAAATCGTTCCACACGATACCCTGGATCTTGGGATCGAGAACGCCCATGACCAGCAGCGGTTCGGTTCCCAGCGAATGACCGCTGAGGGCGATGCGATCCGAGTCCACATAGGGACGCTGTCGCAGCCACTCGAGAATCTGGCGCTTCTGAAACACGGAGAGCGAGATGTAGTCCCGGCCGAAGTCGATCAGGTAACGGGCGAGCGTGCTCCGATCGTCCTTGGTGGTCCCGCGGTGTTTCGCCAGATCGGAGAGTTCGCCATTGCCCGGATGATCCACCGCTACGGAGACCATGCCCGCCTTGGCAAATTGCAGGGCCTGCTGGTTGCGAACGGCATGTCGCACTCCCGCATGGCTGCGATCGTCGAGCTTGAAGGCCGGATGCAGGGGCGGCTCCCCGGCGAGGTTTTCCTTGGTGCCGGATGAACCGGAAAAACACATCACGGCAGGAGCAGGATTCTTGGCCGTGGCGCCGTTCGGAATCAGCAGCAGGAAAGGCACAACGCTGCCGGGCTCGGGATAGAGTTCCCACTTCTCGAGCACGTATCCCTTCCGTTTCCTGGACCAAAGTTTCTTGGGCTCAGGTTGCGGCGGCGGTTCTGGAAAATTCATCAGTTCAAGCATCTTGGCCCGCACCTCCCGTTGCCATTCCGCAAACTCTTCACCGGTGAACTTCGGGTCGAATGCCAGCTTGGGTTTCGCTTCCCGCAGGAGATGTTGGAGTAATCCCCGGGTGCTGACGTGCCGTCCGTCCGCTCGGCCGCTGCGGATGATCTTTTCGCGTTCAATGTCCAACGCTTGACCGCTGGCGTCGGGGCTGATTGCAAGCCCCAAAACGGCTGCGCCGAGACAAATCACTTTGGGCATCATTTTCTTGGTCGGCATGATTCTCCGATTGCGGACGTCGAGTTTGGTGAGGATGACGCCGATTCTCAACATTACTTCAGCGAATGTCCGGGAAACCACGCCGATTTTCAGAAATGGCTCTCACCGGAACTCACAACGAACCCATGGACCACGCAATCTGATCTTCACCACGGCGAACGATCAAACTGTTCCCGTTCAGCTGAACAATCACCGTTCCCTCTGGACATTCAATGCGCCAAGCATTGCCAGCCTTTTGCCACCGTTGCGGATCTTCACCTCGTCCGACCACACAGAAAAGGGTGAGCAATCGCAACCGGTCGGTTCGGGTGTCGACCTGGACAAAGGGTTCGTGCCGTTGCCGATAGGGATTGCCGAGGCGGCCCTTGTCGTAGGGCGGAAGGTATTCGTGCCGGCCGGAGGAAATGTTAACGGCTCCGGACAAACTGATCGTTTGACCGGCAAGTTGAACACCACGTTGGCCGGTCACGAAACGGCCTTCGGAATCAGGCTGGGCAGGCTTGCTGGTATGCCAGCGAAGCCGGATGCGCTCGGCATGCGGAAGCGTTGCCTCATCCAGAACGGCCACGATGCGTGGAAAGAGATGCAGGATGTGGCGATGCACCTTCCGCCCGTTCGCGTAGACGTCGCTGAGATCGAAGGTCCATGCGGCACCGAGACGGTCGTCAAAGGAGCTGCGTATGGTTTTCCCCTGCCGACGCACCCGCCAGTCGACGTCGTATTCGTCATCGCCGATGGCGAGCACATTGTGGCCGCTCTGCTGGTAGTTGTAGTAATGACGCTTCCCGGTTTTCGGATATACGGGCGGCGAACCGAGATCGACGATCAGTCGTTCACCTAAGCCGTCAATGCAGACCTGGCCCCAGTCCGCGTGCCGATGCACATCCTCCGTCCTGGCCTTTGCCCACACGGCGGAAACCGGCACTTCCGGATCCCAGCCGCTGCGGCTGGCAACGATGCCGGACTGGGCCGGGAAATTACGTGTCGCAGGCAGCCGACCCGCGGGAGACGTCGGACGAACCGTCGGGTCGTAGGACAACAGCTCCTGCGCCCGCGGGCGCGCATCTTCGGAACTGAAGTCGACGTATCTGAGGTAGGTCCACTGGATGACGGGATCACGGAGAACGGAAGCCAGGGCGCAGAAGTAGGCCAGATTGGGAGAGGCGCTGGTCTGTGCGTCACCAAAGGCCAGCATGCGGCGAGGTGGCGAGATGCAATAAAGAATCCACTGACTGAACGCGCGCAATTGTTCAAGTTGCACGGGTTTGTCCTTTCCGCCGCTGGTGTAGTAGCGGGCCAGATAGTGATCCACCACAAAGCGAACCGAGGAGGCATAACCGGGGTTCTCGTTGAACTCGCCGTCCGGGCCAAAAATCTCCATGTACTTGTCCATCAGCGGATCGGCAAACTCGACCAGCCATCCGGCCTCGGGATGATCATCTCCCAGTGCCCTGCCTAGGATGGCAAAGCCGCCCACCACACTGGTCTTCCAATTGGACTGTCGAAAGATCCACTTCTCCTTTGCCGCCACGGAAGCCTTGAAAGGCTTGATCGCGCAACGATCGAGTCCCGTCACGATTCTCTTCCGCTCTGCCGGAGTCAGCAGCTGGTACATCCAGTCAAAGGCGAAACCGATGGCCCGGGCGAACTGTCCGTGGCGCAGATCGCTCTTCAAGCCCGCGTCGAGGTGCGCCTGATCCGACCACTCCGGCCATTTCACCGGGTCGAACAGCACTTCGATCTGGGCCAGCGATGAGAGTGCGTATTTCCGCTCGTTGGTGATCAACGCCACGAGGGCGGAATCGGCGATCCGGTTGCAGGCCGTCGCCACGAAGCGGTAACTGCGATTGTGCTTCGTCCCCGCGACAACGAGCGGCAGTTTCATCTCCTTGTCCACCTTCGCCCGCAACTCCTGCCAGAGTCTGGCTGACCGCCCTTCCTTGACGTCACGGCGCACCGCATCCACCGAGCGCAATCCGGCAACCGGGCTGCCGGTCACGAGCATGTACGGATGACGCATCCCGGATTCTTCGCCACCCACGTCAAGCTTGCCGACAACCACCAGCAAACCCGTCACGCCCAGCCAGAACCGCAACCTGATCGATCGGGGAATCATGCCGGTTTCTACAACAGCGGAGCCCGAAAACAAACCGTGAAGACAAAGATGGCGACGCAGGCGGCACCGTTTCAGCGACTCAACGGATGTTTGCGATTCGCGAGCGGAAAACCGATCCGTCGGCCTTCAATGCCGGACTGGAAAACGCCGTGGGCCATTTCGATGGCCTTCATCGCACGGTGACCGGAGGCGAGCGGTTCGCTATTCTGCTCGATGGACCGCAGCCAGTCGTGGACGACACGCCGATGGGCGGCATCGTAACCGGTCAGGCCATCGACTTCGGCTTCGTCGGCCGGGGCGACGCCACCGGTCCAGGTCATCCAGTACTCGGTGCGGGAGGAGGCAATCCGACTTGGTCCGGCGAGGAGGGAAATCGTGGGGACGACGCCGGACCTGAATCGAATCACGCCTCTGGAACCGATGATCTCCAAGCCGAAGGGGCCGGCGGCTTTCTCCAATCCACGACGGCTGCGGAACGTCGCATTGATGCCGGAGTCCATCGCGAACTGTGCGTAGATGTCGTCGCCGACCACCGGGCCAACCGGGTCGCTTGGAGATTCCTTGGCGTCGCTGAGCCTGGCGACCCTGCCTCCCTGACGGATGCGCGCGTGACACCACGCCACTTCGCCGCCAAACAGGCGCACGACATCAAAGACGTGCAGGCCGAGGACCATCATGTCCTGTCCGCCGGCACGCGATCCCATTTTGCCAACGGAATGGATTTCGAGTACATCGCCGATGAGCCCGTCCTTCAATGCCTGCTGCAGACGGATCACGATCGGAGCCATTCGTGTCACATGGGCGACGGCAATCTTTCTTTGCTTCTTCCTGGCGAGTCGGAGGATTTCGTCGGCTTCGGCGAGCGTCACAGTGAATGGCTTTTCGAGATACACATGCGCGCCGACTTCCAAGGCCGCCATCGTCATGGCGTGGTGTTCTCCCGACCAACGCGGTGCGATCGCAACGAGATCCGGTTTTTCCACGGCGAGCATCCTGCGGTAATCGGCGTAATCGCGCGCAGCGTCGCTGTTCGCCTTCGCCTTGGCGCGACCGGCATCGTCCGGATCAGCGACCGCCACGACAGTGACGTCAGGCAGACCGTTGAAGACAAGGTCCATGCGATGGCCAAAGTTCCCGGCGCCCGTATGGCCGACAATTGCGGCCTTGCGCGTGGTTTTGGGGGCTGCTGAAGCGTTGAATGCGAGTGCCGCCGTAGCCGCGACACTGATGAATTCGCGCCGATTCCAGTTTTTCATCGTTGTCACGAATCTATCCGACGCCGATGCCTGCTGGCAATCGTTGCGAGGAGGAGCAACCGGCAGGGACGGATTTGCTCGATTGCGAACAGATCATCGGTCTTAGTTTCGGAACACGAATGAAATTGCTCGTTCTCATCTTTGTCCTTGGCCTGACACCCTCGAAAGCCACGACGATTGTCCTCCGAGGAATCGTCGATCGTCCGCAATCGGAGCGTCAGCTCGTCGCGGCCCTCGCGGAGCTCAAAGGTCGTGGCGGGGAGGTGGTTCTCGACGGGGGCACATGGATCATCCGGAAGGAGGTCCGCCTTCCCAGTGGTCTGATACTGCGTGGCACCAACAACGCCTTGCTGCGCCTGCCCTCACCGCGCCTGGTGACAACGACGGCGCCCATCAGTGCCCGCCAGCTTGCCGTGAGCGCAACGACCGAGTTTCGTGTCGGAGACGAGCTCGCCGTATTGCCACCGGGAGAAGGCAAGAATCGCATCACGACGATCCGGATAGCAGATCTGGATGAGCGCACTGTGAAGCTCGCGAAATCGCTGGAGACGGTGATCCCGGCGGGAAGCCGCATCGGCTACTCCCATCGGATGTTCCTGGGCTATGCGGTGACCAATGTCAGCCTTCTCCATCTGATAATCGATGGTGGACGCAATGCGGACATTCCCATGCCTGGCCATCATCTGCGTTCCGCCATCTGGATCTCGGCTCCCTACAACTACGAGAAAGGCCCCATCGGCCCACCCGCGGCCAACATCTCCGTCAGTGACTGCACGATCACCAATTGCTACGGGCGGGCGGTGGCTTTCTACCACACCGTCGACAGTCAGGTGACCAACTGCAGCATCGGCGGACTGAAGGACGAAGGCATCGACTTCGATCACTTTGCCTTCCGCTGCCGCGCGATCGGCAACACCATCGATGGCGCGACGATCGGGGTGGAGCTCAACGACGCTTCCGATTGCCTGGTTCAGCGCAATCACATCCGCAACACCCACATCGGCGTTCGCATCTGGTGGTATGACAAGTTTGATCCGGCCGGGCTGAACACGCGCAACCTCATCGAGGACAATCACATCACCTCGGTGTCCCGAGCTGCGATTTATCTCGGCCGCAACTGCACGGAGAATCGGATCCGGCGAAACACCGTCGATGGAAAGATCGAAGCCGATCGGAAACTGAACGAACTGCTGGATAACAGAACCAACTGACAGTTCACGCCGTCGGACGGCGGAACCCACTTCTTTCCGAGCATTCGACCTCAGCCTCGTTCCCAAGCTCCCGCTTGGAAACGCCTACGGACGAAGCTCCGCTTCGTGCGAAGCAGAGCTTCGCGAATATTCCGCCCCAAGCCGGGGCTTGGGACGGAGAGGAGAATTGTTCTCTCGGGGTTGAGGTGGGCAACCGTTCGTTTTAGCCTACCGCCATGAGCCATCGCATTCGTTGCACCGGCCGGCGCTTTGGCATCGGGCGTCGTGAATTCCTGGGATACCTCGCAGCCGTTTCGGCGATTCCTCATTTGCCCAGCTTCGCGAACGGGCGGGTTGTCCAACGGCCGAGATTCCCCGCTAATCCGTTTACGTTCGGAGTCGCCTCCGGCGATCCGGAGCCAGACGGGGTGGTGATCTGGACGCGGCTCGCACCGAAACCGTTGGAACACGGCGGGGGGATGCCGCGTGAGATCTTTGAGGTGCGTTGGGAGGTTGCCGCGGACGAGGGATTCAAGGACGTGGTTCGTCGGGGAAGTTCATTGGCCATTCCTCAGCTCGGACATTCGGTCCATGTGGAGGTTGATGGTCTGAATCCGCATAGCTGGTATTTCTTTCGGTTCCATGTCGGCGAAGAGACCAGCGTAACGGGTCGTACCCGAACGACGCCGGCCGCGAATGCAACGCCTGAGCGGATGCGTTTTGCGTTCACTTCCTGCCAGCATTACGAGGCGGGCTACTTCAACGGTTACCCGCACATGCAACGTGAGGATCTCGATCTAGTGGTGCATCTCGGTGACTACATCTACGAATACAAGGGCGCCAACAATCGCGTGCGCAAGCACATTGGCCCCGAGGTCGAATCCCTCGACGAATATCGCACCCGCTATGCGCAATATCGACTCGACGAGGAGCTGCGGGAAACTCATCGACTTTTTCCCTGGCTCGTGACCTGGGATGATCACGAGTTCGACAACAACTACGCCGACCTCGTTTCGGAAGAGGAAGGCATTTCTCCGGAGGCCTTCCTCGCGCGCCGCATGAACGCCTACCAGGCCTACTACGAATTCATGCCGCTACGCCGCCGTTCGTTTCCGCAGGGACCGGACATGACACTTTACCGCAGTTGTCGCTTCGGTCGCCTGGCGAACTTCTTCGTGCTCGACACCCGCCAGTACCGCACCGACCAACCGAACGGCGATCATCAGAAGCCGATGACCGGCAAGGTCTTCGATCCGCGGGCAACCATGTTGGGAAGCAGACAGGAGAAATGGCTGACGACCGGACTCGTCCAATCCGCCTCCACTTGGAACGTGCTGGCGCAACAGGTGATGATGGCCCCGTTGAACCGCGGCAAGGGCGAGGACCGTCGCTACAGCATGGATCAATGGCCGGGTTACGAGGTGAGCCGGAGGCGGTTGCTGAGATTCTTCCATGAGCGCAGCGTGCCCAATCCTGTCGTGTTGACCGGCGACATCCACCTGAACTGGGTCAACGACCTGCAACTGGATTTCCAGAACCCCAAGTCGCCCCTGGTCGGAACTGAATTTGTCGGCACCTCGATGAACAACGGCGGCAATGGCGGCAACCACATCGAAGAATACGTCCGGGCATCGAAACAGAACGCGTTCGTGAAATGGTATAACTCCAATCGCGGCTACGTCTCCTGCGAGTTGACTCCGGTGAACTGGACCAGCCACTTCCGCGTCACACCCTTCGTCGACAAACCAGGTTCACCGATCGAAACCAAGGCCACGTGGGTCGTCGAACAGGGACAACCGGGAGCCAAGAAAGCCTGAGCTAATCGGCCAGGGCGGCTT
This sequence comes from Verrucomicrobiales bacterium, assembly GCA_038154405.1. Classification (GTDB taxonomy): domain Bacteria; phylum Verrucomicrobiota; class Verrucomicrobiia; order Limisphaerales; family JAYPXF01. Next base: position 3,872 of record JAYPXF010000001.1, on the reverse strand, counting down.
CGAGTTTCTTCAATGGCATTCGGATCGCCTGCTCCATGTCGATCGCAAACCAACGCTTGGAGCCTTTTCCCAATGAGCGGACGGTGAAGGTGATGCGGCCTTGTTCATCCGTCGGCGGGTCGGTCAATCGCAGGAAGAAGAAGCCACCGGAGTCCTGCGTATTGCGCCAGTTCGGCAGGTAGGTGAGTTCGACCGACTGGTCGCCACTGGCCCAGCGGCCGGGGCTGACGGTCACGTCAAATGTGACTTTGGCTTTATCGCCGACGGAGAGTTCGAAGCCGGACGCCGGTTGGGACTTCCAGCCGAGTCCGCCGGCAAAACAGAGAACGATTGGTCGGTCGGTCTTGGACACCTTCGGACTGGTCCAGGTGACGGACTTGGAGGACAACTGACGCAGCATGTGGCGAGGCGCTTGGTACCCCATGAAATTGCGCCATTCGACGGGTTCGCCGCTGGTGATTCTTTCGACTCCGGGTAGTGCGACTTGAACGAGTTGGCGAACGCGAACACGATCCCGGGTGGATAGTTCGGAGGGAATCTGCGGAACCCAATCGTCCACCGGATCGAGGTCTCTTGGTACGGCTGAGATGCGATGATAGGGGGCAGGTTTCTGGTTGGGTCGCGCGGCGAATTTCGGACCGAGCAGGTCGCGGACTGTGTTGACGACCAGGTCTTCGATCTCTGGTTTGTAAGGTCCGGGTTTCTCGTAATAGATCTGCGAGGAACCGGGTTCGTAACCGCCTTCGGCAAGCACGCGTCGCGAGGGAATGTAACTTGGCATGTCATTGGCCCACGCGTTGAACCAGAGCCGCGTCCAATCGAGTTCGCGATTGAGCCGCACGGCATAATCCACCACGACTTCACCAGCGAGGAACAGCATCGCCAGATCATCACCGAAGGTCCATGCAGAGATCGGATAGTCGACCTCGTCGGGAATGCGTCCCGCAGTATCGAGCTTGGCCAACATCGCCTTGGCCAACTGGCCGCTGAATCCGGGTTGGTTGGACTTCAGTTCCCAATGTTCCCGCGCGGCGGGCGTTTCCAGCGGAAGCTTGATCTGCCGGGTGGCAATGTCCGGAACCTGATTCAGCGGCTTGTTCTGGGCGGACAGCAAACGCCGGACTTCCTTGGCCAGCGCTTCGCCATGGCTCTTGGAGTAATCGAGCTGACCGCTTGGCTGTGGACCGACATCCGCGCCGCAACCGATGGTGATCAGGGACACCGCGTTCGTGAAGTCCTTCTCAATCGCCGCGTTCGCGTAGCCGGCCCAATCGCCGTTGATCGCATTGCGCGAACCGAGGGTGGTGCAATGACAGGCGTAATTGGCCCAGATGGCGCGAACCTTGCCCTCGGAGTCACGCGCCGCGAGCACGGGAAGGCTGTGGTCCACCGGCCCCGTGCGCTGAAAGCCAAAGCCGACCCATCGACCGTTCTTGAGTAATCTCCGATTGCCACCGAAAGTGACGCGACCCTTCGCCCATTCCAGGCGCATCGGTTGGCGATTCTTCAAGGCGGCTACCACTGCAGCTTCCATCTGTTTGATCGCATACGTCGTGTAATTGGTCGAACGCTGATCCATCTCCGGCGTCGTGCGGCCCGCCCACAGCAGCGGGGCGTTGCCGGGAAGGTTGGGCGCGTTGTGCGTGTGCGTGGCTGCGACCACCAATCGTTCGCGGGCAACACCGAGCTGCCGGAGTCGCGCCGCCAGACGCATCGTGACATTCAACGGGACACCGCAATTGTCGAGCACCACGATCACGGTCGGCTGTTTGTCCCCAAAGACTATTGCCCGCGCCCATAGCTTCGTCTCGACGCTTTCGAATTCCGTCTTGCGGCTGCCGTAGCCGGCCAGCACCACGGGTTCCCGGGGAGTGACATCCATCTTCGCCACGCCGACCGGAATTCGTGGTGGCGTTGCCGCCGATGTGAAGCCGGCCATGATCAGCAAGGCGAACAACGCGGAGGACATCCCGGGAGATTTCATTTCACGATCAAGCTCGGACGAATGGCCGATTGCAATTCCAATTCTTTGGGCGGACGGACTACACTCCCGATCCTGATGCATCGTTTGATTATCGTGAGGTTCGCAGTCTTGGTCCTGATTGGCGGACAGGTCGCGCCAGCCGATCCGATTCCGGTCGCCCATCGCGGGCTGTTGCGCCACGCACCGGAGAACACCCTGCCGGCGTTTGCGGCGTGCCTGGAATTGGGCCTGGGATTCGAACTCGATATCCGCACTTCGAAGGACGGGCACTTGATCGTCATTCACGACGACAACGTGCGGCGAACCACGGACGGTCCCAATCGTTCCGTGCGCGAAATGACGCTGACTGAGCTCAAAGAGCTCGACGCGGGCAGTTGGTTCGACAAAGCCTTTGCCGGTGCGCGGATCCCCACCTTGGAAGAGACGTTCCAGTTGGTCCGCAAGCGCAAGCGCAGTCCGACGGTCCTTGCCTTGAACGTGAAGCATCTTACCCGCACGGGTGAAGTAAAACTGGTTGGCCTGGTCGAGAAATACCAACTGATCGAGGAATCTTTTGCCTTCGATCAAAGCGACGAGATGAGCCGCCGGCTCAAACGGTTGAATCCGAGATTCCGCATCGGCCAAAACGTTCGACGCGATGACATCGAAGCGCGTCTCAAGGAAGGCCTGGTGGATTGCTTTCTCCTCACCTCCACACCCAACGCGGAGGAAGTCGCACTGCTTCACCGGCAGGGAAAACAGGTCTTCTACAACTACGCCGGCACTGGTCCCGCACGCCGCAATCATGATGCCTGGAAGCAGGCCGCTGCTGCCGGCATTGACGGGCTGCTGACCGATTATCCCCTAGAATGCCGCTCCGTATGGCGCGCCGCGTCGGCCCCGCCACTCGACCTGCGTGGCATCTGGGTGGAGACCCCGTGGGGCAAACCCGTGATCGACCGTGGCGCAGGCGGAGCATGGGATCACATGGCTGTCGACAATCCCTACGTTTACCACGAAGAAGGTGAGCTCTTCTGCTTCTTCGAAGCGCAGGACCAACCCATTGCCCAGGGTGGCCGTGAGGCCTTCGGGATTGCGACTTCCAAAGATGGCGTCACCTGGAGGAAACATACCGGCAACCCCATCCTCACCACCGGCCCCTCGGGTGCCTGGGATCAAACGGTTGCCAAGCTGCCAGCCGGTGTCATCAAACGGGGCGGTGTTTATCATCTCCTCTATTCGGGAAGGAATCCGCACACGAAACAGATCGGTTTGGCCACCGCTCAGCGTCTCAACGGACCATGGGTGAAGAGTCCGCTGAATCCGGTTCTGACCAGCCGGGCAAACGCTTGGGACCGACACCTGTCCACACATCCCGCTCCGGTGTTCGAGATCAACGGCCGGTATCACCTGCTGTTCCGCGGCATGAGGCAGAGATACAACGCCCAAGGCCTCGGACTCGCCACCAGCACGGACCTGCTCAATTGGCAAAGATCGCCATCCACCCCAGCAATCGGGGTGGATGAAGAAATCGCCTCGCTGGCAGTGACTCAGACAGCGATGAACTTCGTCGCCATTTCGCAGCCTATGGATCTGAAACAACGTCGCTATTGGCTCTCGGCCGACCTCCGTGGATGGCGCAAGGGGCCGCCGGTGAACTTTCGAGCGTCGACCCAGGCTGAAACCCTGTCGAATCCGTTTCATTTCCACGGCCGCTGGACCGTCCTCTACGAACAGAAAGACCGCATTTATCGCGCGGTGCTGCAGCCGCCGACCCAATAGTCGACACGCGTCCGGTTTGGTCTATCGTCTGGGTCATGCCTGCCCATGTCCTGCCGGTGTCCCGGCGCAAGTTCATCGCCGGATCGATCGCATCGATAACCCTCGGCCGCGCCGAAATGTTGGGCGA